>UQRL01000041.1 GCA_900543555.1 uncultured Oscillospiraceae bacterium | reverse complement strand
CGGAAATGTTTTCCCGCAGAACACGCCGGGCTATATTCCGCGTCCGGAAGCTGACGGTACCCGCCATTCCCGGACGCCCAAGCGTCCGTCCCGCGTCCTGTCCCGTCCGGTCACGGACTTAGCACAGCTTGGCCCCGGCAGGGATGCTGTCGTCCACCATCAACAGGTGCAGGGCCTCCTCGCCCTTTTCCGTGTGCACCGCGGAGATCAGCATGCCACAGCTCTCCAGGCCCATCATCTTCCGGGGGGGCAGGTTCACAATGGCCACCAGCGTCTTGCCAATCAGGTCCTCCGGCTCATACCACTTGTGAATGCCCGAGAGGATCTGCCGGTCCACGCCGGTGCCGTCGTCCAGGGTGAACCGCAGCAGCTTCTGGCTCTTTTTCACCGCCTCGCAGGCTTTCACCTTCACGGCCCGGAAGTCGCACTTGCAGAAGGTGTCAAAGTCCACCTTTTCCTCCAGCTGGGGCTCCACCTCGATGGCGGGCAGCTGGGCTTTGGCGGCCGCCTCCTCCATGGCGGTGACCTTTTCCATCACCTCGTCCACGTCCAGCCGGGCAAAGAGGATTTCCGGCTTGTCCGTCACTTTGCCGCCGCTGGGATACAGGCCGGTCTTATCCAAATCCTCCCAATCCCGTGCTTGGGCGTTGAGCTGGGCCAGGATCTTCTCTGCCGTCTCCGGCATAAAGGCCTTCAGCAGGCTGGCGCCCAAAGTAATGCAGTCCACCAGGTTGTAGAGCACCTGGGCCAGCCGGGGCTTCTTTTCCTCATCCTTGGCCAGGGCCCAGGGCATGGTCTCGTCGATATACTTGTTGCAGCGCTTGAACAAGGCGAAAATCTCCGTGATGGCGTCGGCCACCCGCAGGCTGGCCATCTTTTCCGCCACCTTGTCCCGGCAGGCGGCGGCCACAGCCTTCAGGTCCTGGTCCACGGCCTCGGTGACGCCGGTGCCGGTCACAACGCCGTCAAAATACTTGTTGCTCATAGAGACAGTGCGGTTCACCAGGTTGCCCAGCACGTTGGCCAGGTCAGAGTTGGTCCGCTCGCACACCAGCTCCCAGGTCAGGTTGCCGTCGTTGTCATAGGGCATCTCGTGCAAGAGGAAGTACCGCACCGCGTCCACGCCGAACATGTTCACCAGGTCGTCGGCGTAAATGATATTCCCCTTAGATTTGCTCATTTTGCCCCCGTTCATCAGCAGCCAGGGGTGGCCGAACACCTGCTTGGGCAGGGGCAGGTCCAGGGCCATCAGGAAGATGGGCCAGTAGATGGTGTGGAACCGGATGATGTCCTTGCCGATCAGGTGCAGGTCTGCGGGCCACAGTTTCCCAAACTGCTCGGTGGATTCCCCGCCGCAGTGGTAGCCGATGCCGGTGATGTAGTTGGTCAGCGCGTCCAGCCAGACGTACACCACGTGCTTGGGGTCGAACTCCACCGGGATGCCCCACTTGAAGCTGGTGCGGGAGACGCACAAATCCTGCAAACCGGGCAGCAGGAAGTTGTTCATCATCTCGTTCTTCCGGGCCACGGGCTGGATGAACTCCGGGTGCTGGTTGATATACTCAATCAGCCGGGGGGCGTACTTGCTCATCTTGAAGAAATAGGCCTCCTCCTTGGCGGGGTGGACCTCCCGGCCGCAGTCGGGGCACTTGCCGTCGATGAGCTGGCTCTCAGTCCAGAAGCTCTCGCAGGGGGTGCAGTACAGGCCTTCGTAAGCGCCCTTGTAGATGTCCCCTTTGTCATACAGGTACTTGAAGATCTTCTGCACCTCTTTCTCGTGGTAATCGTCGGTGGTGCGGATGAAGTGGTCGTAGGACACGTTCATCAAATCGAACTGCTCCTTGATGATGGCCGCCACTTTGTCCACGAACTCCTTGGGGGTCACGCCCTCGGCTTCGGCCTTCAGCTCGTTTTTCTGGCCGTGCTCGTCGGTGCCGGTCTGGAAGAACACGTCATAGCCCTCCATACGCTTAAAGCGGGCGATGGCGTCCGCCAGCACAATCTCGTACACGTTGCCGATATGGGGCTTGCCGGACGTGTAGGCAATGGCTGTTGTGAGATAGTACTTTCCCTTGTTGCTCATTCTAAATTACCCTCCATGCCGCCAGGGCGGCGAAAATTCATTGAACCAAAACGAACGCTCTCTTACCGGAACAGCAGCACAGAGAACACCGTGGCCACCATCAGCACGGCCAGCACTGTTGCCGTGATGCGGATGAACAGCTTGCGCCGCTTGTCATTATAGCCCTTCATCGTGATGCGCCATCCTTTCCGGCCGGTTTCATCCAAAAGCCGATAATTACTAATTAGTTTACCATTTTCTGCGGGGTTTGTAAATCCCTTGTTTTTCCAGGGAAAAGGGCCGCCGGTTTCCCAGCGGCCCTCTCTACCTTCTCTCTACTTAAAAATCTATGGTCCCCTTTATTTTCGCCGCGCGGATGCCCGGCGCGCTTAGCGGTCCCAAAACCGGGCGAGGTCCCCCAGGGGCAGGCACACAAACCGCCGCTGGGAGTCCAGGTCGTGCCAGACGCACCCGGCCATCCACAGCTGGCCGTCCGTGCCGAAGAACAGCGGCACGCCCTCCAGGGAGAGGTTCTCCGGGGAGAGGGTCTGTTGGCGCAGCTCTTCCACCAGCCCCTCGTCCGTCAGGCCTCGGAACTCCAACCACTTGTCAAAGGCGGCGTCCAAGGCTTCTTGGGCGGCCAACTCGTAGCCCTCTAAAGAGTCCTCAGAAAGCTCCAGCACCGCTTCGCCGGTGTTCCACTGCTGGCCTGTCTCCATGCTGATGTTCCACACTCGGAAGCGGTAATTCGTCTCGTTAGAGCGCTCCCAGGTCACCAGGGAGAGAATCTTGTCCCCGTATTTTCTCACGTTCCAGAAGTAGCCGATCTCGTCCACCATGGGGGCAATCCCCTGCTCCATGCTGGCAATGGCGTCCTCGTATAGCTGGGCGTATCTGTCCTGAATCTCCTGGTTCACTTGGGTGGTGTCCACGTCGGGAATGTCCACCTCCGGGATGCGGTAACGGTAGATGGTGTCCCCCAGCAGATAGCCCGCGTCCGGCACCGGGTGGACAGGGGCCTCTCCCAGCGCGGTCTCATCCATGTCCTGCGAATAGAGCTCATTGGCAAATTTGTGGAGTACCGCAGCCGCCTGGGCACGGGTCAATGGCTCCCCCGGCAGGAGCTTCCCATCGCTGCCCTTGAAAATTCCCTGGGCAACGGCCCATGCCATAGCGTCACGGGCGTAAAGGGAGGTGTCCCACCCGTCCGGGAAGCTGTTCAGCGGATAGGTGGTGGTTTCCGTGTCCGCGCCCAGCAGCTGGGCGTATTGGTACAGGATCACCGCCGCGTCCTGCCGGGTGACAGGGGCGGCAGGGGAGAAGGTCTCCAGGGTGGGGGTGTCAAAGGTGAAGCCTCCCTGGCCCGTGCCGCTGACAATGCCCCGGCTTGCCGCCCACTCAATGGGAGCGGTGTACCATACATCCGCCTCTACGTCCTGGAAGCGGCTGCTCTTGAAATCCAGCTCCGTGGGGGACGCCCGGTTGTACAGGGTGGTCACCAGCATGGCCCGGGTCATGGGGGCGTTTGGCTCAAAGGCGGCGCCCGTGCCGCTCATAGTTCCCGTGATGGTGGCCCAGTACACGTCGTTGTAAAACCAGTCCGTCCGTTTCACGTCGGTGTAGGTTTTTTCCAGGTCCAGGGTCAAGGCCCCCGCGGGCAGGGCGCACCCCAGCAGAAGCAGCACACCCAGCAGCAGGCTGACGATTTGTTTCAAGGCTTTCTTTTTCATACGTTTCTTACCTCCTTTGCAAACGGGGTCCTTCCGCCCCAGGGGGAACAGGGCTTCTCCCTGTCCTTTCACCTATAAGAATACCATAAAACTCTCTTTGGTTGCGCATGGTTTCAAATATTTTTTGGAGAAAATAAAACGTTTTTTTGTTTTGTTTGCCGAGTCGGCTTGTCAGAGGGAAGAGCCGCCGGAGGCCCCGCTGTTCAATGCTTTGGCGGGTTTGACATTCCCCGCCAACTGTACTACACTAATCCCAGCCAACAATCCTTTTAGAAAGCGTGATATCCAATGGAATATAAAGAGATGAGCTGCCTTGCCATCCACGATATCTCCGGGGTGGGCAAGTGTTCCCTGACCGTGGCCCTGCCGGTGCTCTCCTGCTGCGGGGTGGAGACCAGCGTGCTGCCCACAGCGGTGCTCTCCACCCATACCGGCGGCTTTACCGGCTTTACCTACCGGGACCTGACCGATGACCTGCTGCCCATGGCGGAGCACTGGAAGGGGATTGGCTGCCGGTTCCAGTCCCTTTACAGCGGCTTTTTGGGCAGCGCCGGGCAGATCGGCCTGGTGGAGCAGATCTTCGACTGGTTCCGGGAGGAAAACACCCTCATCATGGTGGACCCGGTGATGGGGGACGGGGGAAAGCTCTACAAAACCTACACCCCTGAAATGGCCAGCGGCATGGCCCGCTTGTGCGGCAGGGCGGATATTGTGGTGCCCAACATGACAGAGGCCCATCACCTGCTGGAGCGGGAGTACGACCCGGGTCCTTACACCCGGCAGCAGATCGAGGGCATTCTGAAAGGGCTGTGCGCCCTGGGGCCCCGTATGGCTGTCCTTACAGGGGTGTGGCTGAAGGAGGGCAGTCTGGGCACCGCCTGTTACGACGCCGCCACCGGCGAGGCAGAGCTGTATCTCACCGACCGCATCGAGGGGTTCTACCACGGCACCGGGGATCTGTTCGCCTCCGCTTTGCTGGGCGGGCTTTTGAACGGCATGTCCCTGAACGCCGCCTGCGAAACCGCCACCGAGTTTACCTGGCGCACCATCGAAACCACTCACGAAAAGTGCGCGGACCACCGCTTTGGCCCCAAATTCGAGTGCCACCTGCCCTGGCTGGGGGAAAAAATGGAAGCGTGTCGAAAAACTATTGCAAATCCTGGGGATTTACGGTAAAATGAGCTAAGGCTGCTTTCTCGATTTACCAGCTTGAAGCTGCGGGAAGAAAACTCCTTTCAGCAAGGGACTGCAGCCTGGAAAGAAGGTTTGCAAGGCCATGGAAACAAGGTTTTTCCAAAAAGACATCGAGACCATGAGGCGCCCGGATATCGAAGCGCTCCAGCTGGAGCGCCTGCGCCGCATGGTGGATTACTGCTACAATAACGTGCCCTTTTACCACGAGCGCCTGGGGGCGGCGGGCATCACCAGCGGGGACAAGATCAAGGTCCTGTCGGATGTGCAGTACATCCCCTTCACCACCAAGGACGACATCCGGGACAACTACCCCTTCGGCATGCTGGCTGTTCCCATGAAGGACATCGTCCGCATCCACGCCTCTTCGGGCACCACGGGCAAGCCCACGGTGGGGGCTTACACCAAAGAGGACATTGAGAACTGGTCGGATTTCGTGGCCCGCATTGTCACGGCCAGCGGCGTCACCAGCGAGGATATCATCCAGATTTCCTTTGGCTATGGCCTGTTCACCGGCGCTCTGGGCCTGCACTTTGGCCTGGAGAAGGTGGGGGCCACGGTCATTCCCGCCTCCTCGGGCAATTCCCAGAAGCAGCTGATGATGCTGCGGGATTTCGGCGTCACCGGCCTGGTGGCCACTCCCAGCTATGCCTTGTACCTGGGGGAGCTGGTCCGGGAGAGCCCCTATCCCAAGGAGGCCTATTCCAGCTTGAAGTACGGCATTTTGGGAAGCGAGGGCTGCACCGAGGAAATGCGCCAGCGCATCGAGGAGAACCTGGGCGTCACCGTCACGGACAACTACGGCATGACGGAGCTCACCGGCCCGGGCGTCTCTGGAGAGTGCCATCTCCGCTGCGGCCTCCACTTTGCCGAGGACGCCTTCCTGCCGGAGATTATCGACCAGGACACCCTGGAGCAGAAGGCCCCCGGCGAGGCCGGCGAGCTGGTGGTCACCACCCTGACCCGCCAGGGCATGCCGGTGCTGCGCTACCGCACCAAGGACATCACCCGCCTGAATTACGAGCCCTGCGCCTGCGGCCGCACCCATGTGCGCATGGAAAAGGTGATGGGCCGCACCGACGATATGCTCATCATCAAGGGGGTCAACGTGTTCCCCAGCCAGATCGAGAGCGTGCTGGTGGGCATGGAGAACGTGGGGCCCCACTACCAGCTGGTGGTGCGCAAGAAGAACTACCTGGATACCCTGGAGGTCAAGGTGGAACTTATCGACGGCTCCCTATTGGAAAGTTTTGGAGAACTGCAGTCCCTGCAGCATAAGATTCACGACCGGTTGAAGAGCGTGCTGGGGCTGGAGACCAAGGTGACCCTGGTGTCCCCCAAGAGCCTGGAGCGCTTCCAGGGCAAGGCCAAACGGGTGCTGGACCTGCGCAATCAGCCGGAAGAATAAAAGCAGAGCCAAACCGCGAAGCGGCGTAAAAGTTTTGATCAAACTTTTTCAAAAGTTTGCGAGGTGTGGAGCAGCGCTCCACGACCTTGACCTTACCCGGCGCAGCCGATGGAAAAGTGTAGCGTACGAGGCGCATACGCCCAACGGGCGGTAGCCCCGGGAGCGGGAGCGGAGGCACTGCGCTTTGAAACACCGCTGTCGCTTCCGCCAAAGGGCAGCGGGCGCTTGGAGCGGGTTTCAGGCTGGCTTGTGGAAGGCCTCTGCGAATCGGAGATTCGCCCGGGAGAACCGCCCGGCGAGGGGCGCTGGTGCCCAGTGGGCACCGTTCAGCGCTTGACCGAGCCGGCAGGCGAGAGTGGACTCGCGTTAGCGAGGACGGAGAGGGCAAGTTGCCAGCCTCACCGGCCGCTCCTGTGGCTATCGCCCTTACGGGCGCGTGCGCCCCGGTCGCTGGTTTCTTTTCAGGCTGACGCCCAGTAAGGGCAAGACCGTGGGGCGCTGGTCTCACCTGCCGGTTCGGTCGGCGCAGGGCGTTTGCCACTGGCAAACTGCGCCCCACCCCCCGCAGCTTTTGAAAAAGCTGGCAAAACTTTTACGCTCGCTTCGCTCGGTATCCATGCAACAATTCTACTCTTTATCCCAGCCTATCCCAGTTTTTACGAAAGGATGAACTCTCATGTCTAAACTTGTCAGCACCGCCACCGCCCAGCTGCGTCAGGCTTTGGAACAGGCCATCCAGGCGGCCATGGAAAAGGGGCAGCTGCCCCAGGCCCCCCTGCCCTCTATTTCCCTGGAGGTGCCCGCCGACCGTTCCCACGGGGATTGGTCCTGCAATGCCGCCATGGCGGGGGCCCGCACCTTCCGCATGGCCCCTGTGAAGATCGCCCAGGCCATTCAGGAAAACCTGGATCTTTCCGGCACTTATTTTGACAAGTGCGAGATTGCCGGGCCGGGCTTTCTCAACTTCACCTATGAGCCCCGCTTCTACGGGGAGGTGCTCCAGGACATCCACCGGCTGGGCGGCGATTACGGCCGCTCGGATTACGGCCAGGGCAAACGGGTGCTGGTGGAGTTTGTCTCTGCCAACCCCACTGGGCCCATGCACATCGGCAACGCCCGGGGCGGCGTGCTGGGGGACGCCCTGGCCTCGGTGCTGGACGCCGCGGGCTACCAGGTAGAACGGGAGTTCTACATCAACGACGCGGGCAACCAGGTGAACAAGTTTGGCGCCTCTCTGGAAGCCAGGTACCTGCAGCTGTACAAGGGCGAGGAGGCCGTGCCCTTCCCCGAGGACGGCTACAAGGGCGAGGACATCATTGCCCACGCCAAAAACTTCGCCCAGGAATACGGGGACAAGTATGTACAGGCCAGTGAGGAAGAGCGCCGGGCCGCCCTGGTGGCCTACGCCCTGCCCAAGAATATCCAGGGCCTCCACGATGACCTGGCCCGCTACCGGGTGGAGTACGACAACTGGTTCAAAGAGTCCAGCCTTCACGAGAACGGCGCTGTGGGCCGGGTGGTGGAACTGCTGAAAGAGAAGAGCGCCACCTATGAGAAAGAGGGGGCCACCTGGTTCCACGGGGAAGCCTACGGCAGTGAGGACTTCGTGCTGGTGCGCGGGAACGGGGTGCCCACCTATGTGGTGCCGGACATTGCCTATCACTACGGCAAGCTGGTGACCCGCGGCTTCGACCTGGCCATTGACGTGCTGGGGGCTGACCACCACGGCTATGTGCCCCGGCTGAAGGCCGCCCTCACCGCGCTGGGGGTGGATGCGGACAAGCTCCAGGTGGTGCTGATGCAGATGGTGCGCCTAGTGCGGGACGGGGAGATCGTCAAGGCATCCAAGCGCAGCGGCAAGGCCATTACCCTGGTGACGCTGCTGGACGAGGTGCCGGTGGACGCCGCCCGGTTCCTGTTCAACTCTTACGAGGCCAACACCCGCATTGACTTTGACCTGGACCTGGCTGTGCAGCAGGACAGCCAGAACCCGGTGTACTACGTGCAGTACGCCCACGCCCGTATCTGCTCCATTTTGAAGAACCTGGCCGCCGACGGCATTCAGCCCCGGGAGTGCGGCGCCCAGGAGCTCTCCCGCCTGACGGCCCCCGAGGAGCTGGAGCTGATCCGCCACCTGTCCAGCTACACCGGCGAAGTGCAGGCCGCTGCCAAGGGTATGGACCCCTCTAAGATCACCCGCTATGTGATGAACCTGTCCACCCTGTTCCACAAGTTCTACAACGCCTGCCGCGTGAAGGGCAGCGACGAGGCTTTGCAGGCCGCCCGGCTGTACCTGTGCACTGCCACCCGCACCGTGCTGGAAAACGGCCTGGAGCTGTTCAAGGTGACGGCGCCGGAGAGCATGTAAAAGCGGGCGGAGTGCCTCCGCTCTCAATTCGCGCCTTGGAGCGGCGAGCTTACGCTCGCGCTTGATCGAGAGGAAAAAGCGCGTCCGCGCCGCTGGCTTTGCTGTGACCTTCCCGGTCTTGGCCATTTCTCAGGGAATCTCCCGCAAACCTATACTAGAAAAAGCATCCAAGCGTTGGCTTGGATGCTTTTTTACTGCCATATGCCATATATTCTATGGGAAAGCTGGGCCTACAGCTCCTGCCCCAGCAGCGCTTTTATCTCCGGCACGGACTTGCCCTCTTTGCGCAGCTGGCGGATGCGGGCAATGCGGGCCAGGCTTTCCTCCCGGCGGTAGCGGCGGGTCAGGTTCTCCCCGGCCTGCTCAAAGGGCAGCATGCCCTCTTCGGTGTAAAATTTCAGCGTGCTGTAACGCACGTCTGTCAGGCGCACCAGTTCGCCGATCGTCACATACTCCGCCTGGCGGATGACCTCCAGGCTTCTCTGCCTTGCCACGGGAACCTCAGTGCATCATGGTGGTGAGGACCGTCATGGTGGCAATCATGTTGTAGATATACTCCACCATCTCTCCCACCAGGCGGCCGTTGGGAGAGGCGGCGATCTCTTTCAGCCGCTGCTTGATCTCCTTCTGCTCGAACTTGGAGAAATACTCCTTCAGGCAGCCGCTTTTGTCCAGCAGGGCGGTGAGGGCGGCCACCTCATCGGTGACCGTGCCGTCCTCCAGCAGCTCGGAGCGCACCATATCCACCACCCGGTTGATGGCCTCCTTACTGGGAGCGAAGGCGGTCTTGCTGCCGAAGAGCCCGGCCTTCACTGCCTGGGCCAAGCCCATCTCCTCCAGAGAGGTTCCCACAGAGCCCATCAAGGCGTCGATGTGCTTGTCAGAGAGGGAGTAGGTGTAGGCCTCCATCACCTTTTCCGGCTTCATGGTTCCCTTCTCCGCCAGGAACTCATACAGGGGCTTCAGGTAAGCCCGGCCCGCCGGAAGAGGCCCGGTGACAGTGACGTTCTTCTTATCCAGAGAGAGGCAGCCCTCCAGCTGCAAATCCAAAAGGCCGGCGGCCACAAAGCACACCAGGCGCTCGGTGCTGAAATCGGAAATGCGGCCCTTCTCGTTGACAGCACAGATGTAGTACTCTTGGGTGATGGACAGGTCTTGCATGGCGGATTCTCCTTTTCCACTGGCTACTTATCACTTATTACTTACTACTTACGATTTATAGTGTACTGGATGGCGCAGCGTTTGTCAACAGGGGTTTCCCAGAAAATGGAAAAAGCCGGGCAAAGCCCGGCTTGGTTTTCGTATCTCAATGGACTGCTCCCCAGTGATGGAGCACCTGGGCGGCGGCCTCTTGGCCCACCTGGGGGAAGGGCACCAGGGGCTGGGGCTCCCCGTGGGGAGCGATGGGCTTTTCCAGCCAGAGCACATCCAGCCAACGGCCGTGCTTATAGCCCACCTTGGCAAAGCGCCCAGCCTCCCGGAAGCCCAGGGCCTGGTGGAACGCCACGCTGGGGGCGTTCTCCGCGGTGACGCAGCCGTACACTGTGCGCACCCCCTGAAGCCGCAGCAAGTCGAACAGGGCGCCGTACAGCCGGGAGCCCAGCCCCTGGCGGGCCGCCTCCTGGCGGAGGTAGACAGTCAGCTCGGCGCTCCACTGGTAGGCGGGGCGGGCGGCATAGGCATGGGCATAGGCATAGCCCAGCAGGCCCCCCTGCTCCTCCCAGACCAGGTAGGGGTAACAGGCAGAGACCTCCCTCAGCCGCCGGGCAAACTCCTCACAGCTGGGAACCTGGTATTCAAAAGAGGCTGTCGTACCCGTCACATAGGGGGCGTAGATGTCCAGCAGCGCGGGGACATCCTCCTCGCGGGCCAGCCGGATGGGCGATGGCATGGGAATTCCTTCTTTCCAGAAAAAATCAGGCGGCCCCGCAGCGGCAAGGGTGCGGGATCACTTTTTAAAGGGCCAAAAATACAGGCCATAGGCCACCAGGCACACAGAGATCAGCCCCGCGCTTACCGCCGCGCCAATGGCCATTGCCGTGTGCTGCAGAGGCCCTGCCACCATGCTGATGATAATTGCCGCCGCATCAGCCGCCAACAGCAGCCGGTAAAATTTCCGTTCCACTTCGGTCATGGCAATTCTTCCTTTCTCAGCCTCCCACAGGTTTTTTCCTTATTGTACCCCCTTTGTCCCTTTCTTGCAAGCCCCTTCCCCCAGCAGGGCGTTGGCAAGGGCTGCCAGCTGCTCCAGGGTTAGGCGCTCGGCCCGGACGTTCTCCGGCGCCCCAGCGGCCGCCAGGGCCTGCTCCACCTGGGGCTTGGGGAGCCCCAGCGTGGCGGAGAGGGAATTGGCCGCCGTCTTCCGCCGCTGGGCAAAGGCGGCCCGGGAGACCCGGAAAAACCAGTCCTCGTCCGCCACGGAGACCGGGGGCTCCTGGCGCAGGTCCAGCCGGAGGACGGCGGAATCCACCTTGGGGGGCGGCAGAAAGCTGCCCCGCCCCACCTGGAACAGGAGCTTGGGCTGGCTGCGGTAATGCACCGCCACGCTCACGGCCCCGCACTCCCGCTCCCCGGGGGCGGCACACAGCCGCTGGGCAGCCTCCTTTTGCACCATCACCGTGATGGAGGTGATGGGCAGCCCCTCCTCCAGCAGGCGCAGGATCACCGGGGAGGTGATGTAATAGGGCAGGTTGGCGCACACGCACACCGGCCCGCCCCCAAACTCCTGCTGGATGAGCTGGTGCAAATCCAGCTTCATCACATCGCCGGGGATAATTTTCACGTTGTCCCGGCCCGCCAGGGTCTCCTCCAGCACGGGGAACAGCCGGGAGTCCAGCTCGACGGCGCAGACCTTTTGGGCCACTTGAGAGAGCTCCCAAGTGAGCACGCCAATGCCCGGCCCCACCTCGATAACGCCTTTGCACCCTTGGGCGCCGCACTCGGCGGCCATGCGGGGGCACACCCCGGGGTTGATGAGGAAATTCTGCCCCAGGGCCTTGGAAAAGTGGAACCCGTGGCGGGCGAGCACCTCTTTGATATGGCCGGGGTCGGAAAGGCCGCTTTTACTCATGGTCATCCTCCTTGTCTGTCACTTGGTACACCACCCGGACGCCGTCATCATAGACCCGGGGGTACAGAGAATCCAGGGCGGCTTCATCCACCGGATACGAGCTCCGCTCAAAGTCGCTGACCAGGATGTAGTCCACCCCAAAGCCCTCCAGCAGGGGCTGGGCGTCCGCTGGATGCTCATAGATGATCTGGACGGCCCGCTGGCTCTTGTCGTAGGGCAGGCCGTGGTAGAAGAGATAGGAAGGGGACCCGCACACCACGTTGCGCCCCGCCAGGGAGGCCACCTCGTTGTTGTGGCGGGTGTCCGTCAGGAACACCGCCTGGGGCTCTGTGTTCTCCTCCACCCATTGGGAAAGGGCAAGGGCCCCGGAGCCGAAGAGCTCATAGCTGGCCACGGCCTCCCGGCCCATGGTCAGCGCCGCAGAGAGGGAGGTCACCGCCAGCATCCCGGCGGCAGCCCCCGCCCGAAGGCGGCGGCCCCGCACCCACTGGAGCAGCCGCCCGGCACACTGGGAGGCCGCGCAGCAAAGGAAGGCAAAGGCCGGGTAGAGCAGCTTGTTGTTGTCGTACTCATTGGGCTGGAACACCACCAGCTCCGCCAGCAGCCAGAGGAGCAGCCCCGGCACATACAGGGAAAACTCCCGGCCCTTGGCAGCCAGCAGGCCCCCTATGGCCAGCACAGCCACCAGCCCCACATTTTTCAGGTAGAAGGGCAGGTAGCCGTCCTGCCCAATGACCCAGCCCAGGTGCCCCTGGAGGAAGCCCCCCGCCCCCGCCTGCTGGAAGGTCCAGTAGAACAGCTGGGGCAGGGCCGGCACCAGGGCCGCCGCCAGCAGCGCGCCCCAGGGGAGAAGGGCCCGCCATGCCCGCTGCCGCCGGAGCACCTCCCCGGTGAGAAAGCCCACCGTTGCCAGAAAGAGGAGCAGCACCCCGCAGGCCGCCCACAAAAACAGGGGGGAATCCTCCCTCCCACGGAAGAACTCTTTCCCCACGGACAGGGCCCCAAGCCCTGCCAGCAGGAGGAACTTGCCCAGCCAGGCGGCCCATTTCTCCCAGGAAAGGCGGCGCAGAAGGAATGTCAGCAGCCAGCCCCCGCAGACGACCCCCAGAGCCAGGAAGGAGTGGGTGTGCACCATGGGCATGGCCCCCGCCATGAGCCCCACCAGCAGGAAACACCGGGGCTCCCGGCCAAAGACAGCCCGGTGCAGCAGGTACAGGGCTGGAAAAAGCACCGCCCAGCCAAACAGGGTGGCCCGCTGGGGGAGCATCATGTCCACCAGCACGTTGACCCAGCGGATGTTCTCCCCGATGAGGTTGGTGGGGGTCTCGTAAAAGGCGGTGAAGATGCGGGTGAAGTTCTCCCAGCCGCCGCCCAGGAAATACAGGAAGCCAAAGCCCCCGTTGCACACAAAGAACATCCAGGCCAGGGCGGCACGGCCCTTTTCAGGGGCCATCCGGGCGAAAAAGGCGTAAATTCCAAAAAGCACCTGGGCCCCCGCCACCCACATGGGAAACTGGTAGGCCAGCCACAGGGGCGCCCCCAGCAGGTACAGGCTGGCGGAGATGCTGTCCGACAGAAAAGGATAGGAGAGCCGCGCGCCGGGCAGCAGGGAGTAATCCGGGGGGAAGTCCCCCTGGTTTGCCAGGCTGGTCAAAAAGCTCAGGTGCATGCTCATGTCCCCGTAGGTGGCCTGGCTGGAATAGACCGCGCCGCCCTCCCAGCGGAAGGAATGCCACACCAGAAAGCAGAAGAACTCCCACACCCCCAGCACCACCCAGAGGAATTTCCTCCTGCCAAAGGCGGAGAGGGCTTGGCGGACGCCAGGGCGGCCACGGCCTTTCCACAGGGCCGCGCCTGCGCAGAGCAGGGCCAGCGCCAGGGCCCCCAGGTGGGCCGCCGGGGCAAAGCCCAGCGGAAAGGCAAACAGCACGGGGAACCACTGCAGGCACAGGCTGCCCCACACGCTGCCCAGCAGCAGCCGGACCCCGGCGCTTTCCCGGGGCAGGGCCAGCCGGGCCAGGCACAGGCCGCAGAGCTGGAACACGCCAAAATAGGCCAGGGCCAAAAGCGCCCCCGGCAGTGAGCCCTCCATAAGCTTCCCCCCTCCGGTGAACTAAGGACGATTCTACCATGTTCCCAAAGAAATGTAAAGCGCGGGCCCCTTCAGGGGGAGGCTCCTGCTCTTGCCAAACCAACCTGGGGAGAGTATAATAGCAGGAAAAAGGAAAGGGGAATGGACATGCAGCGGCGGGACAAGGTAAATTACTATCTGGATTTGGCGGAGGCAGTCAGCCAGCGGGGCACCTGCCTGCGAAAGCTCTACGGCGCGGTCATTGTAAAAAACGACGAGGTCATCTCCACCGGCTATGTGGGGGCCCCCCGGGGACGGCAGAACTGCTCGGACCTGGGGTACTGCCTGCGCAGCAAGCTGGGCATCCCCCGGGGGGAGCGCTATGAGCTGTGCCGCTCCGTCCACGCGGAGGCCAACGCCATCATCTGCGCCTCCCGCCGGGACATGATCGGCGCCACCCTGTACCTGGTGGGAAAAGAGGTCTCCACCGGGGAGTATGTAAAGGACGCCATGTGCTGCTCCATGTGCAAGCGCATGGTGATCAACGCGGGGATCGAACGGGTGATCGTCCGGGACGACAAAGACCGTTACCGGGTCATCGGCGTGAACCAGTGGGTGGCCGACGACGAGAGCCTGAAAGGGGTGCTGGGCTATTGAGTCCGAAAGGGAAACGCCCCCACTACGGCCTGCTGGACACGGTGCGGGGGGTCTGCATCCTCAGCATGGTGGCCTACCACGGCATGTACGACCTGGTGGACATCTTTGGGTTGCCCAGCGCCTGGTACACAGGGCTGCCGGGATACATCTGGCAGCAGAGCATCTGCTGGACCTTCATCCTGCTCTCCGGCATGTGCTGGCAGCTCTCCCGCCACCATGTGAAGCGGGGGCTGCTGCTGGTGGGCTGCGGGGCGGCCATCAGCCTCATCACCTGGCTGGCGATGCCCAGCCAGCGCATCCTCTACGGGGTGCTGAACCTGCTGGGGCTCTCTGCCCTGCTGCTCATCCCCCTGGACAAGCTGTTCCGCAAGGTCCCTGCCTGGGCGGGGCTTGGAGGGGCGCTGCTTCTCTTTGCCCTGACGAAAAACGTCTCCCGGGGCAGCTTGGGATTTGAGGGGCTGGTGCTCTGCCAACTGCCCAGCTGGCTGTACGCCACGGACCTTCTTGCCGTGGCGGGGTTTCCCTCCCCCGGCTTTTGGAGCACGGATTACTTTCCCCTGCTGCCCTGGTTCTTCCTGTTCTGCGCCGGGTACTTCCTGTGGGGGCTCCTCTCCCAAAGCGAGCGGGCCAAGGAACGGCTGGCGCCCGGCGTGCGCCCCCTGAGCTTTCTGGGCCGCCACAGCCTCATTATCTACCTGGCCCACCAGCCGGTGCTGATGGGGGTCTTTCTGGCGGTGGGCCAGCTGGCGGGTTAGCCTCTCCCCCCTGCATAAAAACGGGCATCCCCTGGCGGGATGCCCGCTTTCTTTTCCTGTGGCGGCTTTCGGGGCCGCCGGTCAGCGAACCGTGTCCCGGTTGATGGCGCAGAGAATCCCCTTGATGGAAGCAATGCCGATGTTGCTGTCCATGCCCACGCCAAAAAACGTCTCGTCCCCGCGGCGGAGCTGGATATAGCTGACCGCCTTGGAATCAGCGCCGGTGGCCACCGCGTGCTCGCTGTAGGAGACAAACTCGTATTCCGTCAGCCCCAAGGCCCGCAGGGCGTTGAAGAAGGCGTCGATGGGGCCGTTGCCCCGGCCCATCACTTCCTTATTCACCCGGTGGGTGCGGATGACGCCCTCAAAGTCCACCATCACCTGGCCCTGCCCGGCATTCTCCTCGAAAATCCGGTAGGTGAGCAGGTGGTAGGGGTGGAGAATCTCCAGGTACTCCCGCTGGAAGATGGCGAACACCTCCTGGGGAGAGAGCTCCCGCCCGGCCCGCTCGCAGGCGGCCTTCACCAGGGCGCCGAACTCCGGGTGCATGGCCCGGGGCAGCTGGTAGCCAAAGAACTGGCTCATCACAAAGGCGGCCCCGCCCTTGCCCGACTGGCTGTTGATGCGCACAATGGGCTCATACTGCCTGCCCAGATCCGCCGGGTCGATGGGCAGGTAGGGCACCTCCCAAGTGGGCAGGTTGTGCTCCTTCCTATAGCGAATCCCCTTATTGATGGCGTCCTGGTGAGAGCCGGAGAAAGCTGTGAACACCAGCTCCCCGGCATAGGGATGGCGGGGCCCCACTGCCATCTGGGTGCACTCCTCATAGACCTTTTTGATGTGGTTCATGTGGGAAAAATCCAGGCGGGGGTCCACCCCCTGGGAATAGAGGTTCATGGCCAGCACCATGATGTCCACGTTGCCGGTGCGCTCTCCGTTGCCAAAGAGGGTGCCCTCCACCCGCTGGGCCCCGGCCATCAGCCCCAGCTCTGTGGCGGCAATGGCCGTTCCCCGGTCGTTGTGGGGGTGGATGCTGATGACGGCGCTGTCCCGGTGGCGCAGATTGCGGCAGACATATTCCACCTGGTCGGCATAGGTGTTGGGGGTGCACAGCTCCACCGTGTTGGGCAGGTTGATGATGGCTTTGTTTTCCGGAGAAGCCCCCAGGGCCTCCAGCACCTGGTCGCAGATGAGCACGGCGTTCTCCACCTCTGTGCCGGAAAAGCTCTCGGGGGAATACTCATAGCGGATGTGGGTCTCGGGCTGGTCCCGCAGCAGCTCCTCCGTAAGGGAGCGGATGAGGCGGGCCCCCTCCACGGCGATGTCGATGACCCCCTGCATGTCCGTCTCAAAGACCACCTTCCGCTGGAGGGTGGAGGTGGAGTTGTAGAAGTGGACGATGACATTCTTGGCGCCCCGGATGGCCTGGAAGGTGCGTCGGATCAAATGCTCCCGGGCCTGGACCAGCACCTGGATGGTCACGTCCTCTGGGATGAGCTCCCCCTCGATGAGGGTGCGCAAAAGGGCGTACTCCGTCTCAGAAGAGGCGGGAAAGCCCACCTCGATCTCTTTAAAGCCCACTGCCGTAAGCATGCGGAAGAACTCCACCTTCTGCGCCGGATTCATGGGGGTGACCAGGGCCTGGTTGCCGTCCCGCAGGTCCACGCTGCACCAGGTGGGCGCTTTTCGGAGGGTCTTTTCCGGCCACGTCCTGTCCGGCAGATGGATGGGCGCAAAAGCCCTGTACTTTCGATACCCTTCATTCATATCAGGTCTGTCCTTTCCAACCACATTTTTCCCTTTGCCCGTGAAAAAACCCCGGACACGGCCATGCCATGTCCGGGGCGAATTGTTTTCGCGGTACCACCCGTGTTCAGAGCGGGCCCGCCCGCTCCCTTAGGGGCCCTGCGCAAAGGGCCCAGCGTATAACGCCGCCGCACGTCCTCCCCTACCCTGCTTCGGAGGAGGCAACTCCAGGATGAGCTATCCCGGCGGGGGCCCGCCTGCTTCCACCTGCCGCAGGCTCTCTGTGCGGCGCCCCGCCGTCTTATTCCCTTCACAGTCTTTGCTCTTTGATGGCATTATAGGACGGGAAGCCCCCCTTTGTCAAGCCTGAGTTTCCCCTTCTTCCCCCGTCCCCTTCGGGGCCGTCTTTTCGCCCCAGGCCCGGCCGGCGGCCTCCCGGGCGATATCCACCACCAGATGGTCGGGGCGCTGGCCCTCCTCCCCCTGGGGCAGGGTTTGGTAGACCTCCATCACCATCGAGCGCATCCACAGGCTGGGGGTAATGCGCACCGAATAGCCGCAGCCAGGCTGGCACATCCACTCATAGGGCTGGGCGCGGGGCAGCCCATAGGCGGAAAGCAGCCCCGTGATAACCCCGGCGTGGGTGCACAGCACCGCCTCTGTCCGCCCGGTGGCCATCAGGTTCTGCACCAGGGTCTCAAAGCCCCGGCACACCCGCTGCAAAAAGACCAGCCCGCTCTCCCCGTTGGGCGGGGCGGCCTGGCCCCCCTGCTCCATCCAGGAGAGGAACCGGGGGTCGGCTTGCAGCTCTTGGGCCGTTTTGTTCTCCCAGTCGCCAAAGTCGCACTCGGCCATCTCCAGAATGACCTCTGGGTCCGCCGCGGGATAGAGCAGCTTCAAGGTGTCCACGCAGCGGGTGGAGGGGCTGGCGTAAAAGGCCCCGGCCGAGGGGTAGCGGTAGCGGCGCTTCAGCTCCAGCAGGTCCTGGATGGACGAGGCCGCCAAGGGCGATTCGGTGCGGCCGATATAGCGGCCCTCCAGGTTGCCCTCGCAGGGCATGTTGCGGATGAGATGGATCACATATGACTGCATAAGCTGTCCTCCCTGGCCCAGCCAAAAAAGCGGGCTATTTTTCTACATGTTTCTTTGCCTTTATTTCTTCTATGGTATTTACTTTTCCGCGGCGTACTGTATAATTATAATAGATATTCTGGATATCCGTTTCCATTTTCGTCTTATTTGAGGGCACGGGAAAGGGATTTGGGCTTTCCCGGCGAGGATGGAGGTGTTCTGAATGGCGAACAGCGATTTCCCACGGCTTTTGACACTGCTGCGGAAGGAACGGGGCCTCAGCCAGAAACAGGCGGCAACGGACCTGAAGGTTTCGCAAGCGCTTCTCTCCCACTATGAAAAAGGCATTCGAGAGTGCGGGCTGGACTTTTTGCTCCGGGCCGCGGAGTATTACGGCGTTTCCTGCGACTACCTGCTGGGGCGCACCTCCCACCGGGGGGCCGCACCCACCCCCGCCAGTCCCCCCAGAGAGGGCGGGGTAGGGGTTCGGGGCGGCAGCTCTACGGCAGAGACGCAGCGCAGGCTGCTGGTGGGCTCTCTCAATATTGTATTTGGTATTTTGAAAAAAATCAATAGCGAGGGGCTGACACGGCAGGTTTCCTCCTATTTTTCCTGCGCCGTGTACAAGATGTTCCGGCTGCTCTACTCTGCCCGGGGCAAGAACCCCCAAGAGGCTTTCTTCTTGGACCAGCGGCTTTATTCCGCCCAGGCGGACGCCCACATGACCCTGTCTGAGGCCAAGTCCCGCTATCTGCTGGAGGGCGGCAACCTGGAAAACGCCCAGGGCCTTCAGCAAGAGCAGCTGCCTGCCATCACGCCGGCCAGGCTGCAAAGCGCGGCCCCCCAATACGCCCCCGCCCTGCTGGAGCTGGTGCGCAGCATAGAACAAGAGCTCTCTACCCTGAAAGAGCCTTAAAATCCCTGCGGGAAGGGCTTGGGCGGCGCGCCCTTCGCCATATGGTATATTCTTTGCAACTTTATACATTTCAAAAAGCGGCAAACCCTCTGCCAGGGGGCTTGCCGTTTTTTCGCAGCCTTTCTTCTGGCCGGGGAGAAAAAATCCACAAAAAGGGAAAGCCGCAAAGGGCAAAGCTGGCAGGAGGGGAAAAAGTGAAATAGTATTTGTCATTTTCCACCGTTCTGTGGTAGAATAATAGAATGAATAGCTGTGGGCACCGCCCGCGGCTGACCGGGAGAAGGCGACACCTGCGGGAAAGGGCGTCCCTCTCTGAAAGACACACGAGAGAAAGGCAGGTATCTTCACCATGTGTGGATTCGTTGGCTTTATCGACGGCGGCGATACCCAGCAGGATGCCGGGGTGCTGCGCTCGATGACAGACGCCATTCGCCACCGCGGCCCCGACGACGCGGATTACTATATGGACGGCACCATCTCCCTGGGGTTCCGGCGGCTTTCCATCATCGACCTGGAGGGCGGCCGCCAGCCCATCCTCAACGAGGACGGGAGCAAGGTGCTCACCTTTAACGGGGAGATCTACAATTTTCAAGAGATCAAAAAGGACCTGCTGGCAGCGGGCCATGTGTTTAAAACCGCCACCGACTCGGAGGTGCTGCTGCACGGGTACGAGGAGTACGGCACCGGGCTGCTGAACAAGCTGCGGGGCATGTTCGCCTTTGTCATCTGGGACAAGGAGAAACGGGAGCTTTTCGGCGCCCGGGATTTTTTCGGCATTAAGCCCCTGTACTACGCCAAGATGGGCCAAACCCTGATGTTCGGCTCGGAGATCAAGAGCTTTCTGCACCACCCCCACTTTCAGAAAGAACTCAATGAGAAGGCGCTGGAGAGCTACCTCTCCTTCCAATACTCCCCCGGGCCGGAGACCTTCTTTAAAAACGTGTACAAGATGCCCCCCGCCCACTGGTTCCGCTACAAGGGCGGGAAAATGGAGATCACCCGCTATTGGCTGCCCACCTTTCAGGCGGAGGAGGACAAGAGCCTGGACTACTGGGTGGACGAGATTGAGAAGACCTTTGACGACAGCGTGGAGGCCCACAAGATCTCTGACGTGGAGGTGGGCTCCTTCCTGTCCTCCGGGGTGGACAGCAGCTATGTGGCCTGCTCGGCCCATGTGGACAAGACCTTCACCGTGGGCTTTGACAACGGCACCAAGTACAACGAGATCAGCTACGCCCAAGAGCTCTCCGAGCAGATCCCGGTGAAGAACATCAGCCACATCATCACCCCAGAGGAGTTCTGGGGCACCTTCCCCAAAATCCAATACCACATGGACGAGCCCCTGGCGGACCCCTCTGCGGTGGCCCTGTACTTTGTGTGCAACACCGCCGCCCAGCACCTGAAGGTGGTGCTCTCTGGCGAGGGGGCGGACGAGATCTTCGGCGGGTACAACATCTACAAAGAGCCCCTGGAGATGCAGTGGTACGACAAGATCCCCTTCCCCATCCGCAAGCTTATCGGCAAGATTGCCGGGGCGCTGCCCGCCCACCGGGGCCTCAACTTCCTGGTGCGCCGGGGCAAGCGGCTGGAAGAGCGGTTCATCGGCAACGCCTACATGTTCACCCAGAAGGAGCGCCGGGCCATTTTGAAGCATCCGGCAGGGGCCCCCGCCCCGGAGGACTTGTGCAAGCCCTACTACGACATGGTGGCGGACAAGGACCCTGTGACCAAGATGCAGTTTGTGGACCTGAACATGTGGATGGTAGGGGACATCCTCTTAAAAGCCGACAAGATGAGCATGGCAAACTCTTTGGAGCTGCGGGTGCCCTTCCTGGACAAGAAGATTATGGCGCTGGCGGGGCGCATCCCCCTGAAGTACCGGGTCAACCAGGAGAACACCAAGTACGCCATGCGCAAGGCTGCCCTGCGCCGCATGCCCGAGAAATGGGCGGGCAAAAAGAAGCTGGGCTTCCCGGTGCCCACCCGGGTGTGGCTGAAAGAGGACAAGTACTACAACATCGTCAAGGAGGAGTTTTTGGGAGAGAACGCCCAGAAGTTCTTCCACACGGAGAAGCTGATAAAGCTGCTGGACGACCACAAAAACGGCAAGGCGGACAACAGCCGCCGGGTGTGGACCGTGTACGCCTTCTTGATCTGGTATAAGCAATTTTTCAGCGAATCCCCCCGCGAAGCGGCGTAAAAGTTTCGCTCAAGCCTTTTCAAAGGCTTGCGAGGTGTGGAGCAGCGCTCCACGGCCTTAACCGGCGCAGCCGGTGGAAAAAATGCAGCGCAAGCGGCGCATACGCCAAAGGCGGTAGCCGCTGGAGCGGTCGCGGAGGCACCCTGCCCGCCCCTTCCACAAGCAAAACCCCCGGGCGCGGAGGCACCCCAAGAGGGGGACATACGTCCCCCCTTTTTTGGAGTATGGGAAGGCAGGGGCTGCGGGTCTCGGCTGCCGCCTCGGGTGCTGTCTGCCAGTGGCAGACGCCCAGCACCG
>UQRL01000040.1 GCA_900543555.1 uncultured Oscillospiraceae bacterium | reverse complement strand
GGGGGTTGCAAGGACCGTAGGTCCTGCCTTCCCATACACAAAAAAAGGGGGGACGGATGTCCCCCTCTTGGGACAGCACAAAACCCGTTGCCCCAGGGCTTGAGAGAGAAAAAATGACAAGTTAACGATTTTCCTAGGAAACATGCGGGTTTTGAACTTGTCATGTGACAAGTTAACCGCCGTAAACTTGTCACTTTCAAAGTGAACTTGTCAGAGTGACAAGTTAGCAACCCCGCATAAACACTGGGTTTTTCCTTAACTTGTCACTTTTCTGATCTCAAGTAGGGGCGCCCCTTGCGAAAAGCAGGTGCGGCGCCCTTTTTTTGCGCCTGTTCACCCTTTCCCTTTTGGGAAAGCTGTGGTATAGTATAGTTATAATACCCGGAAGGAGGCGGCGCCTGTGGCGGACTTTTTCACGGCAGCCCTGCCCTTTATCGCCATCGGCCTGGCCATTGCGCTGCTGGCGGCCAATGCCCGGCGGGGCAGGGAGCGGAAGAACTACCTTACCGAGGGCATGTGCCTGGGCCTGGCCCTGGGCGCGGGGCTCTCTGGCCTGCTGCAAATGGAGCTGGGGCTGGCCATGTCCCTGGGCCTTCTGCTGGGGGCGGCTTTGGGCCAGCTGGTGCCCAAGGGCGAAGAAGACAAAACAGAGGAGGAAGAACGGGATCATGGCGAAGATTGACGCATTTTCCTATAAACTGGGGGCGGCGGACTGCTTCTGTGAGATGGTGCAGACCGGGGTGAAGCAGATTGCCCTGGCCCACCCCTGCGATACCAGGGAGGAGCGGGACAGCTTCCTGCCGGAGTTTGAAAAGCTGTGCCAGGAGTACGGCGTGAAGATGTACCTGGAGGACGAGGGCTTCCTCACCGATTTGTTCCCGGTTTCCATGAACAAGGACCGGTTCAACACCATTTTTTATGGGGAGGACGGGGTGCTCCAGGCCTATCTGGATTTGAAGGCGGAAAAGAAGCGCGCCCAGGAAACGGGGACTTATACCCCGGAAAAGCGGTACGACATCGCGTACCGGTACGGCAAGCTGCTGTCCTATACCGACGCGGGCATCCAGCGGCTGCTCCGGGAAAACCAGGAGAAAGAGCCCTGAGCCCCTTTGACAAAAACCAGAGAAAGAGTGTGAGCATCCATGTCTATGAGGTATAACCGGCAGCTGCCCAGCCCCCAAGAGCTGAAGAGGGAGTATCCCCTCTCCGCCAAGCTGCACCTGCGCAAGTCCCAGCGGGATGAGGAGATCCGGGCGGTGTTTGAGGGCAGAAGCCAGAAGTTTCTGGTGGTGGTGGGGCCCTGCTCCGCCGACCGGGAGGACGCGGTGCTGGAGTACGCCGTCCGCCTGGCCCGGCTTCAAGAGCGGGTGAAGGAGAAGCTGCTCTTGATCCCCCGGGTGTACACCAACAAGCCCCGCACCACCGGCGCGGGCTACAAGGGGATGCTCCACCAGCCCAGCCCGGACAAGGCCCCGGACCTGCTGGGGGGCATCATCGCCATCCGGCGGCTGCACCTGCGGGTGATGGAGGAGAGCGGCCTCACCGCCGCCGACGAGATGCTCTACCCCGAGAACCGCAGCTATCTGGACGACGTGCTCTCCTACGAGGCGGTGGGCGCCCGGTCCGTAGAGAACCAGCAGCACCGGCTCACTGCCAGCGGCATGGAGATCCCCGTGGGCATGAAGAACCCCACCAGCGGCGACCTTTCGGTGATGCTCAACTCCATCCAGGCGGCCCAGAGCGGCCACACCTTCCTCTACCGGGGCTGGGATGTGTCCACCACGGGCAACCCCCTGGCCCACGCCATCCTGCGGGGCGGCGTGGACAAGTACGGCACCTGCGTGCCCAACTACCACTACGAGGATTTGATGCGCCTGTGGGAGCTGTACCAGAAGCGGGGGCTCTCCTTCCCGGCGGCGGTGGTGGACGCCAACCACTCCAACTCGGACAAGAAGTACAAGGAGCAGCCCCGCATTGTCAGCGAGGTGCTCCACAGCCGCAGCCACAGCCCGGAATTAAAGGCCCTGGTGAAGGGCGTGATGATCGAGAGCTATTTGGAGGAGGGCTGCCAGCCCATTGAGGGAGAGCGGGCCTACGGCAAGTCCATCACCGACCCCTGCCTGGGCTGGAAGGACACAGAGCGCCTGCTGCTGGAAATGGCAGAACGGGTGTGACAAGGCGATGAAAGGAGGACCTCCCATGAAGGAGCGGATTGTGAACAAGCTGGTGCGGGACTACATCCCCGATATCATCCAAGAGCAGGGGCAGACCCCTGTCTTTCGCACCCTGGACGACCAGGAGTACGCCCAGTGCCTGGAGCAGAAGCTGCGGGAAGAGGTGGGGGAGTTCCTGGCGGAAAAGAACCTGGATGAGCTGGGGGACATTTTAGAGGTGCTGGAAGAGCTGGCCCACCTGCAGGGCTGGACCGACGGGGAGATCCGCCACACCCGGGAGGAAAAGGCCCAGACCACCGGACTGTTCCGGGAGCGGGTGTTCCTGGAAAAGGTCATCGAGGAGTGAGGCCCATGGAAGCCCAGGAGCGCACCCGCCAAAAGCTGGCTGCCGCCATCAAGGAGGAGATGGAGCACACCTCTCTGGACAAGATCACCGTCACCCAGATTGTGGAGCGGGCGGGGGTCACCCGGCAGACCTTCTACCGTAACTTCAAGGACAAGTACGACCTGGTGAACTGGCACTTCGAGCAGCTGGCCCAGAAGTCCTTCAAGCAGATGGGCGCCGGCCTCACCCTGCGGGAGGCCCTCATCAAAAAGTTCCAGTTCCTCAAAGGGGAGCGCACCTTCTTCACCCAGGCCTTCCGCTCTCAGGACTGCAACTCTGTGGTGGCCTATGACTACCAGTGCATCTTGGAGTTTTACACCGGCATCATCCAGCGGAAGCTGGGGGTGGAAAAGCTGCCCCCGGACATTGCCTTTCTGCTGCGGATGTACTGCGAGGGCTCCATCCACATGACCGTGGAGTGGGTGACCACCGGCATGGAGCGGCCCATCCCCCAGCTGGTGGACCTGCTGATCGAAGCCATGCCCGCCCGCCTGGGAGAACTGCTTTCGGACCTGCACTAAACAAAAAAACTCCCCCGGCAGCTGCCGGGGGAATTTTTATGCGCCAAACCGCGTTTTTTGGATCTGCCGGTCCAGCTCCTCCGGGGAAGGGCCCCGGCAGGCGGTCAGCCACCGGCGGATGCGCAGCAGGGCCTTCACGTCCTTTGCCCGGTAAGCCGCCTCCATCTGGGCCAGCAGGCGCAGGTATTCCTCTGAGTGCTGCTTTTGTTCCATCGGCGACACACTCCTTGCTTATTCTTATAAGATATATTATATCATTCTTTTAGAAAGTGTGCAAGGGAGAATATATCCTTTAAGATTAACTTAAAGGGGGCAGTGCCATGGACAAGTATTTGCTGGGAGAGACCATTCAACAGGCACGGGTGAAAAAGGGATGGACCCAAGAACAGCTTGCAGAACTGCTGGAGATCTCTCAAATCCATTTGGCCAATATCGAAGGCGGCCGGCGCAACCCCTCGGTCCCCCTGCTGTTCCAGATGATGGAGCTTTTGGACTTTTCGGTGGACGGGCTGGTGTTCCCCCAGGGGGAGGGGGAGCCGGTGCTCCACACCCAGGGGCTGAGCCCCCGGGAGGTGGAGGCACTTTCCCGCCTGATTGACGCCATGCGGGAACGGGAATGAGGGCGGCCTGGGAAAGGCCGCTTTTTTGGGGGGCGGCGTCCGGCAAAAGTGACAGTTTTGGCCAACTGTCACTTGTTTTTTTGCCCGGGAGTTGTTAAAATTTTAGCAGAAGGAACGAGAGGCCGCCCGGGCCTCCCGCCGGATGGTTCAAGAAAGGAAGTTGTTTACCCATGGCCAACCGTTTTGTTTTGAACGAGAGATCCTACCACGGCAAGGGCGCGATCCAGGAGATCGCCGGAGAGGTGAAGAGCCGCGGCCTGCAGAAGGCCCTGGTCTGCTCCGACCCCGACCTGCTGAAGTTCGGCGTCACCCAGAAGGTCACCGATGTGCTGGACGCCGCCGGCATCGCCTATGAGGTCTACTCGGAGATCAAGCCCAACCCCACCATTGAGAACGTGAAGGACGGCGTGGAGGCCGCTAAGGCCGCCCAGGCCGACTGCATCATCGCCATTGGCGGCGGCTCCTCCATGGACACCGCCAAGGCCATCGGCATCATCATCACCAACCCGGAGTTCGCCGACGTGCGCTCCCTGGAGGGCGTGGCCCCCACCAAGAACCCCTGCCTGCCCATCATCGCCGTGCCCACCACCGCCGGCACCGCTGCGGAGGTCACCATCAACTACGTCATCACCGACGTGGAGAAGAACCGCAAGTTCGTCTGTGTGGACCCCCACGACATCCCCGTGGTGGCCGTTGTTGACCCGGACATGATGGCCTCCATGCCCAAGGGCCTGACTGCCGCCACCGGCATGGACGCTTTGACCCACGCCATCGAGGGCTACATCACCAAGGGCGCCTGGGAGCTCTCTGACATGTTCCACCTGAAGGCCATTGAGATCATCGCCAAGTCCCTGCGGGGCGCGGTGGAGAACACCCCCGAAGGCCGGGAGGGCATGGCCCTGGGCCAGTACATCGCCGGCATGGGCTTCTCCAACGTGGGCCTGGGCGTGGTTCACTCCATGGCCCACGGCCTGTCCGCCCTGTATGACACCCCCCACGGCGTGGCTTGCGCCATCATCCTGCCCACCGGCCTGGAGTACAACAAGCCCGTGGCTGGCAAGCGCTACCGGGCCATCGGCAAGGCCATGCAGGTGCCGGGCATCGACAACATGACCGATGAAGAGGCCGCCGACGCCACCATCGCCGCGGTGAAGCAGCTTTCCGCCGATGTAGGCATCCCCGCTAACCTGAAGGGCATCCTGAAGGAGGAGGACGTGGCGTTCCTGGCCAAGTCCGCCTACGCCGACGCCTGCTGCCCCGGCAATCCCCGCGACACCAGCGAGGAGGAGATCGCAGAGCTGTACAAGAGCTTGCTGTAAGGCAAGGACAGCCCGGGGAGAGAATGACGGCCTTTTGCAAAGCAAAAGCGAAGTCGCCCCGGCTTCGAGGCATTCTCACAGGAAGGCTGCACCGCGGGCTTCCGCTCGCTGCTGTACATAGAAAGACCTTTCAAAAGGCCCGGGATTTCCCGGGCCTTTTTTGCATCCGTTCCCCGGCGGAGCTGACCGTGAGAAAGGAAGTTCCTTTTGGCCGGGAACTGTGCTACAATAGCAGTGAAGAAAGGAGGGAGGCTGCCATGGAAAAGACCCTGTATGTTTCTGACTTGGACGGCACCCTGCTGACCCCGGAGCAGCGGCTTTCGCCCTTTACCGTCCGGGTGCTGGAGTATTTGCTGGGGCAGGGGGTGGCCTTTACCTACGCCACCGCCCGGTCGGGGTATTCCGCTGCGGCGGTGACCCAGGGTCTGGAAAGCCCCCTGCCGGTGATTCTCTACAACGGGGCGTTTGTGCGCTTGGGCCCCCAGGGAGAGGTGCTGCTGCGGCAGGGGTTTTCCCCAGAACAAGGGGAGGCTGTGAAAAAACTGCTGGCCCGTTGGGAGATCCAGCCCCTGGTATACACCCTCCTGGAGGGGAAGGAGCGGGTCCGCTGGGTGCCCGGCAAGGAAACACCGGGAGTGGCCCGGTACTTGGAAAGCCGCCAGGGGGACCCCCGCCTGCTGCCTGCCCAAGAGGCGTCCCTGTATGAAGGGGAGGTGTTTTACTTCACCTGCATCGGCCGGCGTGAGGAGCTTCTCCCCGCCTGGGAGGCCCTGCGCCGGGAGGAGGGGGCCTGCGCCCTGCTGCAGGAGGAAATCTACCAGCCGGGGGAGTTCTGGCTGGAGGTCATGCCCGCCGGGGCCACCAAGGCCAACGGGGCCCGCAGGCTGAAAGAGGGCCTGGGCTGTTCCTCCATGGTGTGCTTTGGGGACGGCCTCAACGACCTGCCCCTGCTTCGGGCCGCGGACCACGCCTGCGCCGTGGCCAACGCCGTGCCGGAGCTGCGGGCCGCCGCGGACGAGGTCATCCCTTCCAACGCCCAGGACGGGGTAGCCAAGTGGCTGCTGGCGGACACGGCCCCCGCCCTGGCCCTGGGGGAGCGGGCCGGGGCCTTCCGGCTGCGGCTGTACCGGCCGGAGGACCTGGAGGAGCTGGTCCAGCTGTTCTATGAGACGGTGCACACCGTGAACCTGGGGGACTACACCCGGGAGGAGACGGACGCCTGGGTGCCCTCCCCGGCGGCTGTGGACCGGGCCGCCTGGGGGGAGAGCCTTTCCGCCCACTACACCGTGGTGGCGGAGCGGGAAGGCCAGCTGCTGGGCTTTGGGGACATGGACAGCACCGGCTATTTCGACAGGCTCTACGTCCACCGGGAGTTCCAGGGGCGGGGGGCGGCTTCCGCCATTGCGGAGGCCCTGGAGGGTTACGCCCTGGGCCTGGGCCTGGGGCGGGTCACGGTCCACGCCTCCCGCACGGCCCGGCCCTTCTTCCAGCGGCGGGGCTACAGGACGCTGTACGCCCAGCAGGTGGAGCGCCGGGGCGTGCTGCTGGAAAATTTCGCCATGGAGAAAACGCTGTAAAGGGGGAAGACGCATGGGAGCGATCAAGGCGCTGCGGGCCCTGCTGGGGGTGCTCCTCTGTGCCCTGCTGGCCCTCAGCCTGTGGCTGACGGCCCAGCGGCAGGTGCTGGGCCGGGAAGAGGCGGAACTGTTCGGCTATACCTTGAAGGCGGTGGAGACCTCCGCCATGGAGCCAGCCCTGCCCCAGGGCGGCCTGGCGGCGGTGGCTGCCAGCCCCTCTTATGAATTGGGGGACCCGGTGCTCTGCGGGGACGGAACCCTTACCCGGCTGGTAGGCGCCGTGGACGGGGACTTTATCGCCCGGGGAGACGGGCAAGGAGAGGAGGCGGAAGCCCTTCTTTCCCCCGGGGACATCCGGGGGAAGGTGGAGGCCCTGGTTCCCGGGGGAGCGGGGGTTTACGGGTTCCTCAGCTCTTGGTGGGGGCCGCCGGCGGTTCTGGCGGCGGGGGTGCTGCTGCTGTCCCTCCCCGCCCTTCTGGGCCTGGGAAGGGACCCGGACGCCCCGCCCAAAAGGGGCAGGCACAGGGGCCGCCACGCCCGCAGGGATTGAAAAAGCGCCCTCCACCGGGGAGGGCGCTTTCTTTGCGGCCATAGATCAGCGGTCCAGATACCACCGGAAGGTCTCCTTCCGGTGGGAGAGCAGCCAGCTCTCCGGGTACATGTTGTTCTGCCAGTCCAAGGGGTAGGCCCCGGCGCTGCTGTGCTGGGAAGCCATGGCGTAGGCGGCCCGCACCTCTTCCTCCTGCTCTGGGGTGAGCACGCCGGGCTGGATAGAGGTGAACAGGGGGGTGCCGCTCTCTGCCAGCAGCTGAAGCCACTGGCGGTTCAGCTCCCAGGGGATCTCCCCGGTGACGCCCACGCAGTCCGCGTCAATGGCGAACAGGGCGCCGTGCTGGGGCAGGGAGAAAGAGAGGGTGTTCACGCCCATTTTCCGGGTCTGCTCCCAAGAGCGGCCGCTGGTGTCGTCGCCGGTGCGGTTCAGGTGCATCAACCCGGCGCCCAGGTGGCCGATGCAGTTGCAGCCCAGGATCAGCCCGCTGCCGGCGGCCTCCCGCACGGCCTTGTAAAAGTTGAGGACAGCCTCAGCGCTGGTGACGGTCTCGTCGGCAAAGCGCCAGCCCCCTTCGGTGATCTGGCTGCCCATTTGGAAGCCCCAGCGGCCGAAGATGTCAAAGGTGGAAAAATCGTGCTTGATGAGCTCATAGCCCCAGCGGCGCAGGGTGCGCAGATCCTCCTGGATGTAGGAGAGCACCTCCGGCACGGTGGGGTCCAGGTATTCCCGGTCCCGCTTCGAGCGCCAGCTCTCCGGGATCTGGGGGTCACGGTTCCACAGCAGGCGGATCCAGATGCCGGGCCGCGCCCCCCGATTGGCGATCTCCCGGGCCAGGGCGCCCATGTCCGGGAACTTTTCGTTGCCCGCTCTCCAGGGGCCGCCGTTGTAGCCCGGCTCCATGTTGTGAAGGCTTTGCCAGCCGTCGTCGATGACCATGTAGGGCCGGTTCTCCAGCCCCTGGGTCAGGGAGGCAAGGTAGTCCGCGTCCTGTAAAATATCCGAATGGGAGCTGTTCCCATAGGCATAGTACCAGTTGTTAGAGCCGTACACGGGGTGGTCCGGCAGGACCGGCGCGGGGCAGAGCTCCTTGAAGAACCGCTGCAGCGCCTGGAAGGCCGTGGCCCCGCTGCGGCGGAACACCACGCTGGCCGCGGGCAGGGTGCGCCCCCGCAGCTTTACCCCTTCGCCGCCGCAGCGCAGGTCTAGGTGCAGGGAGAACCCGTGGGGGTCGGCGCTCCACCAGCAAAGGGCGTGGGGCTGGGCCTTCACGCCGAAGCACAGCACCTCTTGGCCGTTGTCCGCCGCAAAGTACCAGGCCATCACCCGGTCGGGGGCAAAGCCGCGCCACTCCTGGCTGCCGTAGCCCCGCTCCCAGGGGCCGCCGAGGAACCGGCAGCCTTGGGGGAAATCCAGGTCCCAGCGGAGGACCAGCTCCTTTAGGGGCGTCTCCTGGGCGGTGATGGAGACATCCAGGCCGTGGGTGGTTTCGGCCAGCTCCCAGGAAATGTCCCGGAAGCGGCGGGCGGCCAGCTGGCTGCTGGAAAGGGGCACCTGCTCCTCTTGAGTGCGCAGCAGGGCCCGGTCGGGCAGATGGTGGAAGGGAGAGATCATACAGCAAAACCTCCTATAAGCAGGATATTTCCGGTTCTTCCCACCATTGTAGCGCGAAATGGGGAAAAGCGCCAGGGCTTTTTTGGGCGTGCCCTGTTTTAGAAAAAATTTTGGGCGCCCGCTTTGTGTTTTCCCCCGGATGTGCTACAATGGCAGAAGAAGGGAGTGTTGCGGGAATGACGGCGGTATGGGTGCTTTTGGGTGTGCTGGCGGCGCTTTTGGCGGCGCTGCTGGGGGCGGCGGCGTTCTTTTTCAAGTTCTCCATCTGCCGCTATAAGCGGGAGCGCACGGACGAGCAATATGAGGAACAGGACTCCATCTGGAACCCCTTCGCGCCGCGGATGAAGGAGGCCCAGGCCTTTATCCGCGCCCATACCGCGGAGCATGTGAAGCTGACCTCCTTTGACGGGCTGGCCCTTTCGGCCCTGTACCTGCCCGCCCAGGGGGAGTCCCGGGGGACGGTGGTGGCCTTTCACGGCTACCGTTCCCTGGCCACCATCGACTTTGCCCTGGAGGCGGAGTTCTTCCACGGCCTGGGCTACGATGTGCTGCTGCCCTACCAGCGCTCCCACGGGGAGAGCCAGGGCCGATACATCACCTACGGGGTGAAAGAGCGCTTTGACTGCCGGGATTGGGTCCGCTACGCCGCCCAGCGCTTTGGGGAGGACAAGCCCCTGTTCCTGATGGGCATTTCCATGGGGGCGGCCACGGTGCTGATGGCCTCGGGGCTGGAGCTGCCGGGGAACACCCGGGGCATTGTGGCGGACTGCGGCTTTACCACCCCCTGGGACATTATGGCCCATGTGGCCCGGCGGGATTACCGCCTGCCCCCCTTCCCGCTGCTGTACCTGCTGGACGGGCTGGCCCGGCTGCGGGCGGGCTTCCGCCTCAAGGGGGCGGACACCCGCAAGGCCCTGGAGCGGAACCGGATTCCGGTGCTGTTCCTCCATGGGGAGGAGGACGGCTTTGTGCCCCTCTCCATGACCGAGGAGAACTTTGCCGCCTGCCGGGCGGAAAAGCGGTTGTACACCGTGCCGGGGGCGGGCCATGCCCAGAGCTTTGGCGTGGACCCGGAGGGCTGCAAACGGGTGCTCCGGGAGTTTTTAGAGCGCTGTGGAACGCAGCGCTGAGGCGGGGAGCGGGGAAAAATATTTTTTCCCCGCCGCCCAAATAGTGATTGCAAAGCGGCATGGGACATGGTAAGATACTCTGAGAACATACGGCGTAAGTGGAGACCGGGGGACCGGGAGCTGCCTTCGTCGTACTTTTTTCGCCTGGAAACAGGCGCAGAATGAAGAAAGGGGTCGTTTTATGGCACAACGGATCCGCAGTATGACAGAGGGTTCTCCCACCCGGCTGATCTTCACCTTTGCCCTGCCGCTGATGGTGGGCAATGTGTTCCAACAGCTGTACACCGTGGTGGACACGGCTGTGGTGGGCCAGTTTGTGGGCGTGGGCGCCCTGGCCTCCCTGGGCGCGGCGGACAGCCCCAACTGGGGGGTGCTTGGCATCATCCAGGGCCTGACCCAGGGCTTTTCCATTTTGATGGCCCAGCACTTTGGCGCCAAGGATTACCGGGAGCTCTCCCGCACGGTGGGGGTTTCCACCACGCTGTGCGTCCTTTTCACGGTGCTGCTGGGGGTGGGGGGCCAGCTGTGGGCCGGGCCCCTGCTGCGGGTGCTGAACACCCCGGAAGACGTGCTGGGAGGGGCCCTGCTGTACCTGCGCATTGTGTATGGGGGCATTCCCGCCATTATGGCTTATAATTTCCTGGCGGCCATCCTGCGGGCCCTGGGGGACAGCAAAACGCCCCTGTACGCCATTGTGGTGGCGGCCCTGATGAACGTGGTTCTGGACCTGCTGTTCGTGGTGGGCTTCCACTGGGGCATTGCGGGGGCGGCCATTGCCACGGTGGTCTCTCAGGTGGCCTCCGCCGTTTACTGCTTCTTGAACGTGCGGCGCATCTCCATCCTCAGCGTGCAGCGGCAGGACCTGCGGCCCGAAAAAGTCCTCACCCTTACCCTGCTGAAGCTGGGCTTCCCCATGGCGCTGCAGAACGCCATCATCGCTGTGGGCAGCATGGTGGTGCAGTTTGTCATCAACGGCTACGGGATGCTGTTCCTGGCGGGCTTTACGGCCACTAACAAGCTTTACGGCATTTTGGAGATCGCCGCCACCTCCTACGGCTTCGCGGTGACCTCTTATGTGGGGCAGAACCTAGGGGCGCGGCTGGTGCACCGCATCAAGCAGGGGCTGCGCTCGGCGGTGGCCATTGCCCTGGTCACCTCGGTGATCATTGGGCTGGCCATGCTGCTGTTTGGCCGGCTGGTGCTGGGGCTGTTTATCTCTGGCGAACCCCAGCAGGTGGAGGCCTCCATGCAGATTGCCTACCACTACCTTTCCATTATGAGCGTGTGCCTGCCCATCCTGTACATGCTGCACATCTACCGCTCGGCCCTGATGGGCCTGGGGGACACAGTGGTTCCCATGTTCTCCGGTGTGGCGGAGATGGTGGTGCGCATTGGCGTGGCCCTGCTGCTGCCCCTGGCCCTGGGCCAGGAGGGCATCTACTACGCAGAGGTGGGGGCCTGGACCGCCGCGGCCGTCATCCTGGTGACGGCCTATTACCTGCGGATGAACGCCCTCTCCAAGCGGAAGGGCTTTGCCTTGGATGAAAAACAGTGAAAGGAGCGCGTTTATGGAGCAAACGGTCAAGGAAAACAGCATCACCCAAGGGGTGATCTGGAAACAGCTGCTCATCTTCTTTTTCCCCATCCTGATCGGGACCTTCTTCCAGCAGCTGTACAACACGGTGGACACCATTGTGGTGGGGCAGTATGTGGGCACCAGCGCCCTGGCGGCGGTGGGCACCACCAGCACGCTGATCAACCTGCTGCTGGGCTTTTTTGTGGGCGTCTCCTCTGGCGCCACGGTCATCATCTCCCAGTTTTTCGGCGCGGGAGACGCTAAAAACGTCAGCAAGGCGGTGCACACCTCTATGGCCCTGGCCCTGGCGGGGGGCCTCGCCATCATGGTGCTGGGGCTGCTGACGGCCCGGCCCTCCCTGGTCATGCTGGGCGTGCCCCAGGAGATCATGGGCGACGCGCTGACCTATGTGAACGTGTATTACTGCGGCATCATCGCCAGCATGATCTACAATGTGGGCACGGGCATTCTGCGGGCCATCGGCGACAGCCGCATGCCCCTGTATGTGCTGATGGTCTGCTGCCTGGTGAACATTGTGCTGGACCTGCTGTTTGTGCTGGCGTTTCACTGGGGCGTGTTCGGCGTGGCCATTGCTACGGTGCTCTCCCAGGTGGTCAGCGCGGTGCTCATCATGGTGCGCCTTATGCTCACCCGGGAGTCCTACCGGGTGGAGATCCGCAAGATCCGCTTCGACCGCGGCATCCTGCGCAACGTCATCCGCATCGGCCTGCCTGCGGGGCTGCAGTCGGTGCTGTACTCGGTCTCCAACCTGGTGGTGCAGGCCAGCATCAACTCCTTTGGCACGGACGCCATCGCCTCTTGGGCGGCCATCGGCAAGATTGACGGCTTTATCTGGATGGTGATGAGCGCCTTTGGCATTGCCATCACCACCTTTGTGGGGCAGAACTTTGGCGCCCAGAAGTACGGCCGGGTGAAGCGGAGCATCAAGATCTGCCTTGTTATGGCCCTGAGCACCACCATTGCCCTGAGCATCCTGCTGCTGCTGTTTATGGAGCCCTTGCTGCGGTTCTTCACGGGGGATGAAACCGTTATTGCCATTGGCCAGAACTTTTTCTGGGTGCTGGCCCCCAGCTACTTCACCTATGTGTTCATTGAGATTCTCTCCGGCGCCATCCGGGGCGCGGGGGAGTCCTTCCAGCCCATGCTCATCACCTGCTTTGGGGTGTGCGGCCTGCGCATCATCTGGCTGGCGCTGGTGGGCTTTATCCCGGCCATGCACTCCATGCAGATGGTGGCCATGAACTACCCCATCACCTGGGTCATTGCCGCGGCGGTGTTTATCGTGTATTACCTGCGGATGAACTGGCTGCGCCGCTGCATCCAGCGCAGCGGCCAGCCCGTGCCGGAAGCGCTGTGAGGGGCGTTTCCCATAAAAAATCGCGGTCCCCGCGGGGGCCGCGCTTTTTTATGGCTCTTTTCCCGGGAAAAAGGGGAAACCCGGCCGCTGGGGCACTTTTCCCCATTGCTTTTTTGCGTGATCTGCGGTATGATAAGAACACAAATTGGTGCGTACAACCTGCGCACGGAAATCTCAGTTTTGAATATGGGAGGAATTGCAAATGACCAATATCCCGCAGGTAAAGCTGGGCATTGTGGCGGTCTCTCGGGACTGCTTCCCCATCGGGCTTTCCCAAAGCCGCCGGGCCGCCGTTGTGGCCGCCTGCGCCCAGAAGGGCCTGGAAGTCTATGAGGCCCAGACCACCGTGGAAAACGAAAAGGACATGCTGGCTGCCGTGGAAGAAGTCACCAAGGCTGGCTGCAACGCCCTGACTGTGTTTTTAGGCAACTTTGGCCCCGAAACCCCCGAAACCCTCATCGCCAAGTACTTTGACGGCCCCTGCATGTTTGTGGCTGCCGCCGAGGGCGACGGCGACCTGATCAACGGCCGGGGCGACGCCTACTGCGGCATGCTCAACTGCTCCTACAACCTGGGGCTGCGGGGCCTGACTGGCTACATCCCCGAGTATCCCGTGGGCACCGCCCAGGAGCTGGCGGACAAGATGGCGGAGTTTGTGCCCATTGCCCGGGCCATCATCGGCATTAAGAACCTGAAGATCATCACCTTTGGCCCCCGGCCCCAGGACTTCTTCGCCTGCAACGCCCCCATCCAGGGCCTGTACGACCTGGGCGTGGAGATTGAGGAGAACAGCGAGCTGGACCTGCTGGTCTCCTACAAGGAGCACGCCAAAGATCCCCGCATCCCCGATGTGTGCGCCGACATGGCCCAGGAAATGGGCGAGGGCAAGTACTACCCCGACATGCTGGAGCGCATGGCCCAGTTTGAGCTGACCCTGCTGGATTGGGCGGAGAACCACAAGGGCAGCCGCCAGTATGTGGCCTTTGCCGACAAATGTTGGCCCGCCTTCCCCAGCCAGTTCGGCTTCGAGCCCTGCTACGTCAACTCCCGCCTGGCCACCCGGGGCATCCCCGTGGCCTGCGAGGTGGACATCTACGGCGCCCTCTCCGAGTACATCGGCATGTGCGTCTCCGGTGACACCGTCACATTGCTTGACATCAACAACTCCGTGCCCGCCTCTATGTACGAGGCCCAGATCAAGGGCAAGTTCGGCTACGACTACCAGCTCACCGACACCTTCATGGGCTTCCACTGCGGCAACACCCCCAGCTGCAAGCTGTGCGCCGACCGGGCCGTGAAGTACCAGCTCATCCAGCACCGCCTGCTGGAGCCCGCCGGCTCTGACCCGGACTTCACCCGCGGCACCCTGGAGGGCGACATCGCCCCCGGCGAGATCACCTTCTTCCGGCTGCAGAGCACTTCCGACGGGAAGCTGCGCTCCTATGTGGCAGAAGGCGAAGTGCTGCCCGTGCCCACCTGCTCCTTCGGCGGCATCGGCGTGTTCGCCATCCCGGAGATGGGCCGCTTCTACCGCCATGTGCTCATCGAGAAGCGCTATCCCCACCACGGGGCGGTGGCCTTCGGCCATCACGGCAAGGCCCTGTTCGAGCTGTTCAAGCTGTTGGGCGTGCAGGACATCGGCTTCAACCAGCCCAAGGGCATGCTTTACAAGACCGAGAACCCCTTTGCGTAAGGAAAACGCATCCGGATAAAACAGAGGAAGGCCGTCCATTTTCTTGGACGGCCTTCCTCTGTTCAGCGAAGCCAAAGGGGTTTGTGGCGGGATTTTACATTTCAAAGGTTACGTCGCTGAGGCCAGCGTTCACATGGAGCAGGGTGCCCAGCTCGGTTTCCTCGGCTTCGGCGCCGTTCAGGGCCTTCACACCCTTCACGTTGCGCAGGAGCACTTTCAGCCCTTCGGCCTTGCCCTCGAAGGTGAGGGTGACTTTGCCCCCGTCGTTCTGGGCCCAGGCCTTCAGCAGGTCGTTGCCGTACATGTCCTTCACGTCGGCGCTGGCCCGGTCCTTCAGGGCGAACAGGTGCAGGGTCAGGTCCTTGCCGTAGTCGTACTCCACCTCCTGGTCGTTGCAGCCCACGGGGATGAGGGAGTTCTCCCGGGCCATCAGGGGCAGGCTCATAAAGCCGTGGACCTCATGCTGCCACTTGCCGCCTTCCACCACCCGGTTGTCCAAAAAGCTGGTCCAGGTGCCCTCGGGCAGGTAGTAGTCCACGTCCCCCTCCTTGGTGAAGACAGGGGCCACCAGCAGGTCGCCGCCCAGCATGTACTGGCGGTCCAGGTCGGCGCAGGGGATATCCTGGGGGAACTCCAGCACCATGGCCCGCATGGTGGGCACGCCGGTCTTGTGGGTGTACACGGCGTTGGAGTAGAGGTAGGGCATCAGGGTGCACTTCAGGTTGGTGAACCTGCGCAGCACATCCACGGCCTCCTCGCCGAAGAGCCAGGGCACCCGGTAGGAGTTGGAGCCGTGGAGACGGCTGTGGGTGGAGAGCAGGCCGAAGGCCGCCCAGCGCTTGTACACATCGTCGGGAGCGGTGCCCTCAAAGCCGGAGATGTCATGGCTCCAGAAGCCGAAGCCGGACATGCACAGGGAGAGGCCCCCCCGCAGGGACTCGCTCATGGAAAGGTAGTTGGAGGAGCAGTCGCCGCCCCAGTGCACGGGGAAGCGCTGGCCGCCCACGGTGGCGCTGCGGGCGAACAGGCAGGCCTGCCCCTTGCCCTTGTACTCTTCCAGCAGCTGGAACACGCACTTGTTGTACAGGTGGGTGTAGTAGTTGTGCATCAGCTCGGGGTCGCTGCCGTCGTAGTAGGCCACGTCGGTGGGGATGCGCTCGCCGAAGTCGGTCTTAAAGCTGTCCACGCCCTGGTCCAGAAGGACCCGCAGCTTGTCCTGATACCACTTCCAGGCGCCGGGGTTGGTAAAGTCCACCACCGCCAGGCCGGCCTGCCACAGGTCCCACTGCCACACGTCGCCGTTGGGGCGCTTCAGCAGGTAGCCCAGCTCCATGGCCTCCCGGAAGAGGGGGGACTTCTGGCCGATGTAGGGGTTGATCCACACGCAGATGTGCAGGCCCCGCTCCTTCTTCATCCGGGAGAGCATGCCGGGCACATCGTCGAACATGGCCTCGTCCCAGGTGAAGTTGCACCACTCGTTCTCCTTCATCCAGTAGCAGTCAAAGTGGAACACATGCAGGGGCAGCTGCCGCTGGGCCATGCCGTCCACAAAGCTGCGCACGGTCTTTTCATCGTAGCTGGTGGTGAAGCTGGTGGTCAGCCACAGGCCGAAGCTCCAGGCGGGCAGCAGGGCGGGCCGGCCGGTGAGGGCGGTGTAGTTTTGCAGCACGGTCTTGCCGCCGCCGCCGCCCACCACCATAAAGTCGATCTTCTCCCCGGGCAGGGAGAACTGCACCCGGGTGACCATTTCCGAGCAGACCTCATAGGAGACGCGGCCGCTGGAGTTGACCAGCACGCCATAGCCCCGGTTGGTCATGTAGAAGGGGATATTCTTGTAAGAGATCTCGGTGCAGGTGCCGCCGTCCTCGTTCCAGATGTCCACCACCTGGCCGTTCTTCACAAAGGGGGTGAAGCGCTCTCCCAGGCCGTAGACCTTCTCGCCGATGCCCACGTCCATCTGCACCCGCATGAAGGGGCCCTCGGGAGTCTTCAGGGTGCTGATCATGGCGTGGCCGAACCGGTCGCCAATGCGGGTGAGGTACTTGCCCTCATAATAATAGACAAAGGAAGCGGGGTTTTTGGTGATCCGCAGCTCGGTTTTACCGCTCTTGATGGAGAGGCCGCCCTCGAACTCCTCTACCTCCAGGGTTCGGGCTTCCGCGTCCAGCTCGAACTGGGGCTCCTTTTTGGCGCTGCCCATGAAGTGGAACGCCTGGGTGCGGAGGATGTCCTCCTTGGGGGAGGAGATGAACATTTCCAGCACAGGGCCGCCCATGCCCCGTTCGTCCTGGGGATAGGGCACCGCGTAGAGATACACCTTGTCCGGGAACACCTTTACCTCCCGGATCTGCACGCAGTCGGCGCACTCCACGCCGGGTTGGTTCATCCAATAGCCTTTTGTGAATTTCAAGATGCCAGCTCCTTTCAAGCGGGCGGGCCCTTTCCGGGGCCCGCGAAATGGGGGGACTTTTTCTTGCCCGGGCGGGTTGAAAAACCTGCCGGGATGCTATATAGTATTGGTATATGCCCTTTGTGGGCGGGCCCTTGGGCCCCTGTACCTGTTGAGGCTATTCTACCGCGTTTTTCCGGAAAATGCTTGTGGGAAACAGACGGCTTGTTGCACGATTTTGATTTTTTATTGGGAAAGGCGGGGCTTGCGTGGTGGACAAACGGCTGAAAGAGGTGCGGCAGCACGGGGCCATGGGCCTTCCGGTGGGCTGTTACCGCATCCGGCCGCCCTATCCCGCCCACTGCGAGGAGCTGGAGTGCCACTGGCACGACGAGATGGAGCTCTTCAAGGTGGAGCGGGGCACGGTGCGGGTGCGCTGCGGCAGCGAGTATTTCGAGGCCCGCGCCGGGGAGATGGTGTTCTTCAACAGCGGAGAGCTCCACGCCGCCCAGCCCCTGGAGGGCGGCCCCCTGGACTACACGGCGGTGGTGTTCCGCCCTGAGATGCTCTGCGGCGGCGAGGATGACATTGCCCGGGTGAAGTATGTGGCCCCGGTGCTGGAGGGGAGGCTCCATCCCCAGCGGGTGACGGACGGCTCCACCCCCCAGGGCCGGCGGGCCCTGGAGGCCTTTGACCAGGCGACGCAGCTGCTGGAGCAGCGGCCCCCGGTCTATGAGCTGCGGGTGCGGGCCCAGCTGCTGGAGGTTTTCTCTGTGCTGGCAGAGGGCGGCGGGCAGAGCCCTGCCCCCAGGGAACAGGCCCCAGCCCAGGGGGTGAAGGCGGCCATCGAGTACATTCAGGAGCACTACCGGCAGCCCATTACCGTCTCGCAGCTGGCGCAGCTCAGCCACATGAGCGGCGGGCACTTCTGCCGCCTTTTTAAAAGGTACACGTTTAAGACGCCGGTGCAGTATGTCAACGGGGTGCGGCTCTCCGCGGCGGCGGACCTGCTGCTGGAAAGCGGCCGCAAGGAGCTGGACATCGCCCTGGAGACGGGCTTTAACAGCCTGAGCTACTTTATCGGGGTCTTTAAGCAGAACATGGGCTGTACGCCCACGGAGTTCCGACGCCAAGGCGGGCGGGACACAACAGGGAGGAATGAATAGATGACGGCTGTTTTGATTGCGCTGGGAATTGTGGCGGCGGCGGGGGCGCTGTTCTGGCTGTGGGCCATTGCCCCCTCTCTGCCCCGGGCGGACTTCTCCGCCTTTCACAGGTTTGACTACGCCCACCGGGGCCTCCACGACAAGGACAAGGGCGTGCCGGAGAACTCCCTCATGGCCTTCGACCTGGCGGTGCGGGGTGGCTTTGGCATGGAGTTCGACCTGCAGCTGACCCGGGACGGCCAGGTGGTGGTCCACCATGACCGCTCCATCGCCCGCACCTGCGGGGTGGACAAGAACATCGACGAGATGACCTATGAGGAGCTTTCCGGCTACCGGCTGCTGGGCACGGAGGAGAGGGTACCCCGGTTTACAGAGGTGCTGGAGCTGGTGGGCGGCCGCACGCCTCTCATCATCGAGCTGAAGAGCTACACCCGCCAGCAGGAGCTGTGCGAAAAGACGGTGGGGCTGCTGGAGGGCTATCAGGGCCTGTACTGCGTGGAGTCCTTTGACCCCCGCATCGTCCGGTGGTTCAAAAAGCACCGGCCCCAGGTGGTGCGGGGCCAGCTGATGTGCCGCATGCCGGAGAAGGGCATGTCCCCCCTGGCGGACTTCATCGGCCGGAACCTGATGACCAACTTCCTGACCCGCCCCCACTTTGAAGCCTATGACTTCCACCTGCGCCGCAACCCGTCCCTGCGGGCCGCCCGCAGGGTGTGGGGCATGCAGGAGGTCAGCTGGACCCTGCGCTCCCTGGAGGATTACCAGGCCGCCAAGGCTGACGGCTGCCTGTGTATTTTCGAGAAATTCCTGCCCCTGGAGACCTCTGCCAGCAAGCACCCTTCTTTCTCTGACCTTTTGAAACAGTACCAGACGGCGGTGTGCCTGCGGGCCGCTGAGCCGCCCCAGGGAAAGAGCAGCGCGGCCAAGTGAAATCTGTAGGTCTTTCCCAGGAAAAGAGGGGGATTGCCCCCTCTTTTTTGGCAGGAGGGGCAAAGGCGGGGGGCTCCGGAAAAATTCTGAAAAAATTTCGAAAAATCCTTGCAAAACCTGGGGTTGTATGGTATTATAATCAAGCGTGACTGCACAGGCGTTCCAGACAAGGGGACGCCAGATATGCGATGAAGCGGGAGGTTGCGGCCCACAGCGGCCGGTTTTTCCGTGGAGTATGTCCGATTTGAAACCGGGCGAAGGAATTTGAAGGGATGGGAACCGCCGGGCGTGCCCGGAAGGCCAAGATTATGCCCTTTGAAGGATCAATATGGGTTTGTCCTTGCCCCGGAGTCCGTGAAACGCGGATTTCCGGTTTTCTTATGTCCAGGGTGGAAACACCCGGAACAGTGTTGAAAAACCCAGCCCGCCTAAAAGAAATGTATAGGAGGCGATTCTAGTGGCAGTCAAGGAAAAAATTCGCATCAGGATCAAGGGGTACGATCATCAGCTGGTGGACCAGTCTTCTGAGAAGATCGTCGCCACCGCAAAGCGCACCGGCGCCCGGGTCTCCGGCCCCGTGCCGCTGCCCACCGAGAAGCAGATCATCACCATTCTGCGGGCCGTTCACAAGTATAAGGACAGCCGCGAGCAGTTTGAGATGCGCACCCACAAGAGACTGATCGACATTCTCCGGCCCAGCAACAAGACCGTTGAGGCTTTGATGGGCTTGGAGCTCCCCGCCGGCGTAGAGATCGAGATTAAGCTGTAAGGCTTGTTCTTAAACTACACCGGAGCAGGAGGGTCATGTTGGAGGAATCCAACCAATAACTCTACAGGAGGAAAAGAAAGATGAAAAAAGGGATCATCGGCAAGAAGATCGGCATGACGCAGATCTTCGACGAAAAGGGAAGAGTCATTCCCGTCACGGTCATCGAGGCAGGCCCCTGCGTGGTCACCCAGAAGAAGACCGAAGAGAACGACGGCTACAACGCCGTGCAGATCGGCTTCGGCGACCAGAAGCCCCAGCGGGTCTCCAAGCCCCTGACCGGCCACTTCAAGAAGGGCGACGTGGCCCCCAAGAAGACCCTGCGCGAGCTGCGCCTGGACGACATCAGCGCCCTGAACGTGGGCGACCTGATCAAGGCCGACGCCTTTGAGGCCGGCGAGAAGGTGGACGTCACCGGCAAGAGCAAGGGTAAGGGATACGCCGGCGTCATCAAGCGGTGGAACTTCCGCCGCCTGAAGGAGACCCACGGTTCCGGTCCCGTTGCCCGCCACGGCGGTTCCAACGGCGCCTGCTCCACCCCCTCCCGTGTGTGGAAGGGCCTGAAGATGGCCGGCCACCTGGGCGCTGAGACTGTCACTGTGCAGAACCTCACCGTTGCCAAGGTGGACGCCGAGAACAACCTGATCGCGGTCAAGGGCGCCATCCCCGGCCCCAACGGCGGCATCGTCGTGGTCCGCGACAGCGTGAAAGCGTAAGGGAAGGAGGAAACAAGCATGCCTAGTATCGCAGTTTTGAACATGCAGGGCAAGGAAGTCGGCCAGCAGGAGCTTTCCGAGGCTGTGTTCGGCATTGAGCCCAACGTGTCCGTGATGAACGACATGGTCAAGAATTACCTGGCCAACCAGCGCCAGGGCACCCAGTCTGCCCTGACCCGCTCTGAGGTTTCCGGCGGCGGCAAGAAGCCGTGGCGCCAGAAGGGCACCGGCCGCGCCCGTCAGGGCTCTACCCGGGCTCCCCAGTGGACCCACGGCGGCATTGTGTTTGCCCCGAAGCCCCGGGAGTACCGCTACACCCTGAACAAGAAGGTGCGCCGCCTTGCAATGAAGAGCGCCCTGTCTTCTAAGGTGCGGGACAATGAGATGATCGTCATTGACCAGATCACTGCCGATTCCTATAAGACTAAGACCATCGCCGACATGCTCAAGGCGGTGGGTTCTGAGAAGAAGGCCCTGATCGTGCTTTCCACCATGGATGAGAAGGTCATCGCTTCCGCTCGGAACATCCCCGGCGTGAAGACCGCCCAGGTCAACACCCTGAACGTGTACGACATCCTGGGCGCCGATAAGTTCATCGTCGTCAAGGATGCAGTCGCTAAGATCGAGGAGGTGTATGCATAATGGCAGCCCAGGATATCATCATCCGCCCCATCATCACCGAGAAGACCATGGACGGCAACAGCCAGAAGAAGTACACCTTCGAGGTGAGCAAGGACTCCACCAAAATCGACATCAAGAGAGCTGTGGAAGAGCTCTTCGGCGTTAAGGTCAGCAAAGTGAACACCCTCCACGTCAGGGGCCGCATGCGCCGCCAGGGCCGGTATGAAGGCTACACCAGAAGCTGGAAGAAGGCCGTTGTCACCCTGACCGAAGACAGCAAGACCATCGAGTTCTTTGAGAGCATGATCTAAAAGCCGCCGGCGCGTCCGGCGCCTCCGGGCGGGGCCCGGGGGATCATGTAAGCCCAAAGATGGGCACGAATGGGGGCAGACGCCGCCCCCGCAAAGCCAAACTTAGGAGAGTGAAAACCAAATGGCAATTAAGAATTACAAGCCGACCACCGCGGCAAGGCGGAACATGTCCGTAACGGACTACACCAGCCTTTCCAAGAATGGTCCTGAGAAGAGCCTGCTGGCTCCTCTGGATAAAAAAGCCGGCCGCAACAGCTACGGCCGCATCACCGTCCGCCACCGGGGCGGCGGCAACCGCAAGAAGTACCGCATCATCGACTTCAAGCGCCAGAAGCACAATGTAGAGGCCACCGTGCTGGGCATCGAGTACGATCCCAACCGCTCCGCCTTCATTGCCCTGGTGCAGTATGAGGACGGCGAGAAGCGCTACATCCTGGCTCCCCACGGCCTGAAGGCTGGGGACAAGGTGGTTTCCGGCGCGGACGCCGACATCAAGCCCGGCAACGCCCTGCCCCTGAAGAACATCCCTGTGGGCACCTTCATCCACAACGTGGAGCTGTATCCCGGCAAGGGCGCTCAGCTGGCCCGGGCCGCCGGCATCATGGCTCAGCTGATGGCCAAGGAGAACGGCATGGCCCTGCTGCGGCTGCCCTCTGGCGAGCTGCGCAACGTGCCCGAGACCTGCATGGCCTCCATCGGCCAGGTCTCCAACATCGACCACGAGAACGCGAAGATCGGCAAGGCCGGCCGCAAGCGCCACATGGGTTGGCGTCCTACCGTGCGCGGTTCTGTGATGAACCCCAATGACCACCCCCACGGCGGCGGCGAGGGCAAGAGCCCTGTGGGCC
>UQRL01000039.1 GCA_900543555.1 uncultured Oscillospiraceae bacterium | reverse complement strand
TGCATCTCCCGGGCACGTCGGGCGGCCTCCTCCCGCATTTTTCCCATGTCCCATTCTCCCGGCATGCGCCTGCCTCCTTTCTATAACAGACCGGACAGCAGCCCGGAAAATGCGCCGCTCTCCTTCAGCAGGGGCAGCAGCCGCAGCATTTGCAGGATGCGGATGGCTTCATCCACCTTCTTCTGGCGGGCGTGGCTCAGCAGGGGCCGCAGGGCCCGCAGCAGGCGGGTGGCGTCGTCCTCCTGGCCGGCTTGGGAGAGCAGCGGCCCCAGCCGGCCCACCAGGGAGAGGGTCTGGGGCGTGAGGCCCGCCAGCGCCGTGGTGGAAGGGTTCCCCGCGGGCTGGCTTCCAGCCAGGGCCCCCAGCAGGGCGGAGAGGTCCGGCCCGGAGGGGGCGGGGGCTGCCGTGGGTGGCTCTGGGGCGGCGGCTTCGCTGGCGCCGCTGCCGCTGTTCAGAGAGCTTAACAGCCCCTGGATCTGCCCCATGGCCTGGGGGTCCGAGAGGATATTCTGGATCTGCTGGCTCAGGTCCTCCATGGGAAGGGCCCCCTTTCTCCCGGGACGGGCGTGATATCAGGGCTTTGCGCCGCCCTGGCCGCCCAAAAGCTGCAACAGTTTTTGGGCCTGGGGTGTGGAGAGCAGCTTTTTAGCCGCCTCTGGGTCCGAGAGGACCTTTTGCAGGGCGGCGGCCTGTTGGCTGCCAGAGCGCCCCATCAGCTGGGAGAGGTCTCCCCGCTGGGCGGCTTCTTTTAAGGCTTGGGGCGTGGTGCCCATGCGCTGGGCGGTCAGCTTCAGCATGGCCTCCAGCTGTTTTTCATTGGGATGGGAAGTGTTGTCCATTCCCTATTTCCCCCTTTCCGGTGGGATGGGCCCCTGGGGGGCACGTTTCCATTGTATGCGCCGCGGGGGAAAAGGATGACTGGGAAGATCTTGGATGTGGAAAGGAAGAGGCAAGAAATGCGTATCCTAGTGGTGTCTGACAGCCACGGCAACGACGGGAACCTGCGCCGGGCCATTCTGGCCCAGCCAAAGGCAGAGGTGGTCATCCACCTGGGCGACGGGGAGGAGGAGCTGCTGCGGGCCAAGCGCTCGTTTCCGGAGAAGATGTTTTTGGCGGTGCGCGGCAACTGCGACTGGGGCTCTGCCCTGCCCCCCGTGGGGGAATATACGGCAGCGGGCGTGAAAATCTTTTACACCCACGGCCATTTGTACGGGGTAAAGTCCGGGCAGTACACCATTGTCTGCGCTGCCCGGGAGCGGAAGGCCCGGGTGCTGCTGTACGGCCACACCCACAACGCCTTTACGGACTATGAGGAGGGCCTGTACATGATGAACCCCGGCTCCCTCAACGGCTGGCAGGCCACCTACGGCACGCTGGATATCACCCCCCAGGGCATTGTGACAAACATTGTAAAACTCCCGTAAAGACGCCCTGTTTCGAGTTGACACGGAACACAAAAAATGGTAATCTTAATCATAGAAAACTAAGCATAATACCTGGGGGCTTTTGGGCCCCGGGCAAGGAAGGGAAGGTCTGCTATGACAGAATACGAAAGATGGCTGCAGCAGCCGCTGGATGACCAGGACTTGACCGAAGAGCTCCAGTCCATCCAGGGCCAGGAGGACGAGATTAACGACCGCTTTTACCGGGAGCTGGAGTTTGGCACCGCGGGCCTGCGGGGCGTGATCGGCGCGGGCACCAACCGGATGAACGTCTACACCGTGCGCAAGGCCACCCAGGGCCTTTCTAACTACCTGCTTAAGCACGCGGAGGGCAAGCCCCAGTCCGTGGCCATTGCCTATGACAGCCGCATCAAGGGCGTGCTGTTCTCCAAGGAGTCCGCGGCGGTGCTGGCCGCCAACGGCATCAAGGCCTATATCTATCCCCAGCTGATGCCCACCCCGGCCCTGTCCTACGCGGTGCGCCACCTGAAGTGCGACGCGGGCATCTGCGTCACCGCCAGCCACAACCCCGCCAAGTACAATGGCTACAAGGCCTATGGCAGCGACGGCTGCCAGATCACCGCCGACATGGCCGACGGCATCACCCAGGAGATCGGCGCCCTGGATATCTTCGCGGACGTGAAGAAGATGGACTTTGAAGAGGGCCGCAAGCAGGGCCTGATCGAATATATCGGCGACGAGACCATGGGCGCGTTCCTGGACGACGTGTACAAGGAGAGCCTGACCGGCGACGCCAGCAACCTGAAGCTGGTGTACACCCCCTTAAACGGCGCGGGCCGGGTGTGCGTGCTGCGCATTTTAGAGCGCATCGGCATTAAGGATGTGACCGTGGTGCCGGAGCAGGAGTATCCGGACGGCAACTTCCCCACCTGCCCCTACCCCAACCCCGAGTTCCGGGAGGCTTTGCAGAAGGGTCTGGAGCTGTGCGAGAAGGTCCAGCCCGACCTGCTGCTGGCCACCGACCCGGACAGCGACCGGGTGGGCATCGCCGTGAACCAGGGCGGCGAGTTCAAGCTGATGACCGGCAACGAGGTGGGCATCCTGCTGCTGGACTTTATCGCCCGGGTCAAGCAGGAGCAGGGCAAGCTGCCCGCCCATCCCGTGGCGGTGACCACCATCGTCTCCACGGACATGGTGGACCCCATCGCCCAGCACTATGGCATTGAAATGCGCCGCTGCCTGACAGGCTTTAAGTACATCGGCGACATCATCGCCGACGTGGAGCAGAAAGAGGGCAGCTATGAGAGCTTCCTGCTGGGCTTTGAGGAGAGCTATGGCTACCTTTCCGGCGGCTATGTCCGGGACAAGGACGCCGTGGACGGCAGCATGCTCATCTGCGAGATGGCCTCTTACTACAAGCGCCAGGGCAAGACCCTGGTGGACGCCATGAACGACCTGTACGAGACCTATGGCTATTACCAGAACGCCACCCTGAACTTCGGCTTTGAGGGCGAGGACGGCATGAAGACCATGCAGAAGATTATGGACACCCTGCGCAGCGACCCGCCCGCAGAGATTGCCGGCACCAAGGTCATCGGCCGCAGCGACTATGAGGCCTCCCAGTCCTATGGGGACAAGGAGGGCGTCATCGACCTGCCCAAATCCAACGTGCTGGAGTACCGCCTGGAGAACGGCTGCAAGCTGATTGTGCGCCCCTCCGGCACCGAGCCTAAGATCAAGATTTACCTTTCCGGCAAGGGCGCCACCATGGAGGAGTCCCTGGCGGAGATCGAGAAGATGAAGGCCGCTGCTCCTGGGTTGCTGGGACAGTGAGAAACAGCGCGCGCTTTCTGTGAAGAAGGGCCGCCCCGGTTTTGGGGCGGCCCTTTTTGCAGGTCTGCCAGGGCGGGAAGGCGGCCCTTACCGCTGGCGCATCCCCATGCCGGGCTCCCCGCTGACAGGCGGCAGCAGGTTGTAATTGTACCGCGGCCGGTCGCCGGGCATGTAGAAGTAGACAAACTTCACCGAGAAGATGTCGCACACGATAAAGTTGTTCACATCCTCGTCGTACAGGGTGACGAAGCTGCGGCCCACAAAGTAGAGCATGCCCTGCTTGCGGATCATCTGCTCGGTGCCGATGAGGAACTCAATGACCACATATTCCCCGATGTTCTGGGCCAGGATGGCCTGCATCGAGCCCCGCATCTCCTCGCTGTCAAAGCTGGGCTGGGGCGGGGTGTTGAAATTGTCCATGCTGCGGCTGCCATCGGAAAGTTCCCGAAAATCGCTGCGGCCCCGCAGCCGGTCCATCTGGCTGTTGGGGCCATCGGGGCGGTTCCCTCTTCGTTCTGCCATAAACCATTTCCTCCTTCGCTTCAGGTCAGGGCATAGGCCTCTGTGGGGTTGTAAAAGCAGTGGTCCCCAATGCGGATGGCCAGCTGCCCCACACGGGAGGGGAAATTCTCCCGGCAGATGACAGAGAAGGGGTTGTAAAACCACAGGGCAAAGCCCAGGTTGGTCAGCCGGTTCCCCGCCATGGCCCAGTTGGCGATGTCGTAGTGCACCTGGGTGGGCCGCATGTTGTAGATGTTCTGCATGTTGTACTGGCCGCCCACGGTCTCCATGGCGCAGGTGAACTGCCCCTTTTGAAAGACCACCTCCCGAATGGTGTACAGCCGGCCATATTCGCCATAGTCCACCTCTACCCGGTTCATCACCACGCTGGCCACCGCCTTCATGCCGGTCTCCCCCTCGCCGCCTGCTTCGCACTGGATAATGCGGGCCAAAAGCTCTTGGTCGGAATACGCCATTGCCATCTCCCCTCTCCACTTTCATTCCTATGGTCCCCCGCCCTGCGCCAGACCTGCGGGCGGGATTGGGCAAAGTAGAAATGTGGGGAGGGAAACCGCCTGCTTTTTGGAATATTTGCTGAAAGCGTGTTTTTCGTTTTTGGGGATTTCCATGGAGTCGAGTGGACTCTAATTCGGAAAAATATACACGTTTTTTCCAATTTTTTGCAATGATGAGAGCTCTCCCCTAGGTTGTGGCAGGGTTTTCCTGAAAAATCCCGTCGTTGTGTTCTGCATTTTTATGGTATACTATACAGAAGAGGAAGTTGGGAAAAACGAAAGGTGGTCACCCATGCGCTCCATCGAAGAGATCTCTAAAACAAACCCGGAAAAACCCCTGCTTGTGCAGGTGGATGGGCGGGAGTATTACCGCTGCCCCATCCACACCCATCAGATCAAAGTTGGGGAAAACCTCTCGGACTTGATGACCCAGTATGTCAAGCCCTATTTTGAAGAGGGGGACGTGGTGTATATCAGCGAAAAGATTGTCTCTCTGTGCCAGAGGGACATCATCCCCAAAGAGAGCGTAAAGCTCTCCCGCATGGCCAAATTCCTGGCCCGGTTCGCCAGCACCAACGACTCCGCCGGGATCGGTGTGCACAACGTGTACAAGATGCAGGTGGCCATTATGCTGTGCGGCAAGCCCAAGGTGCTCTACGCCGCCCTGGCCGCCGGCGTGGGCCGGATTTTCGGCAAGCGGGGCGTGTTTTATGAGATCACCGGCCCCCAGGTGGCGGGCCTGGACGGCTTTTACAGCACCTATTTTGAAAATTACAAAAACTTTGGCATCCTCTCCCCTAAAGAGCCGGACAAGGCTGCCGCCAAGGTGGAGGAGGAGACCGGCGTTCACTGCTGCATTGCCGATATCAACGACTTTGGCGGCGAGGTGCTGGCGGTGTCCCCCCAGTCCCCCATGGGCAAGCCCCTTCTGCAAAAGCTGCTGAAGGACAACCCTGCCGGCAACGGCCACGAGATGACCCCCTTTGTCCTTATGCGGGAGAAGAAGGGATAACGCGACCTACAGAAAAAAGGACCGCCCGGAAGGCGGTCCTTTTTTCTTTCCAGGGGGAAGGCGCGTTTGGCGCTCACCCCTTGATGACGTCCCGGTTGTCCTTGATGTAGATGACGCCGGAGACCACCGTGAAGAAGGTGGCGATGACAATGAGCACCTGGCCGGCCAAAGTCATGCCGGGCAGGGCCGCGGGCACAAAGGCGCCGATGTACTGCATGAGCAAAATGGCGATGATGGCCACCATCTGGGAGACGGTCTTCAGCTTGCCCCAGTTGTTGGCGGCGATGACCCGCCCCTGCTCCACCGCCAACAGGCGGATGGAGGTGATGGCGAATTCCCGCACCATAATCAGCAGTACGCACACTGTGGAGGCCAGGTCCAGCCTGACCATGCAGATTAGGGCGGAGACCACCAGGATCTTGTCCGCCAGGGGGTCCATCAGCTTGCCAAAGTTGGTGATCAGGTTGTCCCGCCGGGCGATCTTGCCGTCCAGGTGGTCGGTGTAAGAGGCGGCGCAGAACAGGATGAGGGCGAAAAGGTACCGGTGGGGCACAAATTCCGCCAGCAGGAAGAACACGAAGAAGGGCACCATGATGATGCGCAAGATCGTCAGTTTGTTGGGAAGGTTCATGCTTCTTCCCCCTCCCACTCGCCGGCCAGGTCAGCGTCCATGCACTCGTGAATCTTCACTTTGACAAAGCTGCCCAGGCGGGGGCGCCGGCCCTCGGGCACGGTGAAGAACACCTTTCCGTCAATATCCGGGGCGTCCCGCCAGGAGCGGCCGAACCAGCACTCCGCGTACCGGTCGAAACCCTCCACCAGCACCTCCAGGGTCTGGCCCAGCAGCTCTTCCCCCTGGGCCTCCATAATGGCCATCTGGTCGTCCATCAGGATCTCCGCCCGGCGCTCCTTCACGTCCTCGTCGATCTGGTCCGGCAGCAGGGCGGCGGGGGTGTCCTCCTCCTGGGAGTAGGCAAAGCAGCCCATGCGCTCAAAGCGAACGTCCTTCACAAACTCCGCCAGCTGGGTGAAGTCCTCCTCGGTCTCTCCGGGGAAGCCGGTGATGAAGGTAGTGCGCAGCACCACGCCGGGCACCTTCTCCCGGATGCGCTCCATCAGGGCGGTCAGGCTGTGCCGGTCGCCCCGGCGGTTCATGGCCCGCAGAATCTTCCCAGAGGCGTGCTGCAGGGGCAGGTCGATGTAGGGCAGGATCTTCTCCTCCCGGGCCATCACCTCCAGCAGCTCGTCGGTGATGGAATCGGGATAGCAGTAGAGCACCCGCAGCCAGCACAGGCCGTCAATCCGGCACAGGCGCTCCATCAGCTTGGCCAAAGAGTACTCCCCGTACAGGTCGATGCCGTAGCGGGAGGTGTCCTGGGCGATGAGGATGAGCTCTTTGGCGCCGTTTGCCACCAGGGCGCGGCACTCCTCTTCAATGCTCTCCATGGTGCGGCTGCGGTACCCGCCCCGGATGAGGGGGATGGCGCAGTAGGAACACCGGTTGTCGCAGCCCTCGGCGATCTTCACATAGGCAAAGTAGCTGGGGGTGGTCAGCACACGCTCCCCGCACAGGGGCATTTTGGATTTGTCTGGGAAGGACTCCACATACTGGTCCTTCTCCATCATCTGGGTGAGCAGCGGGGCAATGTCCCCGTTGGCGCCAATACCCAGCACCGCGTCCACCTCGGGCAGTTCCTTGTGCATTTCGGCTTGATAGCGCTCGGAAAGGCAGCCGGTGACCACCAGCTTTTGGATGCGGCCCTCTTTCTTCAGCTGAGCCAGCTCCAAGATCTCCTCGATGGATTCCCGTTTGGCGCTCTCAATGAAGCCGCAGGTGTTGACAATGGCGATGTCCGCCAGGGCGGCGTCGTCCACGGTCTCGAAGCCCGCGTTTTTCAGAGAGGCCATCAGCACCTCGCCGTCCACCTGGTTTTTGGCGCAGCCCAGGCTGACCATCCCTACTTTATATGCCATGTGACTCTTCCTTTCTGTTATGAAAACTCCCGCTGGCCCCGCAGATACAGGGCGATGCGGCGGTACAGCTCCTGCTTATAAGCCTCTCCACGGGCGGGGCAGAGGGTGCCCTCGGTGCCCGCCACGGCCTCCCACTCCGCCAGGGGCATCCACTGGGCGGCGTCCGTCTCCCCAGCTTGGAAGCGGATGTCCTCCGGCTCCCCCTCCCAGGTGAGGGCGTAGATGTCAAAGTGGGCGTCGGTGCGGCGGTCCTCCCGCAGAAGGAGGGTCAGCTCCTGGGGGTCGGGGGCAAGGCCCGTCTCCTCCCGCAGCTCCCGCAGGATGGCCTGGAGGGAGGTCTCCCCCGCCAGGGCCGCCCCGCCGGTGTTCTCCCACCAACCGGGGCACACGGCCTTCTCCTTGGCCCGCCGGGTGAGGAGCACCTCCCCCCGGGGGTTCAGGATGACCACGATCACCGCCAGGTGATAGGTCCCCTCCGGCACAGGCTCCCCCCGGGGATGGGTGCGCCCCAGAGGGATGCGGTTTTCGTCATATAGGTCCCAAAGTTCCATGGGCAAGCTCCTTGTAAATGAAACTGTGTACCGCGAAGCGGCGTGAAAGTTTTGCGGTGTTGGCGCCCGGTGGGCACCTTCAAACACCGGGCTCCGCTCCGGCAGGCTGTCATTGGCAGACACCCCGGAGCGGGGCGCTTTCCTTTATCTTATCATTAAACCATAAAACGCAAAAAACCGCAAGCCTTCCGCCTGCGGTTTCCCCTTTCCCATATCTATTAGACGGCCGGAACCGGAAAATGTTACAGCCTTTTTGAAAAAATTTTATTTCTCTTCCAGCTGCTCCTTGGCGGCCTCCACCGCCAGCTTTACATAGTCCCCCAGGGGGAGCTGTTCCACGCCCACCACAGTGACGGAGCACCGGTTCACGGGGATGAGCACTTTCTGGGCCCGGCTTTCGCTGACCGCCGCCGCCATGGCCGGGGTGATCTCCCCCCACAGGGCGTTGGCGGTGAGGATGCCCATGGGCCCGCAGATGACGTCGGCGTCCCGGGCGTTGACCACCACGGGGTTCTCCCCGGTGGCGGCGGCGTCGGCCCCAGCCTTCAGCATGGCGGCGGTGGCGGCGGAGTTGGCCCCCACGGCGATGATCTCCGCGGAGAGCCCCGCGGCCTTGCACTGGCTCACCAGGGCGGCGCCCATGCGCCCTCCCTGGCCGTCGATGACTAAGAGCTTTTTCGGTTTCATAAGTAACCTTCCTTATCGCGTTCCCATTATTCCCGATAATCTGTCTCCACCGTGCGGGTGATGGTCAGCTGGCCGTCCAGGAACTCCTGGGCGGTTTTTCCGTTTGCCGTCAGCTCTTCTCCCTGGCAGCGGATGGAGAGCTGGTCCAGGCCCTGGGTGTAGGCGGCGAAGGTGGCGGCCATGGCCTGGAGCATCCGCTCCCCCTCCTCCCCGGACAGGGAGGCCGCTTCCTGGGAAAATTCCAGAGTCAGGGAAAGGGTGTCCCCCAGGGTGTATGTAACGGTGCTGCCATCGCTGGATTCCGTACCGCCGCTGTCCAGATTGGCGGAGAGCAGGGTGGTTCCCTGGGGCGCGCCGCCCAGCAGCACCATCTGCCGGAGAATGTCCTCCGGGCTGTAAGGGGTGTTGTGGACGATGTACTCCGCAAAGCCCCCCTCCTCCGGCACGAACACAGACACGTCCCCGGTCTCAATGGGCAGGGACACGGCGGAGTCTCCGTCGTAGCCCTCTTGGGTGATAACGCCCTCAATGGGCTGGGTGGGGGTGTAGGGCGCGCCGAACCAGCCGTACTCCACCCCCAAATAGGCTGTCACGCAGATGGCCACCACGCCCAGGGCCAGATAGGGCATGGCGGCGTCCAGAAAGCGGCGGGCCCGGCGGCAGCGCTGCCGGGCGGCAAAGCCTCCCCGGCCCTGCTGGTCCAGGAACTCCTGCCACACCCGCTCCAGGTTGTCTTCCCCTGGGGCCAGGGCCTCCAGGTTGGCCCGGGCCTGCCCTTGGGTGATGCCCGCCTTTTTCAGGGCGCTTTCCGCCAGGCGCTGGGCCCGCAGGGGAGAGGTGCCCAGCACCCGGGCGCTCTCCTCCCCGGAAAGGCCCAGCCTCTCCCGGCAGAACAGGGCGGCCTTGTGGGCCAGGCGCAGCTTCATCACCTGGCGCAGGGGGTCCGTCAAGGTAAAGGGCAGGGCCCGGGGGACTTCCTCTAAGGGGGAGTCCTTCTTCTTTTTCCGGCGCTTGGGCCGCCGCAGGGAGTTGTCCAGGCAGTTGAGGTAGGCCGCCCGGAAGAACCCCTCCCGGGGGGAGGCGGCTTGGGCCCACAGCCTGGGGTTGGCGGCCATGTCGCACAGGGCGGCGGCCATCAGGTCCAGGGCCTGGGCAGGCCGCCCTGCCTGTAAGTAGCAAAGGGCGAACAGGTCCGCCCCGTATTGGTCGAACAGCTCTTTGAGCTGCTGGGTGGACAGGTCTGGCAACGGGCTTCACTCCTTTTTGGATTTCATGGCCTTTTCCCGCTTTTTGCGCTGGCGGCGCTTCCTGCGTTTTTGGCGTTCGGTTTTTATATCGGCGCCAATGCCGCTTTGCTCCAGCCACACGCTGACCTCTGCCCCCAAAAACACGATATACATGCAGAAGAACAGCCAGAACATCAGGATGACCAGGGTGGCCAGACCGCCGTAAATGGAAAAGTTGGAAAACTCCTCTACAAACAGGGAGAAAAAGTAGGAGAACAGCACCCACCCCGCGGCGGAAAAGGCCGCCCCTGCCAGGTTGCACAGGAAGGGGGCGCGGCGCTTGGGCACCCCGGCGTACAGCAGGGTGAAAAAGCACAGCAGCAGCACAAACCCCGCCAGGGATTTGAACCGCAGCAGGATGGCTGCGAACAGGGGCGGGGACTTTTCCAGCAGGAAGCGGTACAGGGTGCTGCCCAGCACCACCAGGGCCGCCGCCACAATCAGCGCTGCCGCGAAGACAACGACGCACAGCACCGCCATGGCCCGCAGGCGCACATAGCCCCGGGGCTCTTTGGCGCCGTAGATCTGGTCCAGGCCCTTGATGACCGCCACCATGCCCATGGAAGAGGACCACACTGCGGTGATCACCGCCACGGGCAGCACCCCGGTGGACTCCAGCGCGCTGGGGAGAAGGGACTCCAGATAGGCGGCCACGCTGTCGGGCAGGGTCTCCAGGGCCGCCTCGATAAGGGAGACGCCGTCGGAAAAGTGGATGCGCTGCATCAACGTCAGCAGAAAGGCCACAAAGGGCAGAAAAGAGATCAGCAGGAAAAAGGCCCCGTGGGCCGCGGTGGAGTCCAGGCGGTCCCGGTCCATCCGGTCTAAAAACCAGAAGAGATGCTTTTTCAGCAGTTTCACCGGTCTTCCCCCTTCCGCCCCGCGGCGATTATCCTATAGTATACCACAAACGGGGAAGGATTACCACTGGCTCCCGCGGAAAGGGGTTGCTTTGGAGAGGGCCTGTCCCCCGGGGATGGAACCGGCCCCAGCTGCCGTCCACAAGACAGGGACAAAAAGCGTTTCGCAAAATAAAAGGCAAAAAATTGCAAAAACAAGGGGGAAGGACGAGTGTCCATGGAGCGGGGATTTGTGAAAAACGCTCGGAAAAAGCGGGAAAAAGAGGGCTGCGGCCCTCGAAAAAAGGTTACAGAGCTGCAATATTTTTGGGAAAAAGGGGTTGATTTGGGCGCAAAGCGTACATTTTTCACAAAAAGGGATGTTTAGCAAATTTGAATTTTTCTTTATTGGCAGTTGCAAAATGTGCGCGAGTGGCGAATAATTACCACATTGTGAGTCGATGGTGACCCAGCATGGCGCTGCCGGCTCACAAAATTTTATACTCTGAAAACCAGGGGGAATTTGAATGAAGCTCAAGAAGATCCTGGCTGTTGTTCTGGCTATGGCTCTGCTGTGCATGACCTTCGCCGCCTGCGGCGATTCCAGCGGCAGCAGCTCCAGCAGCGCGGCCAGCACGGGCAGCGAATCCAGCGCCACCAGCGAGGCCGGCGAGTCCAGCACCGCTGACGAGGGCGGCAGCGCCGCCGCCGGCGAAGTGACCCTGTTCACTCCCAAGACGGTGGACGCCTCTAAAAACCTGAACATCCGCATTGGCATGGAGCCCACCGGCCTGAACAGCCTGCTCTCCACCTACGCCAATGAGTTCACGATCCTGCGCCACATTTACGAGAACCTGTATGTGCTGGATGAGAACAACGTTCCCCAGCTGGGCGCCGCGGAGAGCGTGGACATCTCCGATGACGAGACTGTCTACACCTTCCACCTGCGGGAGGACGGCGTTTGGACCAACGGCGACCCTGTCACCGCCAACGACTTCGCCTTTGCCTGGCAGCAGGCCCTGAACCCGGCTGTGGCCTCTGACTACGCCTACATGCTGTTCTTCATCAAGAACGCCGAGCCCTATCTGAACGGCGAGTGCGAGTGGGAAGACGTGGGCGTCAAGGTCATCGACGACCTGACCCTGGAGGTCACCCTGGAGCGGGCTGTCCCCTATGCCCCCCACATGTTCACCTTCGGCACCCTGGCCCCCATCAACCAGTCCTTCTATGAGACGGTGGGCGCTGACAACTACAACACCGAGGCCGAGTACTTCTGCACCAACGGCCCCTTCGCCCTGACGGAGTGGAGCCACAACAGCCAGATCGTGCTGCAGAAGAACGACGCGTTCCATGGCGCCGGCGATATCCAGGTGGAGCAGCTGACCATGAAGATCATCACCGACGGCCAGGCCGCCCTGACCTCTCTGATGTCCGGCGAGCTGGACTACACCGACCTGACCACCGGCGAGCTGGTCACCCAGGCGGAAGCCAATGGCTACGAGGTCACCTCTTACTCCGACGGCGCCTCCTTCTACATGATGGTCAACTGCGAGAACCAGTTCCTCTCCAACGTGAACCTGCGCCGTGCTCTGGCCCTTGGCTTTGACAAGCAGGCCCTGATCGACACTGTGTTCCAGAACGAGAACATGCCCATGACCAGCTTTACCGCTCCCGCTGTCGATGGCTATGACGCCACCTCCTTCCAGGAGGCCCTCAACGCCAAGGATGGCGACCTGTACCCCGCCAACGGCGATGTGACCCAGGCGCAGGAGTACCTGAACACCGCCCTGGAAGAGCTGGGCATCACTTTGGATGAGCTCAACGGCCAGCTCTCCATCGACTGCGGCGACAGCTCCTCCTCTCAGGCAGAGGCCGCCTTCTACCAGGAGCAGTGGCGGCAGAACCTGGGCCTGGAGGTCACCATCAACCCCATGATCACCAAGCAGGGCGCTGACAACCGGCAGAACGGCAACTACTGCCTGTCCATCACCGGCTGGTCCCCTGACTACAACGACCCCATGACCTTCCTGGATATGTGGGTTACGGACGGCGGCAACAACGACACCCGCTGGGGCAGCGAGGAGTATGACGCCCTGATCGACTCCGCCACCAACGAGACCGAGGATCTGGCTGCCCGCCAGGAGTACTTCTACCAGGCTGAGGAGATCCTGGCCGACCAGTACATCATCCTGCCCAGCTACTGGAGAAGCGCTTCCTACACCTATAACACCAATAAGATCCTGGGCGGTCTGCGCAACACCACCTTCCAGACCAACTTCACCTATGTGGAGCTTGCCGCCTAAGCGGGCTTGCGTACCGAACACCGCAGTATAACTTGCTATACGCAGGCGAGGGCGCTTTTGCAGAAAAAGCGCCCTCGCCCCGCGGTGTTTTTACCCGGAAATGCCGGGGGAATGGGGAAGGCGCCGTCCTTTCCCGCGGGCGTGGGGGGAAGCGCCCCCAGCGGCCCGGCCTTGCAACAGCGCTCAATCAATTTGGATAATCATGGAAAGGAGGAAATTGCCGTATGGTCAAATATGTGCTCAAGCGGATTGGGTATTCCATTGTCACCCTGTTTGTGCTGGTCACCCTGACGTTCTTTATGCAGCGGCTGCTTCCCGGCGACCCCTTCACTGGCGATAAACAGCTTCCTCAGGCCACCATGGACGCCCTGTACGCCAAGTATGGCCTGGACAAGCCCGTGTGGATGCAGTACTTGATGTACCTCGGCAATTGCCTGCACGGCGACTTGGGAATTTCCCTGAACGAAAACCGCCCTGTCACCCGCATCATCGGAGAGTCTTTCACAGTCTCCTTTGACGTGGGCATGCGGGCCATCATCTTCGCGTTTGTTTTGGGCGTGCTGCTGGGCACGGTGGCCGCCATCAAGCGGGGCTCTGCCACCGACACCATCTGCATGTTCGTCGCCCTGGTGGGCGTTTCGGTGCCCAGCTTCATTGTGGGCTCTGTTCTGCAGTACTTCCTGGGCCTCAAGCTCTATCAGGCCACCCAGGTGACGGTGTTCGCCACCACGGGATGGGATGGCTTGAACTCCAAGATCCTGCCGGTGCTGGCCCTGGGCTTTGGCTCTCTGGCGCAGATCTCCCGCCTGACCCGCACCTCTATGCTGGACGTGCTGGGCCAGGATTACATCAAGACCGCCCGGGCCAAGGGCCTCTCCCAGCCGGCCATCATCTGGAAGCACGCCCTGCGCAACGCCATCATGCCCGTTGTCACGGTGCTGGGCCCCATTGCCGCCGGCGTTCTGACCGGCGCCTTTGTGGTGGAGAACATCTTCGCCATCCCGGGCCTGGGCCGCTATTTCGTGCAGAGCATCCAAGCCTACGACTACACCATGATCTCGGGCACCACCATCTTCTATGGCGCCTTCCTGATCCTGGCCAACCTGGTGGTTGACCTGGTTTACGGCATCATCGACCCGAGAGTGAAGCTGGAGGAGGGATAACGCCATGGAAAAAATCGACAAGAGCAGGTTTGCCTGGGTGGGCTCCGACCCGGAAAAACGGGAGGGCATCTCCCGCCCCAGCGTGACCTATTGGAAGGACGCCATGGGGCGTTTGATGAAGAACAAGGTGGCCATGGTGTGCCTGGTGATCATCGTGCTGATCATCCTCTCCTGTGTCATTGTGCCCTTTGTCACCCCCTTTGAGAGCCGCGAGCAGCACTTGGGCGAGGCCAACAAGGGCATGTTCACCGTATGTACAGACTCCCGCTATGAGGGCCAGAACGCGGTGCACATCTTTGGCACCGACAACCTGGGCCGCGACCTGTTCGTCCGCGCCTTCGAGGGCGGCCGGGTCTCCCTGATGATTGCCTTCTCCGCCGTGTTTGTCAACCTGATCATCGGCATGATCTACGGCGGCATCTCCGGCTACTTCGGCGGCATGGTGGACAACATTATGATGCGTATTGTGGAAGTGGTCAACGGCATCCCCTACCTGATTGTGGTGGTGCTGCTGATGATGGTGCTGCCCAAGGGCATCTTCACCATGGTGGTGGCCTACGCCACCGTGGGCTGGACAGGCATGGCCCGGCTGGTGCGAGGGCAGTGCCTCTCCTTAAAGAACCAAGAGTTTGTGGTGGCCGCCGAGGCCATGGGCGCCAAGGCCGGCCGCATCATCCGCAAGCACCTGCTGCCCAACACCCTGTCGGTCATCATCATCAACGTGACCCTGGCGGTGCCCAGCGCCATCTTTACCGAGGCGTTCCTCTCCTACATTGGCATGGGTGTGCCGGTGCCCCAGCCCTCTTGGGGCATGCTGGCCCAAGAGGGGGCCAGCGTGTTCCAGCTGTACCCCTGGCGGCTGTGGATTCCGGCCATCGCCATCAGCTTGACCATGCTTTCATTCAACCTGCTGGGCGACGGCCTGCGGGACGCCTTTGACCCGCGCTTGAGGAGGTGAGCACCGTGGCGAAAGATTTGAAGAATGTGGTTTTGGACGTGAACAACCTGCACGTCTCCTTCGACACCTACGCCGGCGAGGTAAAAGCCGTGCGGGGCGTCACCTTTACCCTGCATGAGGGAGAGGTGCTGGCCATTGTGGGCGAGTCTGGCTGCGGGAAAAGCGTCACCGCCCAGACTGTTATGAAGCTCAACCCCATGCCCCCCGCCCGCATCCCCCAGGGCGAGGTGCATCTGGACGGGCATGACATCGTAAAGGCCAATGAGAAAGAGATGCAGAAGCTGCGGGGCAAGGAAGTCTCCATGATCTTCCAGGACCCCATGACCTGCTTAAACCCCACCAAGCCGGTGGGCAAGCAGATTGTGGAGGCCATCCGCCACCACCGCAAGCTCTCTGCCCAAGAGGCCAAGGAAGAGGCCATCAAATACTTGAAGCTGGTCAACATCCCCAACGCGGAGGAGCGCGCCAAGCAGTACCCCCACGAGTTTTCCGGCGGCATGCGCCAGCGCGCCATGATCGCCATGGCCCTTTCCTGCAACCCCAAAGTGCTCATCGCCGATGAGCCCACCACGGGCCTGGATGTGACCATCCAGGCCCAGATTATGGACCTGTTGGCCGAGATTAAGCACGACACCAACACCGCCATTATCCTCATCACCCACGACTTGGGCGTGGTGGCCGGCATGGCCGACCGGGTGGCTGTGATGTATGCCGGCAAAATTGTGGAGACCGGCACGGTAGAGGACATCTTCTACCGCAACTCCCACCCCTACACCCAGGCGCTTTTGAAGAGCCTGCCCACCGTGGACGCGGACAAGAAGGAGCGGCTGGTCTCCATTGCGGGCACGCCCCCGGACCTGCTGAACCCGCCCAAGGGCTGCGGCTTTGGCGCCCGGTGCAAGCACTGCATGAAGATCTGCCAGGAGGAGCAGCCCCCGGAGTTCACCGTCAGCGAGGGGCACACCGCCTCCTGCTGGCTGCTCCATCCCGACTGCCCCAGCGCGGAAGAAAGGGGAGAGAAAATTGTCGACTAAATCAAGCGAGGTGCTCCTCTCCCTGGAGGACATCTGCAAATACTTCAAAGTGTCCGGCGGCACCCTGAAGGCCGTGGACCACGTCTCCTTTGACATCCACAAGGGCGAGACCATGGGCCTGGTGGGAGAGTCCGGCTGCGGCAAGTCCACCCTGGGCCGGGTGGCCATGGGCATCTATCCCCCCACCCACGGCAAGCTCTCTTACAAGGGCAAGCCGGTGAACCTGAAGCACGCCAATGACCGCTTCAACTATTCCAAGGTGGCCCAGATCATCTTCCAGGACCCCTACGCCTCTTTGGACCCCCGTATGACAGTCTCCTCCATCATCGAGGAGGGCATGGTCATCCACAATATGTACGATGACAAGCGCCGCAAAGAGCGGGTGTTCGAGCTGCTGGAAATGGTGGGCCTGAACCGGGAGCACGCCAACCGCTTCCCCCACGAGTTTTCCGGCGGCCAGCGCCAGCGCATCGGCATTGCCCGGGCCCTGGCCATCGAGCCGGAGTTTATCGTCTGCGACGAGCCCATCTCTGCCCTGGACGTGTCCATCCAGTCCCAGGTCATCAACCTGCTGTCGGACCTGCAGGAGCGCCTGGGCCTGACCTACCTGTTCATCGCCCACGACCTGAACATCGTCAAGTACATCTCCGACCGCATTGCGGTGATGTACCTGGGCAACGTGGTGGAACTGGCCAGCTCGGACGAGCTGTACAAGAACACCCTGCACCCCTACTCCCAGGCGCTGCTCTCTGCGGTGCCCATCCCGGACCCGGCGGAGGAGGCCCAGAAGAAGCGCATCATTATCTCCGGCGACGTGCCCAGCCCCATCAATACCCCCAAGGGCTGCAACTTTGCCGGCCGCTGCCCCCGGGCCTGCGACCAGTGCAAGGAGTCCAAGCCCACGCTGCAGGAGATCACCCCTGGCCACTTTGTGGCCTGCCACCTGGTGCAGCCTCAGAAATAAGAGAGAAACGGCAGAAAAAGGCCGCCCCAAGGGGGCGGCCTTTTTCGTTGGGTTACAGCAGAATTCCCAGGGCGCCCACCACCAGCATAAAGAGGCTTAGGCCGGCCAGCGCGCCGTAGGTGACGTCCCTCTCCCCTCCCCGGACCACCTCCCGGACGGTGTGGGCCAGGAAGAACACAAAAGTAAATGGGGTCAGCCAGATCAGCCAGCTGCAAAGTGTGAGGAAGAGTTCGGTGAGATTCAGCATTGTCGGAAGACCTCCCGCAAGTTAGTTTTAACTAATTTCATAATAGCACACGCTCCCCTGCTTTGCAAGGAAATGTGTAGTTTTTAAAAGAGAAAAAGCGAATTTTCCCCCTTTTCAAAGGGGGGACGGCAGAGTACAATAGACGCGAACGCCCGGTGGGAAGCCGGGCCTTTCAGAAGGGAGAAGCTGCTATGAAATCATTGACCCCCAAATACCCCCACATGCTCCACGGCGGGGACTACAACCCGGACCAGTGGCTGGACCGCCCCGACATCCTGGAGGAGGATATCCGCCTGATGAAAGAGGCCCACATCAACTGCGTGTCCGTGGGCATTTTCGCCTGGGCCAAGCTGGAGCCCCAGGAGGGCGTTTACGACTTTGACTGGCTGGAGGAGATTATCACCCGGCTGTATGAGAACGGCATCTACACCGTGCTGGCCACGCCCTCTGGCGCCAAGCCCGTGTGGATGAGCGAGCAGCACCCGGAGATCCGCCGGGTGCAGGCCAACCTGGTGCGGGATGAGACCGGCGGCCGCCACAACCACTGCTACACCTCTCCATATTACCGGGAGAAGGTGAAGGCCATGGACACCGCCCTGGCCCAGCGGTTCGCCAGCCATCCCGGCGTGATTTTGTGGCACCTGTCCAACGAGTACGGCGGCGAGTGCTACTGCCCCCAGTGCCAGGCGGCCTTCCGCCGGTGGCTGCAGGAGAAGTACGGCACCCTGGACAACCTGAACCACCAGTGGTGGACCACCTTCTGGAGCCACACCTACACCGACTGGGAGCAGATCCACGCCCCAGTGCCCCACGGGGAGACCAGCGTCCACGGCCTGACCCTGGATTGGAAGCGGTTTGTCACCCACCAGGTCATCGACTTTATGAAGGTGGAGCGGGACGCGGTGAAGGCGGTGGACCCCGCCATCCCGGTGACCACCAACTTTATGTACGACTTCTACCACTACAACTACTTCAAGTTCAAGGAACAGCTGGACGTGATCTCCTGGGATTCCTACCCCCAGTGGCGCAATGAGGGCAACGTGGAGACCGCCGCGGACTTTGCCCTGTGGCACGATGTGATGCGCTCCATCAAGGGCCAGCCCTTCCTGCTGATGGAGTCCACCCCCAGCACCACCAACTGGACGCCGGTCTCCAAGCTGAAGAAGCCGGGGATGCACATGGCCTCCTCCATGCAGGCGGTGGCCCACGGCGCCAACTCGGTGCAGTACTTCCAGTTCCGCAAGAGCCGGGGCTCCACGGAGAAGTTCCACGGCGCGGTGGTGGACCACTACGGCGGCAGCGACACCCGGGTCTTCCGGGACGTGGCGGCGGTGGGCCAGCGGCTGGAGGCCATCGACGCCGTGACCCAAAGCGATGTGAAGGCAGAGGTGGCCCTGGTGTTCGATATGGAGAACCGCTGGGCCATCGAAGGGGCGGCGGGCCCCCGCAACTGCGGCATCCACTACGCGGAGCAGGTGCGGGCCCACTACCGGGCCCTGTGGCGCATGGGCATCCCTGTGGATATTGTGGACGAGGAGTGCGACATCAGCGGGTACAAGCTGGTCATCGCCCCCATGCTCTACCTGCTGCGGGCCGGTTTTGAGGAGAAGCTGAAGGCCTTTGTGGAAAACGGCGGCACCCTCATCGGCACCTACCACACCGGCCTGGTCAACGAGAACGACCTGTGCTACCTGGGCGGCTGGCCCGGCGCGGGGCTGGGAGAGGTCTTCGGCCTGTGGCACGAGGACACCGACTCCCTGTGGGACGATGAACACAACACCCTGCGCCTGGCGGACGGCCGGGAGTACGGCCTGAAGGAAATCTGCGCCCTCATCCATCCCCGGGGCGCCCAGGTGCTGGGCGCCTATGGGGAGGACTTCTACCAGGGGGAGGCGGCCCTGACGGTGAACCAGTACGGCAAGGGCCGGGCCTACTACATCGCTTCCTTCGGGGAGGACGCCCTCTACCGTGACCTCTACCAGAAGCTGGCAGGGGAGCTTTCCCTGAAGAGGGCCCTGGAGGACCTTCCCCCCGAGGGCGTGGAGGCTTGCCTGCGGGAGAACGGGGAGGCCCAGTACTTGTTTTTGCAGAACTTTTCCGGCCGGCAGCAGCAGGTTTCCTTGCCCCAGGGGTACGTCGATTTCCAGGGGCAGCCCGTGGAGCAGGCCTGCCTGGCCCCCTATGACGGCCAGGTGTTTTGCCGGGAAAAGCAGTAACCGCCCAGAGCATTCCCGGGGGGAAGCACAAAACTGAATGAAAAACAAGGGGGAAAATTAGCCGGAACGGCAAAAATAAAAAAACAGCTTTTTTTTCGTAGAAATGCGACAGAAACTATGTTAAGATTTTATTAAGAAACAGGCGGGGGCACTGGGCCCCGCCATTACGAACCTGTATTTTTCCAGATTGGAAAAGAAAGGAAAGGCTGTTGATGATGGAACAATCGGCTCAGAATTATTTCAGCCCCGAAAACCGGGTGGCCCCCCTGGGCATTGTGGCGATGAACGGCGCAGAGGAGCTTTCGGACAAGATCGAGGCCCATCTGGTGCGGTGGGCCCGCCGGGCGGGCATGGAGGTGGACTCCTTCCGCATTGGCTGCAGCTGCCCCCGGTTCTCCTCCGGCGACGGCAAGGGCATTCTGGAGAGCTCGGTGCGGGGCTATGACCTGTACTTTGTTGTGGATGTGGGCAACTACAGCTGCACATACAAGTATTTTGGCCAGGAAAACCACATGTCTCCCGATGACCATTTTCAGGACCTGAAGCGGCTGATCCAGGCGGCCATGGGCAAGGCCCATCGCCTGACCGTGGTGATGCCCCTGCTCTATGGCGGGCGGCAGCACCGCAGAAGCTACCGGGAGTCTTTGGACTGCGCCTTTGCCTTGCAAGAGCTGCAGAACATGGGTGTGGACAACGTGGTCACCTTTGACGCCCATGACCCCCGGGTGCAGAACGCCGTTCCCCTGATGAGCTTTGACAACCTGATGCCCTCTTACCAGGTGCTTAAGACCATGTTCCGGGCCTTTCCCGACATTTCCACCGGCCGGGAGGACTTTATGATTGTCTCTCCCGATGAGGGCGCTTTGAACCGGAACATGTACTATGCCTCTGTGCTGGGGGTGGAGCTGGGCATGTTCTACAAGCGCCGGGACTACTCCCGGGTGGTGGACGGCCGCAACCCCATTGTGGCCCACGAGTACCTGGGCTCTGATGTGGCGGGCAAGGACGTGTTCGTCTCCGACGACATCATCTCCTCCGGCGAGTCCATGCTGGACATTGCCTACAACCTGAAGGAGCGGAAGGCCCGGCGCATCTTCACTTACGCCACTTACGCCATCTTCACCAACGGCCTGGAGGCCTTCGACAAGGCCTATCAGGAGGGCGTCATCGACGGGGTGTTCGGCTCCAACCTGACCTACCGCAGGGAAGAGCTGAAGAACCGCCCCTGGTTCTACGAGGTGGATGTCTCCAAGTACATCGCCTACTTCATCTCCGCCCTGAACCACGATATGTCCGTTTCCGCCATGATCGACCCCCACGAGAAGATCAAGGCGCTGTTGGAGCGGCGCCGCCTGGAGCTCTCGAAAGAGGCCGGCGCCCAGCTGTCCTTTTAAGGGAAAATGACCGCTGCAGAGAGGGAAGGCCCCGGGGCTTTCCCTCTTTTTCTTTGGGAAAACGGTTTACAAATCCGCGCAAATCGCATATAATAGGGGCAAATGCTGTGATGGGAAGAAGTACCCGCCCGCCCGGGCGCAAGAGAGAAGGGGCCGTCGGCTGAAAGCCCCTTCCGCCTGGGAGCGGGGAAATGCGTCCCGGAGCAGGCGGGGGGGGAAATCCCCGCCCGGGGAGAGCCGTTATCCTCTGCAAGAGCCTAAATGCGAAGTGGGACCGCGAGACCATCGCCTTCGCAGACGCCGGGTGCGTCTGCGGGGGCTTTTTTTATTCCGGCCCCGTGTTATCTTGGATGGAGAGGGGATGCTGCCATGTTCCGTACCCTGAAAGAAGACTTGGACGCGGTGATGGAGAGAGACCCGGCTGCCCGCTCCCGGGCAGAGGTGTTCTTCCTCTACTCCGGGTTCAAGGCGGTGCGCTCCCACCGGAAGGCGAACTGGTGCTACCGGCACAACCTGAAATTTTTGGCCCGGTGGATCTCCCAGCGCAGCCGGAAAAAGACCGGCATCGAGATCCACCCCGGGGCGCAGATTGGCCGGGGGTTGTTCATCGACCACGGCATGGGGGTGGTCATCGGCGAGACCACCCGGATCGGCGACAACTGCACCCTGTACCAGGGGGTCACCCTGGGGGGCACCGGCAAGGATACGGGCAAGCGCCACCCCACCCTGGGGGACAACGTGCTCATCGGCGCGGGGGCCAAGGTGCTGGGGCCCTTCACCGTGGGGGACAACGCCCGGGTGGCCGCCGGGGCCGTGGTGCTGGACGCCGTCCCGGAAGGGGCCACCGCTGTGGGCGTGCCCGCCCGGGTGGTGCGCATCAACGGGGAGAAGGTGCCCGCAAATCCGCCCCGCCACCCCTGCGACGACATGGACCAGATCCACGTGGCGGACCCGGTCTCTATGGAGCTGTGCCGCCTGCGGGGGGAGATGGAGCGCCTGGAAAAGCGCCTGCAAGAGTTGGAAGAAGCCGGGCCCGGCGGGGCCCGTTCGTGAAACGTCCGGGGGGATACCCGGGAAAGGATGAGAAAGATGGAACTGTACAACACACTGACCCAGAAAAAAGAGGAATTTGTGCCCCACACCCCCGGCCAGGTGAAGATGTACACCTGCGGCCCCACGGTGTACCACTACGCCCACATCGGCAACCTGCGGTCCTACATCATGGAGGACGTGCTGGAAAAGTACTTGCGCTGGGCAGGGTACCAGGTGGATCGGGTGATGAACATTACCGACGTGGGGCACCTGTCCAGCGACGCGGACACCGGCGAGGACAAGATGCTGGCCGGCGCAAAGCGGGAGCACAAGACCGTGCTGGAGATCGCCAAGTTCTACACGGACGCCTTTTTTGCCGACTGCGAGAAGCTGCGCATCCGCAAGCCGGACACCGTGGTGCCCGCCACCACCCGCATCCCGGACTTCATCCACATGGTGGAGGCCCTGCTGGAGAAGGGCTGCGCCTATGAGGCCGGGGGCAACGTATACTTTGACACCAGCAAGCTGGAGAACTACTACGTCTTCGGCAACCAGAGCGGCGAGGACCTGGCCGTGGGCGTGCGGGACAGCGTGGAGGAGGACCAGAACAAGCGGAACAAGACCGACTTTGTGCTGTGGTTCACCAAATCGAAATTTGAGGACCAGGAGCTGAAGTGGCAGTCCCCCTGGGGCCTGGGTTACCCCGGCTGGCACATTGAGTGCTCTGCCATCTCTGTGAAGGAGCTGGGGGAGTACCTGGACATCCACTGCGGCGGCATTGACAACGCCTTCCCCCACCACACCAACGAGATCGCCCAGTCTGAAGCCTACCTGGGCCACCCCTGGTGCAAGTACTGGTTCCATGTGCTCCACTTAAACGACGCCCGGGGCAAGATGAGCAAGTCCAAGGGGGGCTTCCTCACCGTGTCCCTGCTGGAGGAAAAGGGCTACAACCCCCTGGTGTACCGGCTGTTCTGCTTGCAGTCCCACTACCGCAAGCCCCTGACCTTCTCCTTCGACAGCCTGGACAACGCCGCCCAGGCCTATCAGAAGCTGGTCCAGCGCATCGCCGCCCTGTCCAAGGAGGGCCAGCCGGATGAGACGGCCATGCAGCCCTATCGGGAGCGGTTTGCCGCCGCCCTGGGCAACGACCTGAACACCTCCTTGGGGCTGACTGTGCTGTACGACGTGCTGAAGGCGGACCTCTCCGACGCCAGCAAGCGGGCGCTCATCCAGGACTTTGACCAGGTGCTGTCTCTGGGCCTGCTGGAGGCGGCGGAGCAGGCGGCCCAAAAGCCCGCCGGGAAGGAGCTTTCCCCCGAGGAGACGGCGGAGATCGAGGCGCTTATCCAAAAGCGGGCGGAAGCCCGCAAGGCCAAGGACTGGGCTACCGCTGACGCCATCCGGGACGAACTGGCCGCCCGCCATGTGGTGATGAAGGATACGGCAAACGGCGTGGAATGGCATGTGGAAGGCTGATGGCAGCCACGCCGAAGGCGCGTAAAAGTTTTGCCAGCTTTTTCAAAAGCTGCGGGTTGTAGGGCAGAGCCCTACGGCCTTAACCGGCGCAGCCGGTGGAAGAAGTGCAGCGGACGGGGCGCACGCTGCGAAGCAGATAGCCCCGGGAGCGGGCGCGGTGGCACCGTGCTTGCCCCTTCCACAAGCAAAACCCCCGGGCGCGGTGGCACCCCAAGAGGGGGACATCCGTCCCCTCTTTTTTTGAAGTATGGGAAGGCAGGGGCTGCGGTCTCGGCTGCCGCCTCGGGTGCTGTCTGCCAGTGGCAGACGCCCAGCACCGA
>UQRL01000038.1 GCA_900543555.1 uncultured Oscillospiraceae bacterium | reverse complement strand
CTTCGGGAGAGCTGGCACGGCGGCAGCCGTGACTGAGAGGGCCAACCCAAAGTTGCCCTAGGGCCGAAAATGAAAAAGTGGTAAAGTACTTCAAAAAGCTAGGAAATATGCGGGTTTTGTTCTATACCAGGGTGGTAAAGTACTTGCCCGGTGGTAAAGTACTCAGCCAGAAAAGGAAGTACTTTACCAGGGTGGTAAAGTTCAAACCCCGCAGAAACACTGGGTTTTTCCTGTACTTTACCACTTTTGGATTTCAAGTGGGGGACTGAAATCAATCCCAGGCGCGCTCCTCAAAGGGCGGCGGTGCTTTGGCCCCGGGGCTTTACTTCCACGGTGATTTCGTTGCTGCTGGACAGGTTGGAGTCGATGTCCAGGGTATATTTGATGTCCACCCGGCCGCCCCGCTCCCCCAGGGAGGAGGTCAGGTCGCTGGTGAACACCCCGACAGACAGGGTGCCGTAGCCCGTGTCATACAGGCAAAGGTGGCGCCGGCCCTCTTCTAAAATCAGCCGGGTGGAAGAGCCAGAACGCATCATGGTCACCTTGCCGGGCTCCACCTTTAAAACAGAGGTGTAGCTGACCTTGGGGTCATCCGTGTCGTACTCCTTATAGGCGATGAACCGGGTCCCGCCCCGCTGGGTATAGGACCCGGTGGTGTTCAGGGTGATCTCGCCGGTTTCTTCCTCATAGGCCTGCCGGCCAATGATGTTGATGTCATAATCGTCCTTTAGCATTCCCAGTTCCCTCTTTCCTTCTCAGGCGGGGTCGCCCTCAATGTCAATGCGCTGGGTGCGCCCCTCTACGCTGTGGCCCAGGAACAGCTCGGCCACGTTCATAAAGTTTTCCGGCGTGTCGGTGACGAAGTACCGCACCTGCCGGGGGGCGCCCGGCTCGCACAGCAGGTCCCGGTCCTTCAGGGCCTGGGCCATGGCCAGGGCGGCTTCCCGGCCGCTGTCAATGAGGGTGACCCCCCTGCCCATCACGCTGCCAATGGTAGGGGCAATGATAGGGTAGTGGGTGCAGCCCAGGATCAGGGTGTCCACCCCGGCGGCCCGCACAGGGGCCAGATAGCGCTCTGCCACCAGCCGGGTCACCTCGTCCTGAGGGGCCACAAAGCCGGACTCCACCAATGAGACAAACAGGGGGCAAGCCTGGGGGAACACCTGCAGCTTGTGGTTGAGGCGCAGCAGGGCGCTGCGGTAGGAGTCGCTGTGGATGGTGGCCGCCGTGCCGATCACGCCGATTTTCCCATTCTTTGTGGCAGCCGCCGCCGCCTGGGCGCTGGGGCGGATGACGTCAATGTAGGGCACGGAAAGGGCCTCTCCCACGCTGCGGGCCACAGAGCTCACCGTGCCGCAGGCAGCCAGCACCGCCTTTACGTTTTGAGAGAGGAGAAAGTCCATGTCCTGGCGGGCATAGCGCAGAATGGTCTCCTTCCCCCGAGAGCCATAGGGCACCCGGCCGGTGTCGCCAAAGTAAATGATGCTCTCGCCGGGCAGCAGCTTTTCCAGCTGCTTAACGGCGGTCAGGCCCCCCAGGCCAGAGTCGAACACGCCGATGGGGCGGTTATCCATGGGTGGTCACCTTCCTTTTCTCAGGGTCTTTCCTGCCCGGCCTTCTGAAAGGCCAGGTCGATGAGCTTATCCAGCAGTTCCCCATAGGTCAGGCCCATGGCCATCCACAGCTTAGGATACATGCTGATGGAGGTAAAGCCCGGCAAGGTGTTAAGTTCGTTCAAGACCACCCGGTGATCCCCTTCTGTGACAAAGAAATCCACCCGGGTCAGGCCAGAGCAGCCCAGCAGCCGGTAGGCCCGCACAGCGGTCCGGCGGATCTTCTCCGCCACCTCCTCGTCCAGCCGGGCGGGAATGTACAGCTGGCTGGTGCCGTTGACATACTTGTCATCGTAGTCGTAAAACTGGGCAGAGGCGCCAATCTCCCCCACAATAGAGGCTTGGGCGTCCCGGTTGCCCAGCACGGCGCACTCCACCTCTTGGCCGCGGATGCCCTCTTCCACGATGACTTTTTTGTCCTCTCGGGCAGCCTTGCGGATGGCCTCGTCCAGGTCCTCGTAACGCTCTACCTTGCTGACCCCCACGGAGGAGCCGGCGTTGGCGGGCTTGACGAACACGGGGAAATCCAGTCTTGCCTTTATCTTCTTCTTAATGGTGTCCGGGGCCGCGTCAAAACGGTCGGCATAGAACCACAGATAGTGGGCCTGCTCAATGTCCGCCGCGGAAAGCAGGGTGTGGGTCACCGCCTTATCCATGCAGATGGCGGAGGATTCGGTGTCACAGCCCACATAGGGGATCTGAGAGAGCTGGAACAGCCCCTGTATGGTGCCGTCCTCCCCATTTTTCCCGTGCAGGGCGGGGAAGATCACGTCCAGCCGCAGGGTTTCTGCTTTTCCATCCCGAAGCACCACCAGCCCATGGACCGTGGGGTCCGGGGAGAGAAAGGCGGGAGCCACTGGCCCCTGCTCCCAGGCGCCAGAGAGGATGTCCTTTACCTCTCCGGTGTAGAGCAGCCATTGGCCCTTCTTGGTAATGCCCACCATGTGTACATCGTATTGCTCAGGAGAAAGGTTCTCCAAAATGGAAGTGGCCGACATCCGGGAGACCTCATGCTCTGAGGAAACGCCCCCGAAGATCACGGCCAGGCTCAGCTTGCTGTGGTTCATCGCCATCACACCCCAATTCTAAGCTTCTGCCGCCACAGCGGGAAAGGCTTCCCCGCTTTTCCGGCAGGGCCCGCCTGTTCTGATAAATGGCGGGCAGACTCGATTCAATATTATACTATGCCCCGCTGGATTTCGCAACTCCTTTCCGGGGGTTTTCCGGCTGGGGGGAAAAAATAGATAGACTTTTTTCCACGCCCATGCTATACTGATAGCCAAACGAAATACTCGCCATGGCGATATGTTGGAGTGGATCATTTTGAATTTTGACGCCTTTGAACTGATAGAGAAGGGCCTGCAGGAGGAGCTTGCGAAGCAGGGCTTTAGCGAGGCCGTCCCCCTGGAGGACCCCGCCGGCCGGGCGGTGATGTTTACCACAGAGGATGTGGCCTACAGCCTGCTGTACGAGCGGGCCCACCAGCGCTTCCAGCTGCGCTCTACCACCCTGAAGGAGGGCGGTGAGCCCGGGGATTGGCGCGGCCTTTCCCTTTGGCTTTTTGATGAGCGGGAGGGCACGCGGGCCGACGCGGAGAGCATTCTCAATGACTTTTTAGAGGTGGTGCAGGGCCCCAAGCGCGTGGCCCTGGTGCAGCAGAAGCACCGCAGCAAGAAGGACGGGGACCGGGTGGTGGACCCGCTGTTCTTTATGAACCGGCTGGTGAACATTTTCCCCGAGCTGAAGGATGAGCTCAATGAGGAGAAGATCGTCTATGGGCAGGTGCGGTTTGCAACCTTTATCAAGGCCCATGTGGTGCCCCGCTGCGAGGACCTGGCCCAGAAGTACCCCAACAGCGACCCCATGAAAAAGCTGTGCTCCCTGCTGGATGACATGTACGCAAACGGCGATTTGGATACCCGTTCCCTGGCGGCGATCACCCTGCTCAATTCCCTCTCGGACAGCGCTTTCCAGGCTGTGCAGGAGCGCCTGGGGGAAGAGCTGCAGAAGAGCACCAAATACAGCCGCCGCCTGAAGGGGAAGAAGATCAAGCCCGAAAAGAAAAAGAAGAAAAAGAAAGTTGTGGCAAAGCCCTTGGACAACAAGCACTAAGCCTTGCCATGTTCCGGCGGGGGCGCCTCTCCTCCGTCAAGCGCAAAAAAGAAGGGATGCCCGGCGGCGCGCCGCTGCATCCCTTCTTTTTATTTTGCCTGTGCTCCGCTCCCCTTTGAGTTTGAGCCCTTGCCCAGCTTGTGGACATTCCCTTTGCCATAGAGGAAGGGGAGGGAGAAGCTGTGGTTGAACACCTCGATCAGCGGCCCCATGAAAAGCGCGGTAATCAAGGTGCCCACCCCCGGCAGCAGCCCGGAAAGGGCGCCAATGGCCACGCAGACCAGGTCGCAGCCGATGCGCACAAACCGGAAGGGCCACCGCCGTTTCTCCGCGATGACAATGGGGATGGCGTCATAGACAGAGACCCCCAGGTTGGAGGTCATGTAGAGGGAAGAGGCAAAGCACATAACCAGAACCCCCACCGCCAGAAAGACAATGCGGGCAAGCAGGCCCGGTGCGGGGAACAGGCTGTGGATGGCCCACACGCTGAAGTCCACAATATATCCTGTCAGGAACATGTTCACCAGGGTGGCAATTCCCATGTAGCTGCGGGCAATCAGCAGGTCCAGGGCCAGCATCAGCCCGCTGAGCACCATATAATACACCCCATAGCTGGCAAAGCTTTCAAAGAAACGCCCCCACACGCCCTGGGCAAAGCTTTGAAAGGGGTCCACCCCAAAGCTGGAGCATTTAAAAAAGCCCACAGCAATGGCGCATAAGGTCACGCCTATGGTGGTCATGCCCACCCGTTTTCGAAAATGGTCCGGAAGCTTCATGTCCCTTTCACCAGGCTCTCTCCGCGTTCACAGCGCGGCATACTTTCGTCCTGCATTATAGCAAAGCACCCCTGGGCTTGTCAAAGGCTTTTTTCGCGGGAAAATCCCCCGTTTGCCGGGGAAATCTTCCTTGACAAGGGAGAGGCTGTTGTGCTATACTGGTAACACCTCGAAAAAGAGGTTCTTTTTTTGTGCCTGTTTTTCCGAGGGAGGCCGGGGCAAAAAGCCCCCAAAATTTTTCCGTAAAACGGGAGGTGCCGACAAAATGAGAGTGAAGGTTGTGCTGGCCTGCACTGAGTGCAAGCAGAGAAACTACAACACCAAAAAGAACAAGAAGAACGATCCCGACAGACTGGAAATGAACAAGTACTGCAGGTTCTGCCGGAAACACACCCTGCACAGGGAAACCAAGTAAGGAGCGGAGGACATGGCTGAGAACGTCAAGAAGAAAGAGAACGGCTTTGTCCGCTTCTTTAAGCGTGTGGCCAAATTCTTCCGCGACTGCAAGGGCGAGATCAAGAAGATCGTGTGGCCCACCCCCAAGGCAACCTTTAAAAACACCGGCGTGGTGCTGGTGACCATTCTGGTGGTGGCCTTGTTCGTTTTCCTGCTGGACACCGTGTTTATGAACCTGCTGGGCCTTGTGATGAACGTGGCCGGGTAACGGAAGTCTCACAGGAAAGCGGAGGTAGCAGATGGCTGAAGAAGCAAAATGGTATGTGGTGCACACCTACTCCGGGTATGAGAACAAGGTTGCCTCAAACCTGGAAAAAACGGTGGAGAACCGCCAACTGCAAGATCTGATCCAAGAGATCCGCGTGCCCACAGAGACGGTGACAGAGATCACTGAATCGGGCAAGCGCAAGGAAGTAGAACGCAAGATCTTCCCCGGCTATGTCATCGTAAAAATGGTGATGACGGACGAATCCTGGTATGCGGTGCGGAACATCCGCGGCTGCACAGGCTTTGTGGGTCCTTCCTCCAAGCCGATCCCGCTGACGGAGGACGAGGTGGCCCGGCTGGGCATTGAAAAGCGGGAAGTGGAGGTCAGCTATAAGGTGGGCGACTCCGTCAACATCGTGGACGGGCCCTTGGAGGGCTTTGTCGGCACGGTGGAGGAGCTGGACGTGGAGAAAAACCGCGTGCGGGTCACCGTTTCCATGTTCGGCAGGGAAACCCCCGTCGAGCTGGAGCTGGACCAGGCCGAACCTGTGGACTGATCTTCCAGCAAGAAAGGCCGCGCTTTCTCGCGGAACAATGTGTAAGGCAGCAAGCGGGCGCGCCCGCTTTTGCGAGGGGCATTGCCCCTGTGGGAGGCACGGCTGAAATCTTTCTCACAGCCGCGCCGTCATCCACCACGAATTTTGGAGGTGCAAACAAATGGCTCAGAAGGTTACGGGCTTTATCAAGCTCCAGATCCCTGCCGGCAAAGCGACTCCGGCACCGCCTGTCGGCCCCGCGCTCGGCCAGCATGGCGTGAACATTATGGCGTTCACCAAGGAATTCAACGAGCGTACCAAGAATGACGTGGGCCTTATCATCCCCGTCGTCATCACGGTCTATGCGGACCGTTCTTTCACCTTTATCACCAAGACCCCTCCGGCCGCTGTGCTGATCAAGAAGGCCTGCGGGATCGAGACGGCCTCCGGTGAGCCCAACAAGAAGAAGGTCGCCAAGATCACCCGCGAGCAGGTGCAGAAGATCGCCGAGCAGAAAATGCCCGACCTCAACGCCTCTTCTGTGGAGAGCGCCATGAGCATGATCGCCGGCACTGCCCGCAGCATGGGTATCGAAGTAGTCGATTGATTCCCGAGTGGGAGGAAATCTAGTAATCCGATATTTACCACTGGAGGAAAGAGAGAATGAAACACGGTAAAAAATATGTGGAAGGCGCCAAGCTCATCGACCGCAGCAAGGTCTACGATACCGCTGAGGCGCTGGACATCTGCGTGAAAACTGGCACTGCCAAGTTCGATGAGACCGTCGAGCTTCATGTAAAGCTGGGCGTGGACGGCCGTCATGCCGACCAGCAGGTCCGTGGCGCCATTGTGCTGCCCAACGGCACTGGCAAGAGCGTGCGTGTGCTGGCCATCTGCAAGCCCGAGAAGGAAGAGGACGCCAAGGCTGCCGGCGCTGATTATGTGGGCGGCGAGGAAATGGTGCAGAAGATCCAGTCTGAAAACTGGATGGATTTCGACGTGCTGATCACCACCCCCGACATGATGGGCCTGGTGGGCCGTCTGGGCCGTCTGCTTGGTCCCCGCGGCTTGATGCCCAACCCCAAGGCCGGCACCGTCACCCCCGATATCGGCAAGGCTGTGTCCGAGGCCAAGGCTGGTAAGATCGAGTACCGTCTGGACAAGACCAACATCATCCACTGCCCCATCGGCAAGGTCTCCTTCGGCGTGGAGAAGCTTCAGGAGAACTTCGACACCCTGATGGACGCCATTGTGAAGGCCAAGCCCTCTGCGGCCAAGGGCCAGTATGTCCGCTCCTGCGTGGTCAGCGCCACCATGGGCCCCGGCGTGAAGATCAACCCCGCCAAGTTTATCTGAGATAAATAAGCGGCTTAGGGCTTGACAAGGCCCAGCAACATTTGCTATAATAACAAAGCTGTCCATCCAAAGACAGCAGGTTTGTAAACGGTTTTGTCCGGCCTGCCGAGGAAAGACGAGCAAAGAAGAATGACAGGGCTGTGCTTCTGTCAGGGGTGCCTGCATGGCGCTTTCCCCTTCTGTAATTTGCTTGCAACGCCTTTCCGAGGAAACCCGGAAAGGCGTTTTTACTTCTACTTTCACGACCCGGAGGTGAAACGAATTGCCCAGCGAGAAGATTCTGGAACAAAAGAGACAGCAGGTGGCACAGCTGGCCGAGGACTTTAAAAAGGCCAATGTGGGCGTGCTGGTGAACTATGAAGGCATCACGGTGGAAAAGGACACCAAACTGCGCAAGCAGCTGCGTGAGGCAGGCTGCGAGTACAAGGTGGTCAAGAACACCCTGCTTGGCCTGGCCTTTAAGGAGGCCGGCATCGAGGGCCTGGAGGAGCATCTCCACGGCGCCACCGCCATCGCTTACAGCGAGAACGGCTATGTGGACGCCCCCAAGATCCTTTCCGACTATGCCAAGGACAACGAGAATTTCACGGTGAAGGCCGGCTTTATTGACGGCGACACGGTGGATTCCAAGAGCATTGACGAGCTGGCCAAGCTGCCCCCCAAGGAGGTTCTGGTGGCTCAGGTGCTCGGCGGCTTGAACGGCCCCATTCAGGGCTTTGCCAATGTGTGCAGCGGCACTCTCCGCAGCCTGGTCATCGCCCTCAACGCCATTGCCGAGAAGCAGAGCGCCTAAAGCGCTCAGGGGAGATTTCCCCCGTTTCATTTCTTTGCCTATCACTAAATTTTATGGAGGTATTTTATCATGTCTGAGAAGGTCACTAACCTGATTGAAGAAGTCAAGTCCCTCACCGTCCTGGAGCTCTCCGAGCTGGTTAAGGCTCTGGAGGAGGAGTTCGGTGTTTCCGCTGCTGCTCCCGCTGCTGTTGCCGTGGCTGCTCCCGCTGCTGCTGCTCCCGCTGCTGAGGAGAAGACCGAGTTCGACGTGGTCCTGAAGAGCGCTGGCGCCAACAAGATCAACGTCATCAAGGTTGTCAAGGAGATCACCGGCCTGGGCCTGAAGGAAGCCAAGGCTCTGGTTGACGAGGCTCCCAAGACCATCAAGGAGGGCGCTTCTAAGGACGACGCCGAGTCCATCAAGACCAAGCTGACCGAGGCTGGCGCTGAGGTTGAGCTGAAGTAAGTTTCACCACCGGTTCAAAAGGCCCGAGGGTTTCCCCTCGGGCTTTTTCTTTTGCCAGGCTGGCCGGCGGGCATTTTCCCGCTGCGGGCAAATTTCGGTGGCAGCTCGTTGTGCTTTGGCGCAGCGTTGCCCCAAATTTTGTGTTTTCTTTGAAAAATCCAGGGCGTACCCCCTATATTTTGTAGCCAACTGTGAATGGTTTGTGAATTTTTCTGAATTGTGGAAAAGGGGGTTGCATTCTCGGAAAAGGCATGCTAAAATGTAACCAAATTGTAACACTTGTCATCGAAGTGTAACCTTCCTCAGGGAAGGGCCTTCTGAAAGGAGTGTACAGGGATGCGGAAAAAGACGCTGCAAAATCTTCTCACCTTCCTGTTGGTGCTGGTGCTGACGGTGTGTACGGTAATGGCTCTCAGCCTGGTCTCACAGGCGCAGGCAGACCCTACCGCAGCAGCGGCCCAGGTGGTGGAGGACACGCAGGCGGCCGCAGGGAACGCCTCTGCGGGTGAGCTGTCCGCTTCCATCCCTTCGCGCTGGGCGGCTTCGCCTCTGGCTTGCATCGCTGGGTTTGTGGTGGTGCTGGCCTTTGTAGCTGGCGGGTTGCTGCTTTACCGCCGGGAGAGACGGCGGGGGCGCAGGGCCCCACAGGGGAGACACAGCTACATCCCCCGCGCGGACATGGCCTTTTCAGGCAGAAACAGAGTATAAGGGTTTTCGTCCTTTCATATTTTACCTCGAAACAAGGCCGGCTTCACCGCCGGTCTTGTTTTTGCATCAAATGCAGAAAAAGGCATCCCACTGGGGATGCCTTTTTCCATGCCCGCTTGGGAAAATATCCCTGCTTATCTTTTCGAGGCGGCAAACTCTGCCGCCTCCTGCAGCCACCCCAGCAGCTCTTCGTCGATCTCCTCCACGCTGCCGAGGACCACATGATGGGTCCAGCGGTTGGGGTAGGGCTCGGTCTTCACGGCAATGCGGGGGCTCTCCACCGGATAGGCCAGGCCAAAGGTCACGGTCAGATAGGGGTCCGGCCGGTCCTTCTTCCGCTTGGCGGCCAGCAGAGAGGCACAGCCGAATTGGCGGCGCAGGTAAAAGCTGGCCTGGCTCTTGCCCACCTTCACCGCCATGCCGGGCACCGCCTCCCGGAGCCTTTCCTCCAAGGCATGGTACAGGGGAAGGGCGCCGGGGCACTTTTCAAAAAGAAAGAGAAGGTCCTGTTCCATGGGAGCTCCTTTCACCGGGTGAGAAGCGTTTTCCCGTCAAAAACCAGCACGCCCCGGCCCTCGCCGGTCTTGTGTCCTTCCAGCAGCCAGCGTTTGAAGCCCCGCTGCATAGAGGTGCCCTCCGGCAGGTTCTCCAGAGGTCCCCGGCTTGCCGCCCCAAAGACCCGCCAGGTGTCGCCGAAGGTCTCCGTCTCTTCCCAGCCCACCAGGTCGAAATCCTCCTGGAAGCTGACGATATTGGAGGAGGGGGAGAGGACCTGGCGGTTTTGGGGGTACAGCAGCCAGGAGTGGCACACGCACACCAGGGGCCCGCCTTGCAGCTCCTCCCGGAAAAAGCCGTAGGCCCGCTTGTAGGAGTCCAGCCGGGCGGGCAGGTCGAAGGGCTCCCCGCTGGAGGGGATGTGGATGTTTTTCACCGGGTCCCCCTTCTTTACCACCAGGCCGTGTTTCTCATAGGGGGTTTCCCAGGGATAGGGAATGTCCTCATACTCCAGCCGGCCCAGCTTTACAATGTCCCCAGAGTAGAAGATAGGATACCAGGAAGAGACAAAGTTCCCCCACACGCCCTGCACCGCCTTGCACTCCAGCACCTTGTACTTCAGATCCGCGAAGGTATCCCAGAACACCCGTTCCGGCACACCTTTCTGGCGGTACAGCTCTTTGGCGGGCACAGCGGCCTCCAGCAGGAACAGCAGCCACAGGGTGTAGAGATTCACGCCGCTCTCCTGAGAGAGATCCTCCAGCAGGGGCTCCACCAGCTTCATGTCCAGGTCGTGGCAATAGAAGAATTCCACAGCGCCGTCCAGGGCCTCTTCCTGTCCGTTTTGCCGCAGGAATTCCCCGCAGCGCAGAACTTCTGCTTTGGCCTCCTCTGGAAAACCGGTCTCTTCCATCAGCCGTTTCCAAAATGCGCAGTTCATACAGCTTCCTCCCGTTCTTTACTTGCCGATCTTTTCCGTGTCGATGAAAAGGTTCACCGGCCCGTCGTTTTGGCATAGCACCTCCATATAGGCGCCGAACTCCCCAGTCTCCACCTTGCGGATCCCCAGGGCCTTGGCCCGTTCCACAAAATGGCGGTAAAGCCGTTCCGCCTCTTCCGGCGGGGCCGCCAGGTCAAAGGAGGGCCGGCGGCCCTTTTTGCAGTCCGTGCCCAAGGTGAAGTTGGACACCACCAGCAGTTCTCCACCGGTGTCCTCCAGGGAAAGGTTCATCTTCCCCTCTGCGTCTGTGAACACACGCAGGCCCTGTACCTTCTCTGCCAAAAAGTCCGCCTGCTTGTCCGTGTCCCCTTTCATCACGCCCAAAAACACCACCAGCCCTTGGCCGATGGAGCGGGTTTCCCGGTGGTCAATGGTGATTTCTGCCCGGCCCACCCGCTGAATGACAGCTCGCATACACATCCTCCCCACTGGTTTTCTTGTCCTCCCTATCCTAACACAAGACCGGCAAAAGGTAAACGGATTTTTTGGGAAAAGCCCGTGATTTCTTGCGCCGGGCTTGCGGCCCTGCTATAATGGGAGCAAGAACAACAAGGAGGAGTGCACATGCTTGCTACAATAACAAACGGAGTGTATACTGCCCAGGTGGATTCCCTGGGCGCCCAGCTGGTCTCCCTCAAAGGGCCGGAGGGCTTTGAGCACCTTTGGGTGGGCGACCCCCAATATTGGAAGGAACATGCCCCGGTGCTGTTCCCCATTGTCGGGGCCCTGCGGGACAACCGGACCCAGATCGGCGGAGAGTGGTATTCCATGAACCGGCACGGCTTCGCCAAAGCCAGCCAGTTCACCCTGGTAGAGGAGGGAAAGGACCGCTTGGCCTACTGCCTCACCGCCAGTGAGGAGACCGAAAAGCGCTATCCCTTCCAGTTTGCCCTCACCGTGGCCTACACCCTGAAAGCGGACGGCTACGAGACAGAGTTCACGGTGGAGAACAGGGGAGAGGAGCCCCTGCCCTTTGTCATCGGCGGGCATCCGGGCTTCAATGTCCCTGTAAACGAGGCGGCCGCTTTTGAGGACTACGTCATCCGGTTTGAGCAGCCGGAGACCCAGCGCTGCCCCGTCATCTTGGATACGGGCCTGATCGACCCCACCCAGACCGCCTATGAGCTGAAAGAGGAGCGGGAAATCCCCTTGACCCATCCCCTTTTCTACAAGGATGCCCTGGTGTTCGAGGGGCTCAACTCCCGCAAGGTGCAGGTGGTAAACCCTCAAACCGGCCGGGGTGTGGAGATGGACTTCTCCCAGTTCCCCCTGCTGGGCATCTGGTCTGCCAAGAACGACGGCCCCTACGTCTGCCTGGAGCCTTGGACCGGCTGCGCCACCCAGACCACCGAAGGGGACAGCTTTCTGGAGAAAAAGGGGATGCGGCTTTTGCCCCCCGGGGAGAAGAAAGCCTACGCTTTTTCTGTCCGTTTCCTGTGAAGGGGCGGCTTGAAGGCCCCCTTGGGCTGGTTTTTTCAAAAGCAATAGGAAAAAAGCGGCGGGGCGGTCCCCGCCGCTTTTTTTGTATTGCCCACCTCTTGACAGAATGCGGCCTCCGTGATATGATTCGCTTTGTAAATAACATTTAAAAAGTTAGATAGGAAGTGAGGCGTTGAAAGCCGCCAATACAATGCAGGTGCGCCAGCACAACAAAACAGTGATCCGCCAGGCCATGCTCTGCCTGCGGCAGGCCACCCGGCCCCAGCTGGCCCAGAAGACGGGGCTCAGCCAGGTGACCGTGAGCGCTGTGCTGGCTGAGCTGATGGAAAAGGGCGAGGTAGAGAGCTGCGGAAGCGTCCCCTCAGAGGGAGGGCGCCCCTCTGCCTGCTACCGCTACCGGGGAGAGAGGCATAACGCCGGAGTGCTGTATACCTATCAGATGGAAGGGAGAACGCTGGTCCAGCTGGAGGTGTTTGACCTCTTTGGCGACCGGGTAGACCGTGCTTCACGGTTTTTAGGAGACCTGCGTCCCGAGAGCTTTGACGCCCTGCTGGATGCGGCGTTTCAGGAGACGCCGGGCATCCGCACCCTGGCACTCGGCGTGCCGGGCCAGGTGGAGGGAGAAAAGATTCTCTTCTGCGACCACCGCGCCCTGGCGGGGGATGCTCTGTCCCGGCGATGGAAAGGGCGCTACCATGTGCCGGTGTTGCTGGAAAACGATATCAACGCTGCTGTGCTGGGATATGTCCAGGAGCTTCCCGGTGAGGTAGCGGGCCTTACGGCGGGCATCTACTTTCCCGGCCGCTTTGGCCCCGGCATGGGCTTAGCGCTGGGCCGGAGTCCTTGGCCGGGACGGCAGGGCTTTGTGGGGGAGTTCCACTACCTGTATGGTCTGGACCAGTGGAACGGCATGGACCATGGAAACCCCGCGGCCGTGGAGGAGACAGCAGCCCGATACCTTCGGGCGGTCTGCGTCATGGCCGGGCCGGAACGGGTGGTGCTCTATGGGGACATTTTCCGCCTCGGCTCGGCAGAAGCCATCCGCCAAAAGGTGGAAAAGACCTTCTACAATGCGTATGGACTGCAATTGGAGGTTCGCCGGGACATGGGGCCCGATTACAGCGCAGGGATGAAAGCGCTGGCTTTGCGTCAGCTGAAGCGCACCCTTTTTGGAACAGCCTGGGAGGAGGAATAACATGTTTACCGCGTTGCTCGTGATCATCTATGTGTCCTTTATCAGTTTGGGCCTGCCGGATTCCCTGCTGGGTTCGGCTTGGCCCGCCATCCAGAAAAGCCTGGGGGCTCCTCTGCCCTTTGCGGGGGTCATCTCCATGATCGTCTCCTGCGGCACGGTGATCTCCAGCCTGATGAGCACCCGGGTCATCCGCCGGTTCGGCACGGGCCGGGTGACGCTTGTCAGCGTGGCCATGACGGCCTTTGCCCTGCTAGGGTTTTCCTTTGCTCCCCAAGTGGGCTGGCTCTGCCTGTTGGCGGTGCCCCTGGGACTGGGGGCGGGCTCGGTGGACGCGGGCCTGAACAATTTCGTGGCCCTCCACTACCAGGCCAAGCACATGAGCTGGCTGCACTGCTTCTGGGGCATCGGCGCCACTGCGGGGCCCATTGTCATGGCATTTTGGATTGACCGGAACAACAACTGGCACGCGGGGTACCGGACCATCGGCTTGCTGCAGGTGGCACTGGTGGCGGTGCTGCTGTTCAGCCTGCCCCTTTGGAAAAAAGTCCCCTCCCCCCAAGAGGAGGAGGGGGAAGAGGCCGTGGTGGCCCTGCCCCTGCGCCAGGTATTCCGCCTTCCCAAGGCCAAGGGCGCGCTGCTGGGATTCTTCTGTTACACGGCGGTGGAGGTCACTGCCAACCTGTGGACCAGCAGTTATGCGGTTAAAGGCTTCGGCGTCAGTGAGGACACCGCCGCCGGATGGAGTTCCCTGTTCTTTTTGGGCATCACCATTGGGCGCCTGCTATCCGGTTTTGTGGCCATAAAGCTCTCCAGCCCCACGTTGATCCGGGTGGGACAGGGGGTCGGGCTGTGCGGTATTCTACTGCTGTTCCTGCCCCTGCCTCAGTGGCGCATTCCCCTGGGTCTTTGCCTGATCGGCGGAGGGTGCGCCCCCATTTTCCCGGCCATGCTCCACCAGACACCCCAGGTTTTTGGAAAGAAGTTCTCCCAGGCTATGATGGGGGTGCAGATGGCCTGTTCGTATGTGGGAGGCATGGTGATCCCCCCGCTGTTTGGCTTTTTGGCTGACTTTTTTGATGTGCGCATCCTGCCGGCGTACCTGCTGCTGTTCTTAGCCCTCATGTTCCTGGGCACGGAAAGCATCCTCCGGGGCAGCCGGCAGAGCGGGAAGCAGTGATCAAAAGCTTTGGAAAGGAGGCGGCCCTATGGCATTCCATCCCATCGACCGGGACGCCTGGGACCGGGCAGAGCGCTTTGAGCATTATTTTTCCCAGGTGCCCTGCTTCTACAGCATGACAGTGGATTTGGATGTGACAGATCTGAAACGGCGGGGAGGGCGCTTTTATCCGGCCGTGCTTTACAGCCTGGCAGTGATTGTCAACCGGCACCGGGAATTCCGCATGGCGTTCAATGAGGAGGGCGTCCTGGGCTGGTATGACCAGCTTTCGCCCAGCTATACCGTCTTCCACCCGGACACGGAGTCCTTTTCCTGCCTTTGGACAGAGTATACCCCGGACCCTTCTGCGTTTCTCCAGCGCTATGAGGAGGATCTGCGCCTTTATGGAAGCGTGGAATCCTTTGAAGCCAAGCCCCACACGCCCCCAAACGTGTTCAACGTCTCCATGATCCCCTGGCAGGCCTTCACCAGTTTTCACCTGGAGCTTCCCCGGGGCGGGGAATACCTGCTCCCCATTTTTACCCTGGGCCGCTACCGTCCTGTGCAGGGGCGCCTGCTGATGCCCTTGGCCCTGCAGGTCCATCACGCCGTGTGCGACGGCTTTCACGCCTGCCGCTTTGTAGAAGAGCTTCAGCTGCTTCTCAACTCGGGAAAGGCGGGATGACTCTCGCTGCGATTTCATCGTATATCCTGTATATCACAACAAAAACCGGCGGATGATTCTATCCGCCGGTTTTCTACAATATATTGAGCCCGTTCACAATCTTTTTACAAGAAAATGGGTTGTTCTCCTATAATTCGACAAAATGCTCACGAAGGGTAGTGTATCATTACCCACAGAAGACAAGGCATGTCGGGGCTTTTCAGGGCTGGAAGAGCTTTGGGGGTTCCCCAGTTTCCGCCCCCCCTAAGAGAGGGTGGGCCGGCCCTTGCGCAGTCCCCCTCCCATTGGCCAAGGCTTCTTGGAAAGGGAAGGGGCGCTGGGGGACAGGCGGGCTGCCACCCGCACGGTCCTTCAACAAGCAGGGATGTTAGTCAGGAAGCGCTGGCCATCTGCAGGCAGAGCTTGTCGGCGATCATGGCGATGAACTCGCTGTTGGTGGGCTTGCCACGGGTGTTGTGGATGGTATAGCCAAAATAGGAGTTGAGCACATCCACATCCCCCCGGTCCCACGCCACCTCAATGGCATGGCGGATGGCCCGTTCCACCCGGGAACTGGTGGTATTATAGCGCTTTGCCACGCTGGGATAAAGCTGTTTTGTCACGGCGTTGATAATCTCCGGGTCCTCCACCGCCATCAGGATGGAGTCCCGCAGGTAGTGATACCCCTTAATGTGGGCGGGCACGCCGATCTGATGCAGGATCTCCGTCACCCGCAGCCGCAGGCTGGAATTAAATGGGGCTGCCTCAAGGTGTTTTCCCTTCATAGAGAGCAGGTGAAGAATGCGCTCTGCCATTTCGTTTTTGTCATAGGGGGACAGGGCGAAGTAGGCCACGCCAGCCGCGGCGATCTCCCGTTCCATCATGGGATTTGTGTAAGAGGAGGTCACTATGTACAGGGGGTTCTCCACATTGGCGTCTTGGCTGACTGCGTGGATGACTCCGATGGCGTCCAGGCCCGGCATCAAAAATTCCATCACCACCAGCTGGGGGTGTTCCTCTCGAATTTTTGTGAGCAGCAGGGTGCTGTCCCGCTTGAGAAACAGGGGCCGCACTCCCCGCTGCGACAGCTTCTGGATCGGCTCACGGCCCCATTCGCCGTCTTCCGAACTAATTATGACCTTACTTTCTTTTTCCATGATGAACCTCCTGGGTATGGTTTATTGTGAAAAAATTTTACCATAACCTAATCGTTCTGGCAAGTGGTTTGTCGGAAAAAACTGGAAGATCATTTTGGCGAAAAACGACGAAAGCTGGCCGAAAACCGGGGATTTTTCACCTTTCGCACGAACATTCCCACAAAAAGTACGGCACTTTTCTCCGTTAAGCCCCCATGGGACACTATATCCTGTGGCAGCGGCTTTTCCAGGGGGAGAGGTGCTGTTTTTTTTATGCCCCCGCTTCCTCTAAGGCCTGCCAAAGGTTCTTTTCCACCCAGCAGGCGGGGCAGAGGTCCCGCTGACAGCTGCAGCCTCTCCACAGAGAGGGATCTTTCCCCAGCTCCCCCAGCGGAGTGTGGAGAATTTTTTCCAGAACGGGCACCACGGTGCTGTCCAAAAAGTGCTGGAACACCTCTGGCGGCATGGCCTGCCAGTCCAGGGGACAGAGGCCGGCGGGATGGAGCCTGTCGTAGAAGCAGCTGCCTTGATAGACAGCGCCTTGTTTCCGGATGAACAGGTTAAAATAGTATTCGTCCGAGAAACCTGACTTCTGGGCGTGCCACTGCAGAACAGTTCCCGGCGCTAGGTCCGCCGTCCAGACGTTGCCCTTTTTCCGGAACCCCAGCGGTCTGAGCGCCTGGGAGATCTGCCGGAGGAAGGCTTTGCGCTTTTCTTGGACCAGCGCGAAAAGCTCCTCCTTTTCCAGGGAAGGATAGGCCCGGTACAGCGCAGCGACAGCTTCCCGGGCGGAGGGCTCGTCTTCCCAAGAGGCCAGCAGCAGCTTCTCCCGCAAGTGGATCGCAGCGGCGGAGACTCCCGCCTTTGCCAAGCTGTCCTCATTGCCCTTAATGCGGGTGAACGCCGTGGAGGCAAAGCCGTAGGCCACCTCCACCCAATGGGCCGTTCCCAGCAGGTCCACCACAAATGCGGTCTGCTCTGTGCAGGGCCGGTAGAACAGCCCTAGCTTTGGGGAGGACTGCCACAGGGCGGCCTCTTGGAACCCGGCGCCGAGAAGCTGCTTTCTGTAGGCCGCGATCCGTGGGGACGCCTCCCAGCGAATTGCTGCGTCCATTCCCATCCCTCCTGTGTAGTCAACTGTTATCATTATAGCAGCTGAAACGCGGCTGTAAAGTGCGGGTGGGAAAAAGGCGCGCCCCCACATCCGGCGGCGCGCCTTTCCTGTTCAACCCGTTCCCTGGCAGCTTTGACACTCTTCCCACATCACCTGGGCAAAAATGCCGTAGCCGGTGGTGGGGTCCTCTGTGAACACATGGGTAACCGCCCCAGCCAGCTTCCCATCCTGCAGGATGGGGCAGCCGCTCATGCCCTGCACAATGCCGCCGGTGGCCTGCAGAAGCCGGGAGTCCGTCACCCGAACCACCAGGTTTTTCGTCAGCTGGTCCGCATTGGCGATCTGGACGATTTCCCCTTCATAGAGCTGGGGGCCGGTTTCATCCAGGCTGACCAGCAGCTGCACCGGGCCGCATCGCACCTGTTCCTTGGGAAGAATTTCCAAGGGCTCCCCCTTGGGCGCTTCTAAAAGAGTGCCATAGACGCCGGTCTCCCGGTTGGCCAACAGGGTGCCCAAGGGCTCCTCCGAAGAGAAATAGCCCTGCAGCTGGCCGGGCGCGTCAGCTTTGCCTTTGATTACGCCGCTGAGGGTAATGGGCATGGGCTCCCCGGATTTCAGCGTCATCACGCCGCTGGTATCCATGTCGCAGATGCCGTGCCCCAGCCCGGCAAAGCAGCCAGTGGATGGATCGTAAAAGGTCAGGGTGCCAATGCCCGCGGCGCTGTCCCGCACCCACATGCCGGTTTTAAAAGAACCTTCTCCATACACGGGAGTCACCTGGGTCTCAAAGACCTGCTCCCCCCGGCGCACTTGGAAGGTGATGGCCTCTCCGGCGCTTTGGCCAATATACTCCGCCAGGCTTTGGTTGCTGGGAATCTCCATGCCGTCGGCCTCCAGCAGATAGTCCCCGGGCAGTATGCCGGCTTCTGCGGCAGGGCAGCACACCCCGTTTGAGGTGTACAGGTCTGAAAGCGAGGCCACAATGACCCCGTCTGTGAAGAGCTTAATGCCAAAGACAGTCCCCAGGGGGACCACCTTCCCAGGGCTTTCCTGGGAACCCTGTCCCACGGAGGTTTGGGCCGCCTGCGGGGACAGGAATTCCCTGCCCCCATTAAAGGCAGAGGCCTCCAGGGCAGTGCCCCGGCTGGGTTCCAGCTTTAAAAAGCTCAAGGAGGCCAGCATACATACCGCCGTGGCGCCCACACTCAGGGCAAAGACCTTTACCCCTTTGGAAAGGCTGTGGGGGTTGAACTGCTGGCGCAATCGCTTCCAAAACGATCTCATCGGTATTCATCCCTTTCCTGGGCAGGTTTTGCGAAAAAAAGAAACCGCGCCCGTTTTTTACTCTGCCACCCGGGATGAAAAATATTTTGACAATTAAAAACGCCTTTGCCCAAAGAAGGCAAAGGCGAGAATTTTTGGTCTGCCGCATCGGCGGGGCGTTGGCCTCGGGACGGCGGCTGCCGGTCCCTACCCCACCGAAGGACAGTATGTTAATAAAATGAAATGAAAAGAGAGGTCATTTTCACGAAAAGGTTTTGTCGCTTTCGGCTTTCACCTTCCTTCATCTTTCATTGTCACCAGTCTACCCCATAATTATGAAGAGGCCATAAGCCTTTTTTGAAGTTTCCGTAAGGAATTTATGAACAGAGCTTGAAGAGGCGTTTTAGGGAAACTGTGCAATGCTCTGAAAATGCGGGATGTTCCCATATTTTAACAAGTTAAAGCGGCGTTTCTTGTTGAAACCACGCCGCTTTTGTGTTAAGATAAGAATTACTCCCATTCCGGGAGAGGGAAATGCAAGAAGAGCGTCCCTCTCTTGCAGGGGAGAGTTTGCGCCCCAAAGGAGGAAGCTATGAGCGAGCAAGCCCGTATCACGGTTGTCTGCGGCCATTATGGCTGCGGCAAGACAAACCTCACCCTAAACCTGGCTTTGGAAGCGGCTGCGGCGGGGGAGAGGGTCACTGTGGCGGACCTGGATATCGTCAACCCCTATTTCCGCTCGTCCGAATATGGCGGCCTGCTGGAGGAGCACGGGGTGCGGCTGATTGCTCCCGTATTTGCGGGCACCACCCTGGATACCCCTACCCTGCCCCCAGAGCTGTATTCCATTTTCGAGCCCCAGGCGGGCCGGGTTTTTATTGATGCCGGCGGCGATGACGCAGGCGTCACGGCTCTGGGTGGGCTTCACGGCCAGTTGGAGGAAACCGGCTACCAGATGCTCTACGTCATCAACCGCTACCGGGTGTTGTCCCAAACACCGGAGGAGGCTGCCGCGCTGCTGGGGGAGATAGAGGCCGCCAGCCGCCTGAAAGCTACCGCCCTGGTGAACAATTCCCATCTGGGTGTGGAGACCCAGCTTCAGGACCTGCTGGACGCCCTGGGGTTTGCCCAAAGAGCTTCCCAGCTTACCGGCCTGCCGCTGCTGTACTCCACTGCCCCGGACTTTGCCCTGAAAGAGGGGGAACCCCTGCCGGAAGGCTTCAGGCCTGTAAAGCGCTATGTGAAGTTCATGTGGGAGTGAGGGCGGAGTGCCTCCGCTGTCAATTCGCGCCCTGGGGTCCTGGTCCCTAGTGGGGACCGTTCGGGACCGACCGAGCCGGCAGGCGAGACGCTCGCTTCGCTCGTGCTCATCGAAAAGTTAGCGCACGTCCGCGCCTTGTTTTGGGTGAGAAACCACAGCCGCGGGCAGAGGTGCCTCCGCTGTCAAGCCGCGCCCTGGGAGAGTTCTTGACATATGCCAACACAGCACTACCCATTGTATTGCATATAAAGTAAATTGAGAAAATTCCTTGAAGGAGGGAAAACGATATGGCTAGGATCATTGTGGATGAGAAGGTCTGCAAGGGCTGCGGAATGTGCGTGCACGCATGTCCGCTGAAGATTATCGCCCTGGATAAGACCCGCTTAAACGCCAAGGGCTACCACCCCGCCCAGTTGGTGGAGCCTGAAAAGTGCGTGGGCTGCGCTTCCTGCGCCACCATGTGCCCTGATACGGCGATCACTGTGGAACGGTAAAGAATTTTGTCCGGGGTTCCCTGGGGAACCCTCGAGAAAGGAATGAATTTGCTTATGAAGGTTTTGATGAAGGGCAACGAGGCGCTGGCCGAGGCTGCCATCCGCGCCGGCTGCCATCACTTCTTCGGCTACCCCATCACGCCCCAGACCGAGCTGGCGGCGTATATGTCCAAGCGCATGCCCAAGGTGGGCGGCACCTATCTGCAGGCAGAATCTGAAATCGCTGCCATCAACATGGTGCTGGGCGCCTCCGCGGCTGGAATCCGCGCCATGACCTCCTCTTCCTCTCCCGGCATCAGCCTGAAGGGCGAGGGCATCTCTTACATGGCGGGCTCTGACCTGCCCGCGGTCATCATCAACGTGCAGCGGGGCGGCCCCGGCCTGGGCGGCATCCAGCCCAGCCAGGCGGACTACTGGCAGGCCACCAAGGCCACCGGCCACGGCGACTTCCAGATTCTGGTGTTTGCCCCCTCCACGGTGCAGGAGATGGTGGACCTGATCTCCCACGCGTTTGACACCGCCGACAAGTACCGCATGCCCGCCATGATCCTGGCCGACGGCATGCTGGGCCAGATGATGGAGCCTGTGGAGCTGCCCGAAGAGGGTTCCGCGCAGCTGCCCGAAAAGCCCTGGGCTGCCAGCGGCCACGGCGGCAAGCGCGCCCACAACATCATCAACTCTCTGTACCTGACCCCTGAGAAGCTGGAGCAGCTGGTCAAGGAGCGCTATGAGCGCTATGAGCAGGTCAAGGCCAACGAACAGATGGCCGAGGAGTACCTGACCGAGGACGCGGACATCGTGCTGGTGGCCTACGGAGCCTCCTCCCGTGTGGCCCGCAGCGCCGTGAACAAGGCCCGGGAAAAGGGCATCAAGGCGGGCCTGGTGCGGCCCATCACCCTGTGGCCCTTCCCCACCCAGGCATTAAACCGCGCCGCCAGCCACGCCAAGAATTTCCTGGTGGTGGAGATGAGCATGGGCCAGATGGTGGACGACGTGAAGCTGGCCATCGACTGCAAGGTGCCGGTCCACTTCTACGGCCGCACCGGCGGCATGATCCCCACCCCTGCCGAAGTGCTGGAACAGATTGAAGCGCTGCTGTAAAGCGAGAAAATATAGGCGGAAGAGGCAGTGCCCCTTTCCGCCGGAAAGGCGAATTGACTATGGCTATTGTATTTCAAAAACCGTCTACCTTGACTGACGCGCCCATGCACTACTGTCCCGGCTGCACCCACGGCATTGTCCACCGCTTGGTGGCCCAGGCCCTGGAAGAGCTTGGGGTGGAAGGCAAGGCTGTGGGCGTGGCCTCTGTGGGCTGCTCGGTCATGTGCTACGATTACTTCTCCTGCGATATGGTGCAGGCCCCCCACGGCCGCGCCCAAGCAGTGGCCACGGGCCTGAAGCGCGCCCGTCCTGACAATGTGATCTTCACCTATCAGGGCGACGGCGATTTGGCCGCCATCGGCACCGCCGAGACGGTTCACGCCGCCACCCGGGGCGAGAATATCACCGTCATCTTCATCAACAACGCCATTTACGGCATGACCGGCGGCCAGATGGCCCCCACCTCCCTGCCGGGGCAGGTCACCCAGACCACCCCTTATGGCCGTGACACCAACACCGCCGGCTATCCTGTAAAAGTCTGCGAGATGCTCTCCACCCTGGACGGCGTGGCCTTTGCCCAGCGCGTTACCGTGGACTGCGTGAAGAATGTGAACATTGCCCGGAAGGCCATTAAGAAAGCCTTCCAGAACCAGATCGAGGGCAAGGGGTACTCCATTGTGGAAGTGCTCTCCACATGCCCCACCAACTGGGGCATGTCCCCTGTAGAGGCCCTGAAGTGGCTTAATGACAATATGATCCCCTATTATCCTCTGGGTGTGTATAAAGATGTGGAGGAGGGTGTGAAGAAATGAAAAATCTGAACATTCTTTTCGCGGGCTTCGGCGGCCAGGGCGTGCTGTTCGCCGGGAAGGTGGTGGCCTACGCCGCTTTGATCGCCAACAAGCAGCTCTCTTGGCTGCCCTCCTACGGCCCGGAGATGCGGGGCGGCACCGCCAACTGCAGCGTGTGCGTTTCCGACGAGGCCATCGGTTCCCCCCTGGTGACCAATCCCAACGTGTTCATCGCCATGAATCTGCCCTCTTTTGACAAGTTCATCAATGCGGTGGAGCCCGGCGGCATTGTCATCGTGGACTCCAGCCTGATCGACAAGAAAGTGGAGCGGGATGACGTCACCGTGTACTATGTGCCCTCCACTTCCCTGGCGGATGAGAACGGCGTGAGCGGCCTGTCCAACATGATCCTCATTGGCAAGCTGTTCAAGGAAGTCCTTTCTGGCGGGGACTACCAGTTCTGCGACGCAGATATCCTGGACCAGGCGGTGCAGAAGTGCATCCCTGCCCGCAAGGCCCAGATGCTGGACTTCAACCGCAAGGCCATCCAGATCGGCCAGGAGCAGTAAACAGGACAACATAGAAGCTCTAAGCCCCAGGCGTTTGCCCGGGGCTTTTTCTGTGTTGACAAGCCCTTCCGGCAGGTGTAGGATGGGGAAAAGGAGGAGATTGTCATGGATTTTCTGGAAGGAGACCGGGCCCGCCTGGAGCCGTCAGGCCCCTCGAAACGCCTTCCCTCCCCTGAGGAGTGGTATGTCACCAGCCAGGGGAATTTCTCGCCCTCCAGCCACCGGGAGCGCCCGGGTGTCCAGCTGCCCTTCCGGGGGGAGTTTGACTGGGCGGGCTTCCATTGGCTGGTGCCGGGAGTGTATTCCACCGCCAAAGCGCTGGTTGTGGATTTCTGCCGCCAAGTAGAGCCGGAGGATGTGCGCGCCTTTGTGGAGAAGTGGCGCCTGACCCCGGAGAATGACAGGGAGGAGCTTTTCACCAAGGAGGAGCGCCGGCGGATGGCAGCGGAGAACCCCTTGGAGTTTTCCTTCCATCCCGCGGCGGTGGTCAACGGAAGGGAGTACCCCTATAAGCGGGGCAGCGGCAGCTATTACAACTGCTGCGTGAACTGGAACAGCCAGGAGCCAGAGGGAACGCTGCTGGGCGAGCACTATGGGCTGGACCCCGAAAAGGTCTGGTCTCTCTGGCGCTTTGCCTTTCCCTGGGGCCGCCGGAAACGTGTGAAAAGCCTCTCTCTGCGGCTGAAGGCCGACCCGCTCCCTTTGCCGGGAAGCGTTTTCCAAGTGCGGGGACCGGGGGACCGGGTGGAGCTGGCCCATCCCAAAACCGGGGAGAAAGGCATCCTCACAGTGAAGTCGTTGCAGGCCATCCACCACAGGGAGCTGCCCCGCATAGAGGGCTGGGAGTTGCCAAGCCGCCTGTGGGAGCTGGTCTATACCCTGGAGCCGGAGCAGGAGGGCTTCTCCCTTCAGGACACGGTGGACAACGACCCGCTGCGCCCAAATCCCCTCCCAGGGAACGGCGCGGGGGTGGGTCCCACGGCAGCCTCCATCGGCATCATTGGCGGGGCGGACGGCCCGGTGTCCCTCTATGTGCGGGAGGAGGCGCTCCCCCTGCGGCACACCGCCTTTTCCGCCCTTCACTTCCAGCCGGCGGAACAGGTCACCTGGCTGCCTGTTTTCCAAGAGCGGCCCTGTCCGGAGCAGCTTGTCCCTCTGGAGAAGAAGGAGTGAAGGGCCCTTGTTTTGCTTCCAAAGAAGAAGCCTTGGCTGCACGCCAAGGCTTTTCCTTGTATTTAGAAAACCACTCGCTAGGCGAGTGGTTCCAGAAAAGGCTTCTGCCGG
>UQRL01000037.1 GCA_900543555.1 uncultured Oscillospiraceae bacterium | reverse complement strand
TGTTCATCGGCTTGAAGGTGCCGTCAGAGTAACCGGACAGGATGCCCAGCTCCACTGCGCGCATCACGTTGTTGTAGAACCAGTCGCCGGTATCAACGTCAGAGAATTGATCGGCGGTGGTCACGCTGATGGTGTAAGTAGCGCTGTTCACGCCGTTCTCAGAGACAACAACAAACTTTTTGTCAGAAACGAAGTTATAGGAAGCATCAGCAGCAACCTCATGACCTTCCTTAGTGAGAGCTACATAACCATTAGCAGCCACGTTGAAGGTGGGAACCAGAGAAGTTACTTCGGCGCCAAAGGGCAGATTGATGACAACCTTGTTATTGGCGTCGGGAGTGCCGGTAACACCATTAATAGTCACGCTGTTCAGCTTAGCAGTGGTGCCAGCGTCAGCAAATTTTACGGTGAGAGTATAGTCCACAGCACTGGAGGCCAGATTAGGATCTTCAGGAGTGACAGTAATGGTGGTGATGTCAACATCAGAGCTAGAGGGCTTAAATGTGATCTTCTTGTCCGTGTTGGCAGTGCCGTTATGAGCGGTCACTTTGGTGGAGGAAGAATCAACAGAGCCGTCAGCCTTCAGAAGCAGATCGGTCAAGCGGTCGGAACCCACAGTCAGAGACTCGCCGCCACGCACACTGTAGTCAATGTACAGCTTAGAAGCAGCATTACGCATGGTATCAGCGTAGTAGGCGGGCAGAGTGATGGTGATATCAGTTCCGGAGACAGAACCCTTAACAGTGGTCTTGTTCTCAGCGTCGTACACACCGAAGCTAGTGATTTCAGCGGTAGTACGGGCAGCCTGCTTCTCCAGGGTCAGCTCATAGATAGAGCGCTTGCCCAGATTGGTGTCCACAGTGATGTCATCAATGTCAGCGTCAGCGGGAACAGTAACAGCTTCACTCACAACGACCAGCTGCAGAGCCTTATAGCCAGAAGCGTTCTTCTCGTACTTATAATCATCAGCATCGGGCAGCTTGACAGTGACAGCGCCCTCAGTGTCCTCATTCAGAACATCCAGCTTGACCAGCTTATTGCTGTTCTGAGAATCAACATAGTACAGGGTAGCTCCCTCGGGAAGAGTAGTAGCTACATAAGCAGTCTTCAGGGGATTCCGGGCATTCCACTGATTGTAAGCAACCTTCGCGGTGATCTTCTTGCCGGAGATGGAAGCATCGACAGTGTTCGTGTCATTGATGTCATCATACTTATTCGCGCTGGTCAGGCTGACGGCACCCAGGGTGCTGTTGGTCTTGGCAGCAGCGTTCTTGAAGACGATCTTATAAGTCTTGCTGTCCAGCTCGGGAGTTTCAACAACAAAAGCCGCCTTGCCAGTAGCAGCAGCGTCTTTAAAGCCTTCCGCGCCGCCAGCAGGAATGATATCCTGGTTGGTAATATCGCTCAGCTTAGAACCAGAGATGCGCAGATCTTCCACAGTGGAGCCACTGCTGGCAGTCCAGAACAGCTTCCAATCCTGAACGTCGGCACGCGCCTTCGTGGAATAGGGGACCTCAAAGGTGATGGTGCCAGCACCATTGTCGATCTTGCCTTCGTACTGCTTGCCATCCTTGTCTTCCAGAGTCATGTCGGTGATGGCAGCGGGGGTGGCAGCGGCAGTCTTGATGGTCAGCTTGTAGTCAACCACCTGCTTGGGATTGTTACCTTCCTGGCCGGCAGCAGTAGCCCGCAGGATATAGGAATCCTTGGTCAGATCAATGGCACTTAGTAAAATAGGATCATCATTTTCGTCAGTGCCAAGCACGGTAACAGTACTGGTGGTATCGCTGCTCAGAACAATCGCACCGTTCTTAACACGCAGGGACTTGGGCAGCTCCAAGGTGATGTTGGTGCCGTCAATAGTAGCGGCATAGTTGCCCACAGACAGGCCCTTGATAGCAGCCACGGGATCCTGAGAGGGAACTTCAAACTTCAGTTTCCATGTTTCCTCGCTGTCCTCGCTGTACTTCACAGTCAGGGCAACCTCCGCAGAGGTGATTTCACCATTAGCGCTCAAAGAGACACCGTCAAACTTATTCAAATCATATTCGGTGCCGCTGACAATTTCGGTATTGGCATTGCCATCATAGTTAGCAATGATTTGAGCAGAAGCGTACGCCTTGGTGAAAGTGGGAGTGAACTTATAGCTGCCCTTATCATCGGCCTTAGTGCCATAGGGCATATGGATCTCAACGGTCTTGTCCCCAGCGTAGTTCTCGGTCACGCGGCTGATATCAGCGGCCTTGCGCTCGCCAGCCACAGAGAACTCGGTGAAAGCCTTGGCAGAGACCAGCTTCACAGTGTACACAGCCTTGTTGCCGCTCTCGGCAGTTACAGTAAAGGAAGTGCCAGTGGAAGCGTCAACAGGAACTGCGCTATTGGATTTGTAAGAACCATCCGTCTGCTTAGTTGCACCGCTGATACCCTGGATTTTGTCACTATTGGGAGTGATGTTAACATAAGCGGAAGCAGTGCCATAGGGAACAACCACGGTGTAGGCATTGCCCACATAGGACACATCGTACATGCCGTCCACAGTCAGAGACTTGATGGAGGTGTCGGTGTTCTTGGCAGTCACGGTGTAGGTAACGGTGACAGTGGCAGTCTTCACACCATCGGTGTCATACACGTCGAAGGAAACGGACTTCGCCTCTTTTTCTTCGTCGCTCAGAGTGAAAACGTACACACCATCATTCTGAGTTTCATCCTTCCGATTGATGCTGCCTACGCCATTCTGCAGCGTAACAGCAACTTTAACAGCACCTGTACCGGGATCAGCGATCTCCGCGGTGTAGGCATCGCCGCTGCCGGTAGCGACCACGTCATTCACAGTGATCTGTGAAATGACAGGAGTCTCCGCAGCCGCAGCGCTGAGCGGAATCATTGCGACGACCAGCATGACAGCCAGAAGCATCGCAAGTGATTTCTTCAGAAACTTGCTTTTCTTCATAATTTCAACCCTCTTAAATTTTAGATTCTCGCAGGGCTTTTTCCCCGCGAGTTGAAGTTATCTATAAACTGTCATTTGCAAAAAACTGGCCCGGAAAGGCCAGGAAAAGGCTGAAAAAGAGGGGAAAAAGGGGGAGAAGAGGAAAAGAAATGGGGTTGAACTGCTGCCCCGGCAGGGCGCTTGTAGGGGAAGGGAGGGCGGAGGAATCTGCAGAGGGCTGGGGGAGAGCTCTTTCCTCTTGCAATCACCGGGAGGGTTGGTATAATAAAAGAAGGGCCGGCGGGAACCGGCAGAGAGGGGAACTGAACATGGAATCGTACAAGTTTTTGTTGGACGTGGCGCTCATCCTTTTGAGCACCAAGGTGCTGGGGCTGATCACCCAAAAGCTGCAGCTGCCCCAGGTGGTGGGCGCCCTGCTGGCGGGGCTGATCTTCGGCCCGGCGGTGCTGAACATCATCCAGCCCACGGAGTTTTTAAACAGCCTGTCGGAGATCGGCGTTATCGTCATCATGTTTGGGGCAGGCATGTCCACGGATATCAAGGAGCTGAAGCAGGCGGGCAAGTCCGGCTTTCTGGTGGCCTTGGTGGGCGTGCTGGTGCCCCTGGGCATGGGCACCTTGCTGGGGTTCCTCTTCGCCCCCGGAGAGAGCGACCCCAGCCTGATTCTGCAGCATGTGTTCATTGGCACCATCTTGACGGCCACCTCGGTTTCCATCACAGTGGAAACCCTGAAAGAGATCGGCAAGCTGAACACCAAGGTGGGCAACAACATCCTGGCCGCCGCCCTCATCGACGACGTGCTGGGGCTCATTGTGCTGACCATTGTCACCAGCCTGGCCGGGGACACGGTGAACGTGGGCCTGGTGCTGGTGAAGATCCTGCTGTTCTTTGTGTTCGTGGCGGTGATGGCCTTTGTGGGGGTCAAGCTCTTTACCTGGTATGAGAACCGGTTCCAGAAAAACCTGCACCGGTTTCCCCTGCTGGCCTTTGTGCTGTGCCTTGTCATGGCCTTTGTGGCCGAGGAGGTCTTCGGCGTGGCGGACATCATCGGCGCCTTTGCCGCCGGCGTTATTGTGGCCAACACCCCCCGGGGCGCGTATATCGAGTCCAAGTTCCAGCCCCTCTCCTATTTGCTGCTGGCCCCCGTCTTCTTTGCCAGCATTGGCTTGAAAGTGGAGCTTCCCGCCATGGATTGGCAGATCCTTGTGTTTGCGGTGCTGCTGGTGCTGGTGGCCATCCTCTCCAAGCTGGTGGGGTGCGGCCTGGGGGCCAAGGCCTGCGGCTTCACCTGGCGGGAAAGCGTCCAGGTGGGCCTGGGCATGGCCTGCCGGGGCGAGGTGGCCCTGATTGTGGCCAACCGGGGCGCCTCCATGGGGCTGATGCCCGAGTCCTACTTTGGGCCGGTGATCATCATGGTGGTGTGCTGCGCAGTGTTCACCCCCATCGCCCTGAAGCTGGCCTTTAAGGGCAAGCGGGGCACGCCGGAGGCCGGTCCCTCCACCCCTTTGGTGGAGCGCTACAGCATGGCGGACAAGCTGGGCGGGATGACCGACGAGCAGGCCGAGCAGGTCCTGTCGGCGCAGAAAAGGAAAAAATAAGCGTTGAGCATGGCTTCTGCTGCTGGGGAGCCTATAGAAAACACACGGGAAAGGAGAGAACATCATGGAAGAAATGATCTGCACCGGCCCAGCCGGAACGCTGGCTTGCCTTTGGGAAAAAGCCGCTGAGGAGGGGCCCTGCCCCCTGGTGGTGTGCCTGTCCGGCGGGCAGGAGGAAGGGAAGCGGGCCTTGGCCCAGCTGGCGGCCCGGGCACAGGGGGCGGCGGTGGCTGCTGTGCCTGTGGAGGGCGCCCAGGAGGGGGCCTTGGCGGACCTGCTCTGGTCCCTGCGCCAGCGGGAGGACGTGGACGAGTGCCGTGTGGCCTTGCTGGGGACCCCCGCGGCGGCGGACTGGGTGTGGCGGCTGGGGAGCCGCTTTCCCCAGTGGTTCGCCGGGGTGTGCGCCATCGGAGGGCACGGTGACCCCTATGAGGCCCGCGCCCTGAAAGATGTGCCCCTGCGGGCCTATCCGGTGAAGGGCGAGCCCCTGGTGCTGCGGGACGGCCGGGCCGCGGTGGACGTGGAGCGGCTGGCCATGGGCCTGCGGGCCGCGGGAGGCTCCCAGGTGGAGGAGCGCAGCCCGGCCCAGGGGGACCCCTGGCAAGGGGCCCTGGAGGACGGGGCTGTGGAGTGGCTGCTGTCCCAGGACCGGAGGACTCAGTTCCAGGTGATGTGGCTGAAGCCCGGAGTGTGGCGCATTGACGACTGGTTCACCGCCAGCTGCTACCTGGTGGAGGGCCGGGAGAAGGCGCTGCTCATCGACACGGGCATGGGAGAAGGGGACCTGGCGGGGCTGGTGTCCCAGCTGACGGACCTGCCGGTGGAGGTGGCGGTGACCCATCCCCACCTGGACCACATGCACTGGATCGACAAGTTCTCCCGGGTGTACCTGCACAAGGAGGACATCGCGCCCCTGGAGGAACATCCAGAGAGCTATCCCAGCGCCCTGAGCCACCCGGGAGCATCCCTGCCGGAGCTGATGCCCATAGAGGAAGGCTCGGTTATCGACCTGGGAGGCGGCGTCCAGGTGGAGGTGTGGGAGCTGCCCGGGCACACGCCCCACTCGGTGGTGTTTGCGGACCCCTTCCACAAGTGCCTGTTCACCGGGGACGCCATCGGCTCCGGATACATCGTGCTGCTGATCACGCCGGAACAACAGGCCCTGGAGCTGGTGGCCCAGTACCGCCAGGCGCTGGAGCGCTTCGCCCCCCATCTGCCCCAGGCCCGGGACTACGCCTGGCTGGGGGGCCACGGCATTCAGGAAAACGGCGGCGACGGCCGCCACCAGCAGGACTACCTGGCGGGGGCTTCCCTGTACTTCAACCCCATCCGGGAGCGGGTCATCACGGACATGATGGCCCTGTGCGACGGCCTGCTGGCGGGGGAAATCCCCTGCAGGCCGGAGAAGAACTATCCCGAAGCCCACTGCGAGCTGGGCTGTGCGGGCATCAATTTCCGGTACATCTAAATAAGCAAGGGAAAAGGGCGGCCTTCGGGCCGCTTTTTCTTCTTGTGAAAGAACTTGAAAAACCGGAAAATAGTCCTGGTTTTTTAGTAAAATCTCCTTTCCTTTCCCAAAGGATATGGTATAATCACTGCGATGACAGAAGCCGGTCCACAGCTGCCCTGGGTGCGTGGGCGGGCTTCTGCTGCTAGATGGGAGGAGAGACCGATATGAAGGAGTATGAACTGTACACGGGGGCCTACACGGGCTCCAAAGAGGAGGCGGGCCGTTTCTGCGGCCTGGAAAACCCCTCCTATGTGCTGCCCTGGGAGGACCGGCTGTATACGGGGGAAAATGCTTCTTTTTCCAGGCGTCTTTAGAGCGGCCCGGCGCCGGGGTGGAGCTGCTGGAAAAGAGCGTGGAAGCCCTGGGCGGCCTGGACCTGCTGGTGAACAACGCGGGGGTCACACGGTTTGAAAACCTGCTGGACATGACGCCGGAGGTCTTTGACCTGCTGTTCAACCTGGATTTTAAAAACTACATCCTGATGATGCAGGCCGCGGCCCGGTACATGGTGCGGCACAAGGTGCGGGGGAGCCTGGTGAATATCACCTCCTCCCGGGGGGAGCGGGCCTACGCCGGGGACTTCCTCTACGGCGGGCTGAAGGCTGGGCTCAACCGGGCCATCCAGTCCATTGCCCTGCCCCCGGAGCAGGTGGAGTGGTTCCAGCAGTTCCGCAGCCAGGTGGCGGTGCCCCTGGCCATGGGGGAGCTGTTCAACAACCCCCTGGAGTGGAAGGAGCTGGTCTCCCGGCGGCTGATCGACTACATTCGGGTGCATATCAGCCAGATCGGCGGCCTGACCCCCGCCCGGAAGCTGGCCGCCCTGTGCGAGGCCTTCGGCGTGCGCACGGCCTGGCACGGCCCCGGGGACCTGTCCCCCGTGGGGATGATGGCCCAGCTTCATCTGGATCTGGCGGTGCCCAACTTCGGCATCCAGGAGTTCTCCGGCTTCTCCCTTGAGGAGGAAGAGGTGTTCCCCGGCTGCCCCCAGGTGAAAAACGGCTATCTTTACGCCAACGACCGCCCCGGTTTCGGCATCGACCTGGGCGAGGAAAAGGCGGCCAAGTACCCCTGCTCCTACCGAGAGCCGGGCTGGCTGCTGGCCCCCACCACCGACGGCACCGCCGTGCGGCCCTGAGGGATGGGGGATGGAAAATTTTGCGCCATTCTAAAACATTCTAATAAAAAACGCCTGGAAGCTGGCCTTCCGGGCGTTTTTCCGCTGCCGAAAAGGGTGGATAATGGGGCCAGAGCTGGCAAATACTAACTCACGAAACTAAGCGGGACGGAGGCCGCGGCCCCTTGCCCCGGCAGAATTTTGGGAGGAATGGTATGAAAGCAACAGGAATCGTGCGGAGGATTGACGACCTTGGGCGGGTGGTCATCCCCAAGGAGATCCGCCGCACGCTGAAAATCCGGGAGGGCATGCCCATGGAGATCTTCACCGATGTCTCCGGGGAGGTCATCTTGAAAAAGTATTCCCCCGTGGGGGAGATGGCGGCTCTGGCCCAGGCCTATGCCGGGGCCCTGGTGTCCCTTTCCGGGCTGGGGGCCGCCATCTGCGACGTGGAACAGGTCATTGCCGTGGCGGGCCCCGCCAAGAAGGAGCTGCTCCACAAACCCCTGTCTCCCCAGCTGGAGGAGCTGGTCCAGGGCAAGCGGCACTTTGCCGCCGGCGGGGAGAACACCGTGCTGGCGGCCCAGGGGCTGGCGGCCGCCGCGGTGGCGGTGTACCCGGTGGTTTCCAACGGGGACCCCATGGGCGCCGTGATGCTGCTGAAGGGAGAGAAGTCCCCCGCCCGGGCCAGCGCAGAGGCCCTGGAAAGCGCCCGGGCCGCCGCCATGTTCCTCTCCCGGCAGCTGGAGGTGTGAATCCCGGGGGCCGCGCGAGGAGAAAACGCAGAAAAAGCCTTGATTTTCCTGGCATGGGGTGGTATAATCACTAAGGTATAGGTAGGATGATGAAAGAGTGGGGCGACCCGCTCTTTTGTTTGCTTATAAAGCAAAAGCAGAAAAAGCGGCCCCAGGGCCGGGAAAGGACGGGAGAAGCATGCGTTCCGCGCCCAAGAAAAAAGGAAATGTGTCCCAGCGCGTCTGGGAGATGTGCGGGCCCCTGGCCCAAGAGCTGGGGCTGTCCCTGTGGGACGTGCAGTTCGTCAAGGAGGGGGCCGACTGGTTCCTGCGGGTATTTATCGACAAGGAGGGCGGCGTTTCCATCGACGACTGCGTGGACATGACCCACGCCCTGAGCCCCGTGCTGGACCGGGAGGACCCCATCCCCCAGGAGTACCTGCTGGAGGTCTCTTCCCCCGGGCTGGAGCGCAGGCTCACCCGGCCAGAGCATTTTGCGGCCTATGTGGGCCGTCCGGTGCGGGCCCGGCTCATCCGCCCCCTGGAAAACGGCCAGCGTGAGCTGTGCGGCATTCTGCTGCGGGCAGAGGAGGGCGGCCAGCTGGAAATCCAGCTGGATGAGGAGACCAGCGTGACCGTGGAGAAGAAAGAGTGCTCCTCCATCCATTCGGTGGATGAAGGGCTTGACGAATAAGGTAGCAAAGGAGCGAGGCTAGACCATGGCAAAGAAGAAGGAACCGGAGAAGCAGGGCAACGAGGAGCTGTTCCTGGCTCTGGATTTGTTGGAGAAGGAGAAGGGCATCCCGGCGGAGTATATGCTGGATAAGATCAAGAAGGCCATCTCCACCGCCTGCAAGAACAACTATGGCAACGAGGACGTGGACATCGACGTGGACCGGGAAAAGGGCGTCTTCAACGTGTACCTGCGCAAAGAGATTGTGGAAGAGGTGGAGGACCCCAACCGCCAGTACCTGCTGGACAAGGCCAAGCAGGTGGACCCCACCGCCTGCGTGGGCCGGTTTGTGCGCATTAAGCTGGACACCAAGCAGTTCGGCCGGGTGGCCGCCCAGACCGCCCGCAACATCATCCGCCAGGGCATTCGGGACAGCGAGCGGGGCCAGATGATGGAGGAGTTCCAGTCTAAGCACCAAGAGCTGGTCAGCGGCCTGGTGGAGCGCATTGACCCCCGCACCGGGGCCATCTCCCTGCGGCTGGGCAAGGCCGAGGCCGTGCTGCCGAAAAACGAGCAGATCGGCGGGGAGAATGTGAAGGAGGGCGACTACATAAAGGTATATGTGGTCGATGTGCGCGAAACCGAGAAGGGCCCCAAGGCCATTATCTCCCGCACCCACCCCGACCTGGTGAAGCGCATGTTCGAGACCGAGGTGCCCGAGATCTATGACGGCACGGTGGAGATCAAGGCCGTTTCCCGGGAGGCGGGCTCCCGCACCAAGCTGGCCGTGATGAGCAACGACCCGGCGGTGGACGCCGTGGGCGCCTGTATCGGCGCCCGGGGCAGCCGTGTCTCAGAGATTGTGGACGAGCTGGGCGGCGAGAAGATCGACATTGTGGAGTACAGCGAGGAGCCCAAGCAGTTCATCGCGGCGGCGCTCTCTCCGGCCAACGTGCTCTCGGTAGAGCTGGCGGAGGACGGCTCCCGCTCCTGCAGGGTGACCGTGCCGGACAACCAGCTTTCCCTGGCCATCGGCAACAAGGGGCAGAACGCCCGCCTGGCCGCCAAGCTCACCGGCTGGAAAATCGACATCAAGCCGGAAAGCGGCTTCTACGGCGAGGAACAATAAGGCGGCGCCCCCGCCCAATGGAACGGAGGAGAAGACCATGCGGCCAAAGAAAACGCCCATGCGCATGTGCCTGGGCTGCAATGAGATGAAGCCCAAAAAGGAACTGGTGCGGGTGGTAAAGGCCCCTCAGAAGGAGGAGGCCGCCCCCCCGGAGATCTCTTTGGACCTGACCGGCAAAAAGCCGGGCCGGGGGGCCTACCTCTGCCGGGACGCCCAGTGCCTGCGGCTGGCCCGCAAGTCCCGGCGGCTGGAGCGGGCCTTCTCCTGCAAGATCCCCGAGGAGGTCTACGACCGCATGGAGGAAGAGATCCAGCGGGCCCAGCAGGCCCAGGAGGAGGCGGCCCAGGCGGCCAGCGTCCCCCGGGACGAGAAGGGGCGGCCCATCATCGTCATCGAAGAGCCGGAAGAGGCCCTTCCCCAGAGGAGAGGGGGCGGCAGCGGTGGATAAGCTGCTCTCTTTGCTGGGCCTGGCCAGAAGGGCCGGGAAGATAGAGCCCGGGTTCGACGCGGCGGCCACCGCCGCCAAAAGCGGGAAAGCGGCCCTGCTGCTGGCTGCCCGGGACATTTCAGAGAAAACGGTAAAGAACCTGCGCTATGAGGGGGACCGGGCCGGCATCCCCACCCTGCGGGTGAGCGCCGGCATGGAAGAGCTGGGCCGGGCCTGCGGCGTGCGGGCCGGGGTGCTGGCCTTGACAGATCCAGGCTTCGCCAGGGCTGTGCAAAAGCTGGCGGGGGCCCCATCGGAAGAGAAGGAGGAACATGCCCATGATGATTAAATACAGAGTGCGGGAAGTGGCCAAGGACTTGAACATCCCCAACAAGGACGTGCTGGACACCCTGGCAAAGTATTTCCCCGAACCCAAAAAGTATATGACCGCCCTGACCGAGGAAGAGCTGGACGTGGTCTTCGAGGCCTTTACCCAACAGCGGAATATGGAGAGCCTGGACGCCTATTTTGCCCAGCGGGAAGCAGCTGCCCCCGACCAAGAGGCCGCCCCGGCCCCCAAGGCGCCTCAGAAAGCCCCGGCTTCCAAGGGGGAGGCCTCTCAGAAGGCCCCCGAGGGCCGCAGGCAGGAAAAGGGCCAGACCCCTGCCCCGCAGGCCGCGCCCCAGGCGCAAAAGCCTGCCGCCCCTGCGCCAGAGGCCCACAAGCAGCCGGTTCGCCGCGTGGTGGACACCCGTTCCTCCAACGTGAATATCGACAAGTACAACGAGAAATATGACCAGCTGGCCGACCAGAAGGTGAAAACCCGCACCGACAACGTGGTGACCAAGCAGAAGTTCCCCAACCGGAACAGCCAGCGCCGGGGCCAGCGCCGCGGCAAGCGGGAGACCGAGGCCGAGCGCCTGAACCGCATCGCCCGGGAGCGGGCCGCCAAGCACATCACCATCGAGGTGCCGGACGAGATCACCGTGGGCGAGTTTGCCCTGCGGCTGAAGGTCTCCGCCCCGGAGGTCATCAAAAAGCTGATGAGCCTGGGCGTGTTCGCCGCCATCAACGACACCATCGACTTTGACACCGCCGTGCTGGTGGCTGACGAGTTCCACGCCAAGGTGGAGAAGGAAGTGGTGGTCACCATCGAGGAGCGCATCATCGACGACAGCGAGGACGATGAGGCCAACCTGGTGCCCCGCGCCCCCGTGGTGGTGGTGATGGGCCACGTGGACCACGGCAAGACCTCCATTCTGGACGTGATCCGCCACTCCCACGTCACCGAGGGCGAGGCCGGCGGCATCACCCAGCACATCGGCGCCTACCGGGTGCAGGTGGACGGCCGGGACATCACCTTCCTGGACACCCCCGGCCACGCCGCCTTTACCACCATGCGCGCCCGCGGCGCCCAGGTGACGGACATTGCCGTGCTGGTGGTGGCCGCGGACGACGGCATCATGCCCCAGACCGTGGAGGCCATCAACCACGCCAAGGCCGCCGGGGTGTCCATCATCGTGGCTATCAACAAGATGGACAAGGAGGGCGCCAACCCCGAGCGGGTGAAGGAACAGCTCACCGAGTATGAGCTGGTGCCCGAGGAGTGGGGCGGCGACACCCCCTGCATCCCCGTTTCCGCCCACACCAAGCAGGGTATTGACGACCTGCTGGAGATGATCCTGCTGACCGCTGACATGATGGAGCTGAAGGCCAACCCGGACCGGGCCGCCAAGGGCACCGTCATTGAGGCCCGCCTGGACAAGGGCATGGGCCCTGTGGCCACCGTGCTGGTGCAGAACGGCACCCTGCGCGCGGGGGATACCATTGTGGCCGGCACCACTGTGGGTCGTGTGCGCTCTATGATGGACGACCGGGGCCGCCGGGTGAAGGAAGCCGGGCCCTCTGTGCCTGTGGAGATCACCGGCCTGAACGATGTGCCCGTGGGCGGCGATATCTTCAACGCGGTCTCTGACGAGCGCCTGGCCCGGGAGCTGGTGGAACAGCGCCTGACCGAGCAGAAGGAGGCCCAGTTCAACTCCCAGACCAAGGTCACCCTGGACAATCTGTTCGAGCAGATGAAAGAGGGCGACATGAAGGAGCTGAAGATCATTGTCAAGGCCGACGTGCAGGGCTCTGTGGAGGCCGTGCGCCAGTCCTTGGAGAAGCTTTCCAACGACGAAGTGCGGGTGCACATCATCCACGGGGCGGTGGGCGCCATCAGCGAAAGCGACGTTATGCTGGCCAACGCCTCCAACGCCATTATTGTGGGCTTTAACGTGCGGCCCGACCCCGTGGCCGAGGAGAACGCCAAGCGGGATGGCGTGGACATGCGGCTGTACCGCATTATCTACGACTGCATCGAGGAGATTGAGTCCGCCATGAAGGGCATGCTGGCCCCCAAGTACCGGGAAGTGGCTTTGGGCCGTGCCGAGTGCCGGGAGACCTACAAGATCTCCAACGTGGGCATGGTCATTGGCGGCCACGTCACCAGCGGCAAGATCACCCGCAACGCCCAGGTGCGCGTGGTGCGGGACGGCATCATTGTGGCCGACGACAAGGTGGCCTCCCTGCGGCGCTTTAAGGACGACGTGCGGGAAGTGGCAGAGGGCTACGACTGCGGCATCACCCTGGAGAAGTTCTCCGACATCAAGCAGGGCGACGTGCTGGAGGCCTACGAGATGGAGGAGTACCGGGAATAAACCGAGAAGCGGCGTAAAAGTTTTCGGTGCAGCCTTTTTCAAAAGGCTGCGACCTTAAAAAGCAAAGCGCAGCTTTGCGAAGAGAAAGGTAGGAGAACTGTCATACCAGGGCGAAGCCCTGTGAACAGTTCTCCGGACTTTTTTCACCTTGCTAGTATTTTTTCAAAAATCCCAGCGGAAGGCCATCCGAGCTTTGGCCTATGCGCTGCGCGCCGTGCGGCCGGAAGCTCTACATTCTTTCCCGGCTGCGCCCCAAGGGCAAGACCGTAAGGCTCCGCCTTACCAACCGCAAACTTTTGAAAAAGTTTGACCAAAACTTTGACGCGCCTTCGGCGTTTACATGTTTTCCACTTTTTTGCAAAGGAGGCATCGCTATGCCTAGCTTTAAAATCGACCGCACCACTGAGGACATCCATCGGGAGCTCACCGCCATCCTGCGGGAGGTGAAGGACCCCCGGGTGAAGGACTGCCTCCTCAGCCTGGTGCGGGTGGAGGTCACCAACGACCTCTCCTACTGCACGGTCTACGTCAGCACCATGGAGGGCTTAGAGCGCTCTAAAACCGCCGTGCAGGGCCTGAAGTCCGCCGCCGGGTTCATCCGCCGGGAGCTGGGAAAGCGCCTCTCCCTGCGCCATGTGCCCCAGCTGATCTTCAAGGCCACCGATTCCATTGAGTACGGCACCCACATCTCCCAGCTGCTCCACGAGCTGGAGCCGGAACAGGCCGGGGACGAGGCCGCCCCCAGCCAGGAGGGATAAGCCATGCTGGATTGCGCCCAAGCCGCAGCCCTGCTGCAGGGCTGGGACAAGATTTTGGTGATGAGCCACGCCTCCCCCGACGGGGACACCCTGGGTTCTTCCAGCGCCCTGCTGCGGGGCCTGGCAAGCCTGGGTAAGGAGGTGGCCTTCTTCTGCGCCGACCCGGTGCCGGAGAAGTTCGCTTTCCTGTTTGAAGGCTTGGCCCTGGGAACCTTTGAGCCGGAGCATGTGATGGCAGTGGACGTGGCGGACAAGAAGCTGCTGGGGAAAAACGCTCCTTCGGAGTACCTTGCCCGGGCGGAGCTGGCCATTGACCACCACGGCACCCATGTGCCCTTCGCCCGGGAGCGCTGGGTGGAGCCGGAGGCTGCCGCCACCACGGAGATGATCTGGGCCCTGCTGGGACAGCTGGGGGTGGAGCTGGCCCCCGCCGTGGCGGACTGCCTGTACACGGGCCTGGCCACGGATACCGGGTGCTTCCGCTACCAGAACGTGACCCCCCGCACCCTCCGCGTTGCCGCGGACCTGCTGGAGCGGGGCGCCCGGGCGGCGGAGATCAACCGGGCCATGTTTGAGAGCAAGTCCAAGGCCCAGGTGGAGGCGGAGCGCCGGGCCATGGACTCCATGCGGTTCTCCAGCGGCGGCAAATGCGCCCTGGTGACCCTGCCCTACAGCATCTTCGCCGAGACCGGCGCCCAGGAGAGCGAGCTGGAGGGCATTGCCGCCATGCCCCGGGAGATCCAGGGGGTGGTGCTGGGCGTCACCCTGAAGGAAAAGGAGGACGGCGCCGTGAAGGTGTCGGTGCGGGCTACCCCCCCGGCGGACGCCTCGGCGCTGTGCGGGCGCTTTGGGGGCGGCGGCCACCAGGGGGCGGCTGGCTGCTCGCTGGGAAAGGTCTCCCTGGAGGAGGCTCAACAGAAAATGGAGGAGGCCTGCGGCTCTTATTTGGCAGAGCTGGGGCTTTTGTGAGAGATCTGCGCAGGGGCGGCCCGGGGGCCGGCCCTGCGCTGGCATAGGGAACCTGTGAAAGGAGAGAGCTCAATGGAGGAAAGGCTTGTTCGGGAAATGATGCAGAGGGGCCGGGATTTCTTAAAATCCCGGGACACGGCGGAACTGGAGAAAAACGGCAGCGATTACAAAAGCGACCAGGAGCTGAAAAAGCCCCAGCCGCCCCTGGTGAAGCCCCCCATGACGGAAAACCGAATTGACCTGCCCCGGGACTTTGAGAACCTGGAGCTGGAGGACAACCTGTATCAGCTGCTGGTAAAGCGGAAGAGCAGCCGCGTCTACACCCAGGAGGGCATGAGCCTGCTGCAGCTCTCTTTCCTGCTGTGGGCCACCCAGGGCATCAAGTCCATCCGCGGCAAGAGCTACGCCACCATCCGCACGGCCCCCTGCGGCGGGGCCCGGCACCCCTTTGAAACCTACCTGCTGGTGCGCCAGGTGGAGGGCTTGCTGCCCGGCGCCTACCACTACCTGCCCATGACCCACCAGCTGGAGCTGCTCTCTCCTATGGAGGACCGGGAGGCCCTGGCGGACCTGATGGACCTTTCCCTGTGCGGCCAGCGGTGGGCTGCCAAGGGCAACGTGGTGTTCTACTGGAGCTTTGTCCCCTACCGCAGCGAGTGGCGGTATGGCATTTATGCCCACCGGATGATTATGGCGGACATGGGCCATGTGGGCGAGAACCTGTACCTGGCTTGCGCGGCTTTGGGCCTGGGCACCTGCGGCATCGGCGCCTATGACCAGAAGCTGTGCGACAAGACCTTCGGCCTGGACGGGGAGGAGGAGTTCACCCTCTACACCCAGAGCGTGGGCACCGTGAAGGCCGAGGATGAAAGCAAGGAAAAAGACTTCTACAGCTTTGTGGAGGAGCAGGGGCTGTAAGCGGGTGCGTGCCCGCACGGGGCGATTCGCGCCCTGGGCAGCTCGCTTCGCTGGTGCTGATCGAGCCGTCAACGCACGTCCGCGGGGGCTGCACCCCGGGCAATTCGCGCCACGGAGCGGCGGCTTACGCCGCGCTTGATCGAGAGGACAGCGCACGTCCGCGCCGGTCGTTTTGCTGGGACCCTTCCGCCCTTGCGGAACGCAAAAAGGCGGCATCTCCCGTCTGGCCACGCACCGGGAGAAACTGGCCCACAAGGGAAAACAGAGGAAGGAGGAATTCCGTGAACGGCATCATCATACTGGATAAGCCCCAGGGGTTCACCTCGTTCGACGGGGTGGCGGTGCTGCGGGGCCTGGCCCATGAAAAAAAGATCGGCCACACCGGCACCCTGGACCCCATGGCCACCGGGGTGCTGCCCATCCTGCTGGGGCGGGCGGCCAAGGCCCTGAACTTCCTGCCGGACACGGACAAGGAGTATGTGGCCTCTTTCCGCCTGGGAGAGCGCCGGGACACCGGGGACATCACCGGGCAGGTGGTGGAGGAAAGCCCTGCCCTTGTCTCCCAGCAGGCCCTGGAGGCCGCCCTGCCCGCCTTCCGGGGGGAGATCTTGCAGGTGCCGCCCATGTACTCCGCCGTGTCCGTAAACGGCAAGCGCCTGTATGAGCTGGCCCGTAAGGGCCTAGAGGTGGAGCGGCAGGCCCGGCCGGTGACAGTCTCCCGGCTGGAGCTGCTCTCCTACGACCCCCAGAGCCGGGAGGGCCGCCTGCGGGTGGCCTGCTCCAAGGGGACGTACATCCGGGTGCTGATCGAGGACATCGCCAAAGCGGCGGGGTCCTGCGGCACCATGACCGCCCTGCGCCGGGTGCGGGCCTGCGGCTTTGGAGAGGGGGACGCCCGCTCCTTAGAGGAGCTGAGGGCCCTGGCGGCGGAGGGCCGCCTGGAGGAGGCTCTGCGCCCGGTGGAGAGCCTGTTCGCCGCCTACCCGGCGGTGTGGGTCAGCCCGGCCCAGGCCACCCGGTTTCAAAATGGGGGCGGCTTGGATCTGGCCCGGCTGCGGAAGCGCCCGCCAGAGGGCCTGTGCCGGGTACGGTCCCCCCAGGGCACATTCTTGGGGCTGGGCCGGGCAGACTGGGAAACCGGGGAGCTGCGCTTTGTCAAAGCCTTTTGGGAAGGGGAAAACACACCATGAAAATTATCCGCACCTTGGAGGAGATGGGGGAAGCCGCCCCCTGCTCCTTGGCATTGGGGGCTTTCGATGGCCTGCACCGGGGCCACATGGCGGTGATCCACGCCGCCTGCGCCCCAGGGGAAGAGGGCGCTTCCCTGGAGCCCGCGGTGCTCACCTTTGCCCGCAGCCCCTCGGGCAACAGCGCGGTGCTCACCGGCCGGGATAAGGAGCGCCTGCTGGAAGCCGCGGGCGTGGAACGGCTGTACTCCCTGGACTTTGCCGCCGTAAAGGACTGGGAGGCGGAAGCCTTTGTCCAGCAGGTGCTGTTCGCAAAATGCGGCGCCCGCCGCCTGTGCTGCGGGGAGGATTTCCGCTTTGGGAAAGGGGCCCGGGGAGACGTGGCCCTGCTGCGCCGCCTGTGCCAGCAGGCCGGGGCAGAGCTGTATGTGGCGCCCCCCGTGCGGGAAGGGGAGCAAAAGGTCAGCTCCACCCGCATTCGGGCGGCGGTGGAGGCCGGGGACATCCCCTTGGCCAACCGGCTGCTGGGGCGGCCCTTCGGCTTCTCCTTAGAGGTCATCCACGGCAACCACATCGGCACGGGGCTGGGCACCCCCACCATCAACCAGGCCATCCCAGAGGGGTTTGTGCTGCCCAAGTTTGGGGTGTACGCCAGCTGGTGCCGGGTGGGGGGCGAGTATTTCTACGGGGTGACCAACGTGGGGGTCAAGCCCACGGTGGGCTCGGACCGGGTGCTGGCAGAGACCTGGATGCCCGATTTTCAGGGGGATTTGTACGGCAAGCGGGTGCGGGTGTTCCTGTTGGAATTCCTTCGGCCAGAGCGGAAGTTTCATTCTTTAGACGAATTAAAAGCCGCCATCCGGGAGAATGGAGAGCAGGCCAAGGCCGTCACCTCCCGGATTTCCCCGCCATATTTCCCGCAAACCACTTTACAAGAGGCAAAGTCCGTGATAAAATAATCAAGCTACCCGCCCCTCGGATAAGGGAGTCACCAACCCCTACCTGTGGACCGGGTGAATTTTAAGCGGCAGAGGCCGCGGAAAAGGTGGAATTTCCATGACAAAGACTGAAAAGACCGAGATTATCCAGAAGTATGCCCGCCATGAGGGCGACACCGGTTCTCCTGAGGTGCAGATTGCCGTGCTGACCAAGCGCATCAACGACTTGACCGAGCACCTGCGCCAGAACAAGAAGGACCATCATTCCCGCCGCGGCCTGCTGAAGATGGTTGGCCAGCGGAGAAACCTTCTCAACTACCTGACCAAGATCGACATTGAGCGCTACCGCGCCATCATTGCCGAGCTGGGCATCCGTAAGTAAGAGAAAAGCAGCGGGCTGTGGCTGCGGGCCTTTTGGGCCGGCGGGCACAGCCTTTCGCTCTTTTTGGGGCGGAACCTGTTTTACAAGCAAACCAGCCGGAGAGACGTCCGGCCGGCTTGTTTCCTTGTCAAACAGGCCCGCCCTTTGAAAAACCGCCCTGGCGGGAGCGGCCAGGGAGAAAGGAACCTGTTATGTTCGAGAATTTTAAAGTGTTCGAGACAGAGCTGGCGGGCAGGCCCCTGGTGATTGAAACCGGCAAAATGGCCCAGCTGGCCAATGGGGAGTGCCTGGTGCGCTATGGGGACACCGTGGTCCATGTGGCGGCCACTGCCTCTGCCAAGCCCCGGGACGGCATCGACTTTTTTCCTCTCTCGGTGGATTTTGAGGAAAAGCTGTACTCTGTGGGCAAGATTCCCGGCTCCTTTTTAAAGAGGGAGGGCCGCCCCAGCGAAAAGGCCACCCTCACCTGCCGGATGATTGACCGGCCCATCCGTCCCCTGTTCCCCAAGGACATGCGCAACGACGTGTCCATTGTCTGCACGGTGATGTCTGTGGACCAGGACAACTCCCCGGAGATCGCCGCCCTCATCGGCACCTCCATTGCCCTGTCCATCTCCGATATCCCCTGGAAGGGCCCCATCTCCGGCGTTTCCGTGGGCCTGGTTGACGGGGAGTTTATCATCAACCCCAACGCCGCCCAGCGCAAGGTCAGCCAGATGGCCGTCACCGTGGCCTCCACCGACGAGCGCATTGCCATGATCGAGGCCGGCGCCAACGAGGTCTCTGACGAGGACATGTACAACGGCATCATGGCCGGCCACGAGGCCAACCAGAAGATCATCCAGTTTATCAAGGGCATCCAGGCCGAAATCGGCAAGGAGAAGTTCCAATACCCCTCCAACAAGCCGGAGCCCGGCATGTTCGAGGCCATCCGGGACTACGCCGAGGACGCGGTCCGGGCCGCCCTGGACACCGACGACAAGAACGTGCGGGACGAGCGCCTGAAGCCCGTCTATGAGGACGTGCACGAGCACTTTGCCGAGGAGTACCCCGAGCAGGAGGCCAAGATCGACGAGTGCCTGTACCTGACCCAGAAGTATGTGGTGCGCCGCTGGCTTTTGGACGAGCAGAAGCGTGTGGACGGCCGCGGCATGGATGACATGCGCCCCCTGGCTGCCGAGGTGGCTTTGCTGCCCCGCGTTCACGGCTCCGGCATGTTCACCCGGGGCCAGACCCAGGTGCTCACCGTGGCTACCCTGGGCTCCATCCGGGACAACCAGCTGCTGGACGGCATTGACGAGGAGGAGAGCAAGCGGTACATCCACCACTACAACTTCCCCTCTTACTCTGTGGGCGAGACCAAGCCCAGCCGGGGCCCCGGCCGCCGGGAGATTGGCCACGGCGCCCTGGCCGAGCGGGCCCTGGTGCCCGTCATCCCCAGCGTGGACGAGTTCCCCTACACCATCCGCCTGGTCAGCGAGGTGCTGTCCTCCAACGGCTCCACCAGCCAGGCTTCCATCTGCGGCTCTACCCTGGCCCTGATGGATGCGGGCGTGCCCATCAAGGCCCCTGTGGCCGGCATCTCCTGCGGCCTGATCACCGAGGGGGACCGCTGGATGACCATGGTGGACATCCAGGGCATCGAGGATTTCTTCGGTGACATGGACTTTAAGGTGGGCGGCACCAAGAAGGGCATCACCGCCATCCAGATGGATTTGAAGATCCAGGGCCTGACCCCCGCCATGGTGAAGGAGGCCCTGGAAAAGACCCACAAGGCCCGCAACTATATCATTGACGAAATCATCTTGAAGGCCATTCCCGAGGTGCGCCCCGAGCTCTCTAAGTACGCCCCCAAGATGCTCTCCACCCAGATTCCCGTGGACAAGATCCGGGAGGTCATCGGCAGCGGCGGCAAGGTCATCCAGAAGATCTGCGCCGAGTGCGAAGTGAAGATGGACGTGGAAGAGGACGGCCATGTGTTCATCTCCGGCCTGGATCTCCAAAAGTGCCAGCGGGCTTTGGACATTGTGGACACCATTGTCAACGACCCCGAGCCCGGCTCCTACTACAACGGCCGCGTCACCCGGCTGATGGACTTCGGCGCCTTTGTGGAGATTGCCCCGGGCAAAGAGGGCCTGGTGCACATCTCCCGCCTGGACGTGAAGCGCACCGAGAAGGTCACCGACGTGGTGAACGTGGGCGACATCGTCAAGGTGAAGGTGCTGGAGATCGACGACAAGGGCCGCCTGAATCTCAGCCGCCGGGACGCCCTTATCGACCTGGACGGCGCCGTGCCGGAGAACGATATCTCCGAGAAGCCCCGCCGGGAGCACCGCGATAGGGACCGCCGGCCCCGGAGAGAGCACCGGGAGTAAACCCATAGCCGGGCGGAGCACTTGAACGCCCGTTTCCACATCCTGCAATCAAACAGGCCAGCGCCGCACCCAGGCAAGGTGTTGGCGCTGGTTTTTGTTTGCGAAAGGCGGAAGCGGCGCTTCCTGGTTCCCGGGTCCATTTGCATGCAAAGCTCCCTTTTGCGTGGAAGGCCCTGGGACGCTGCCCGTGCTCTGCTGCCTTTTTGAAGAAGGTGGATGAAAAACTCCCTTGCAATGCGTTCTATTTTAGTAAAGCAATACATTGTTTTCCCCGCTTCCCTGTGGTAACATGAAACTATCAATTTCCATGGAAAGGAGTCCTCCCCATGACATTTCAAGAGTATTTCCAGCAGGTGAAAGCCCGCTTTCTGGGCGCTGACATCTCCGCTGTCTCCGACCCCACCCGCATCCAGATCAACCTCACCGGCCAGGCCGCCGGCACCTTCTACGTGGAGATCAAGGGCGGGAACTTGGCCATCGAGCCCTATGAGTATCACGACCGGGATGTGGAGATCACCATTTCCAGCGAGAATTTCCAGAAGCTCATCGACGGCAAGCTGGACCCCGTGGCCGCCTTTACCTTTGGCAAGCTGAAGGCCCAGGGGGATTTGGGCAAGGCCCTGGAGCTGAAAAAGCTGCTGAAGTAAAAAGATTCAACGGAAAGGAGGGCGCCTGTGGAGAAAAAAGCCCTGATCGCCATGAGCGGCGGCGTGGATTCCAGCGTAGCGGCCCTGTTGTGCCAGCAGGCGGGCTTCGACTGCATGGGTGTCACGCTCAAGCTCTATGACAACGAGGACGCGGGCCTTCCCCGGGAGAAGACCTGCTGCTCGGTGGACGACGTGGCCGACGCTCGTTCTGTGGCTTTCCGCCTGGGGATGCCCTTTTATGTGTTCAACTTTAAAGAGGCCTTCCGGCGGGAGGTGATGGACCGGTTCGTCCAGGCCTATGAGCGGGGCGAGACCCCCAACCCCTGCGTGGACTGCAACCGGTACATCAAGTTTGAGAAGCTGATGCGCCGGGGGGAAGAGGTCGGCTTCCCCTACATTGCCACGGGGCACTACGCCCGGGTGGAGTTCGACGGGGACGCGGGCCGGTGGCTGCTGAAAAAGGGCCTGGATGAAAACAAGGACCAAAGCTACATGCTCTGGTCCCTGACCCAGTGGGAGCTCTCACGGCTGCTGCTGCCCCTGGGGGGCCTGACGAAGGAGCGGGTCCGCCAGCTGGCGGAGGAGCACGGCTTCCTCAACGCCCGCAAGCGGGACAGCCAGGACATCTGCTTTGTGCCCGACGGGGACTACGCCGCCTTCATCCGCCGCTACGCCGGGAAGGAGTTCCCCCCGGGGGCGTTTGTGGGCACCCAGGGGCAGGTCTACGGCCAGCACAAGGGCATCATCCACTACACTGTGGGCCAGCGCAAGGGCCTGGGGCTTTCTTTCCCCCAGCCCATGTTCGTCAAGGAACTGGACGTGGAAAAGAACCGGGTGGTGCTCGCTAAGGCCGAGGAGCTGTTCTCGCAAGAAGTGATCGCCCGGGACATCAATCTCATCTCCGTGGAGAGCATCCCAGCGCCCCTGCGGGTGAAGGCCCGGGTGCGCTACCGGCAGAAGGAACAGCCCGCCACCGTGCTGCAAACCGGCCCCGATGAGCTGCGGGTGGTGTTCGACCAGCCCCAGCGGGCTGTGACCCCGGGGCAGTCCCTGGTGCTGTACGATGGGGACACCGTGGTGGGCGGCGGGAAAATTGCCCGCAAGTAAATGGAAAGGATGGGCTGTGGCCTCAAACATATGGAACTGAAAGAAGCGGAAATTTTAGTGGTGAAGGTGGGCACCTCTACCCTCACCTATGAAAACGGGAAAGTGAACCTGCGGCGCATGGAGGAGCTGTGCCGCACCCTCTCGGATTTGCAGAACGCCGGGCGAAAGCTGGTGCTGGTTTCCTCTGGGGCCATTGGCGTGGGCATGGGTAAGCTGGGCCTGCCCCAGCGGCCGGAAGAGACGGAGAAAAAGCAGGCCCTGGCGGCTGTTGGCCAGTGCGAGCTGATGTTCCTCTACGACAAGTTCTTCGGGGAGTACGGCCACACCGTGGCCCAGGTGCTGCTCACCGCCGACGTGGTGGACTTCCCCCGGGGCCGGGAGAACGTGCAGAACACTTTCCGGGAGCTGCTCTCCATGGGGGCGATCCCCGTGGTGAACGAGAACGACACCGTGGAGACCCAGGAGCTGGAGGGCAAGAACTTCGGCGACAACGACACCCTCTCCGCGGTGGTGGCGGGGCTGTGCGGGGCCCAGGGGCTCATCATCCTGACGGATATCGACGGCCTGTACGACGGGGACCCCCGGCAAAACCCGGCGGCCCGGCGCATCCCCCGGGTGGAGGAAGTCACCCCCCAGCTGGAATCTTTGGCGGGAGGCGCGGGTTCCAGCCGGGGCACCGGGGGCATGGCCACCAAGCTGAAGGCCGCCAAGCTGGCCAAAAGCCAGGGCATCCCCACGGCCATTGTCAGTGGAAGCGACCTGAAAAGCATGTACCGCCTGCTGGAGGGGGAGGACGTGGGCACCCTGTTCCCTGTGCCTTAGGGCGTTCTTGTATGACAAAAGCAAAGGAGGCTGTACCATGACCATGAACGAAATGGGCGCCCGGGCCAAAACCGCAGCCCGGGCCCTTGCCAACGCGGGCCCTTTGAAGGAGACCGCCCTGCTTCGCGCCGCCCAGGCCCTTTGGGAGCGGCGGGAGGAACTTTTGGCCGCCAACGCCCAAGACATGGAGGCTGGGAAAGAACGGGGCATGTCCCGGGCACTGCTGGACCGGCTGGCCCTGACGGAGGCCCGGGTCCAGTCCATGGCACGGGCGGTGGAGGAGGTGGCCCAGGCCGCCGACCCGGTGGGACGGGTGCTCTCGGGGGAGACAAGGCCCAACGGCCTGCGGATTGAAAAGGTCACCGTGCCCCTGGGGGTCATCGGCATCATCTACGAAGCCCGGCCCAACGTCACCAGCGACGCGGCCGCCCTGTGCCTGAAGGCGGGCAACGCGGTCATCCTCCGGGGCGGGAAAGAGGCTTTCCGCTCCAACCAGGCGGTGGCAAACGTCCTGCGGAACGCCCTGGAAGAGGCGGGCCTGCCCGCGGACTGCGTTCAGCTGGTGGAGGACACCTCCCGCCAGTCCGCCCAGGAGCTGATGGCCCTGACGGACTATTTGGACGTACTCATCCCCCGGGGCGGGGCAGGGCTGATCCGCTCGGTGAAGGAGAACGCCCGGGTGCCGGTCATCGAGACGGGCGTGGGAAACTGCCACGTCTATGTGGACCGGGCCGCCGATTTGGACATGGCGGCAGAGATCATCTACAACGCCAAAACCTCCCGGCCCTCGGTGTGCAACGCCATTGAGACCATCCTGGTCCATGAGGAGGCGGCACGGAAGGCCCTGCCCAAGATCAAGGCCCGGTTGGACGAGAAGCGGGTGGAGCTGCGGGGCTGTGAAAAAGCCCGGGCCGTCCTGCCGGGGATCGCCCCCGCCGCGGAGGAGGACTGGGAGACCGAGTACCTGGACTACATCCTGGCGGTGAAGGTGGTCTCCTCCCTGGAGGAGGCCCTGGAGCACATCCACCGGTACTCCACCCGCCACAGCGAGTGCATCGTCACCCAGGACTACACCGCGGCCCAGCGGTTTTTAAACGAGGTGGACAGCGCCGCGGTGTATGTAAACGCCTCCACCCGGTTTACAGATGGAGGCGAGTTCGGCCTGGGGGCGGAAATCGGCATTTCTACCCAAAAGCTCCATGCCCGGGGCCCCATGGGCCTGGAGCAGCTGGTCAGCTATAAATTCTTAATACGGGGCAGCGGCCAGGTGCGCTGAGTTACAGCAGCAAAAACAGCAGGGCAAAGAGCAGCTCCTGGTTCTTTTCCTCCCCGCTGAGAAGCAGCAGCAGGGCCAGGATGACGGTGCGCTCCTTGTCCTTGAAAAACGCCGCCAGGGCCCCCTCATCGGCGGGAGGCGCCGGCGGGGGCTTGGGGGCGGGTTCCTCCTCTGGGGGAGGGGGCTGCTGCGGGGGTTCCCCTTGGGGCGGGCGGCGGGGCGG
>UQRL01000036.1 GCA_900543555.1 uncultured Oscillospiraceae bacterium | reverse complement strand
CGTCATCGGTGGTGATGGTATAGCGGATCTGGCAGTTGTAGTCGGTGGTGAAGTACAGATACAGGCCGTTGGAGCCGGTGCCGAAGGGGTTCAGCACCGCCAGGGGCTCACTGATGGTGAAGCCGCCCCGGTCCATCATGGTCATCAGGCTCTGGGCCAGCCGCTGCTGCACCTCCTCATCGTAATATGTAAAACCCTCCTGCTCGTATTCGCCGGGCAGGATCTGGGCCACCTGGATGCTGGCTTCCACCGGCTGGCGGTACATCTGCACGTTGATCTCATCGTCGGTGAAGGTGTAGGTGCCGGTCTCGATCTCCCATTTGTCCCGGGCGCGCTTTTCGCCGCCCACCAGATACTTGGAGACCACCAGCACGCCGGTGAGAATCACTGCGGCCAGCACGACCAGAATCGCCACCCCCACAAGGATCTTCTTTTTCATGGTGCAATCCTCTTTCTCATTCTGTTTTATTCCTGTCTGACGCGCCCCTCCCTCAGGGGCAGTCGCCGCGCAGATATTATACAGCGTTTTTTTCGCTCTGTGGGGCCTTTTTTGCGGTTTTCATCGGTTTTTCAAATTTTTTTGCTCTTTCTTAATAATCCCATGACCAAAACGACAAAAAGCTCCTCTTTCCAAGCCGGAAAGAGGGACTTTTTTCAGTCAGCACCGCGCCATTCACATCCTGCGGCTCAGGCGGCGTATCCCGCCAAAATGGTGCGGAATTGCCGTAACAGAAGTTCGCTCAGCGAACGCAGCCTGCCGCCGGGGCCGGGGCGGGCAAGCTGACCATCATCTTGGCGGGCGTGGCGGTTTCCAGCATTTTCACCGCGGGCATCAACACCATCAAAACCTTTTTCCCGGACACCCTTTATAACGGCAGCACCTTCCTCATCGGCGGTTTCTCCGGGGTGAGCTTTTCCGACCTTTCCCCCGCCTGGCTGATGATTCTGCCCGCCCTGGTACTGGCTTTTCTAATGGCCCGCCCCACAGATGTGCTCTGCCTGGGAGAGGAGACCGCCCACAGCCTGGGGCTGCCCGTAAACGCCACCCGCTTTGGGCTGATTCTAATTGCCTGTGTGCTGGCGGGGGCCGCCGTCAGCTTTTCCGGGCTGGTCAGCTTTGTAGGGCTCTTGTGCCCCCACATTGTGCGCCGGATGTTCGGCCAGGGGCGGCACCGGGTGCTGCTGCCCGCCGCCGCCCTGCTGGGGGCCGGCTTCGTCACCCTGTGCGACCTCTTCAGCCGGGTGCTCTTCGCCCCCTATGAGATCCCCGTGGGCATTCTGCTCAGCTTTTTGGGCGGGCCCTTCTTCCTGTTCCTCATTGTCAAGCAGCGGCGCCGGCCTCCCCGGCCTGGAAGGAAGGGGGCCCCCGGATGATCGAACTGAAGCGCGTTGCCGCCGGGTACCCGGGCCACCCGGTGCTGAAAGACGTCAGCCTCGCCTTCCAAACCGGGAAGATCACTTCCTTGATCGGCCCCAACGGCTGCGGCAAGAGCACACTGCTCCGGGCAGCCTGCGGGCTGCTGCCCCTTGCTGGGGGGCAGGTGCTCTACAACGGCCGGGAGCTGGGCCGGTTTGGCCGCAAGGAGTTTGCCAGGCTGGTGTCCATCTTGCCCCAAACCCGGGACGTGCCCGCTATCCGGGCGGGGCAGCTGGTGGCCCACGGGCGCTATCCCCATCTGGGCTTTGGGCGGGACCTGGCAAAGGCCGACCGGGAGAAAATCGCCTGGGCCATGGAGGTAACCGGCACGGCCCCGCTGGCGGAAAAGGAACTTTCCCAGCTCTCCGGCGGCGAGCGCCAGCGGGTGTACCTGGCCATGACCTTGGCCCAGGACACGGATATCCTCTTTCTGGATGAGCCCACCACCTATTTGGACATCGCCCAAAAGTACGAGGTGATGGAGCTGATCCGGCAGATCAACTCCCTGGGGAAAACCGTGGTGATGGTCCTCCACGACCTGCCCCTGGCCTTTTCTTACAGCCACCAAGTGGCGGTGCTGGAAAAGGGCGCTGCCGCCGCCCAGGGCGAAGCCCGCCAGGTGTTCCTCAGCGGCGTGCCCGCCCGGGTGTTCGGGGTGAAGTCCCAAACCCTGGAGGTGGATGGCCGGGAGGAGTTCTTCTTCTATCAACGGTAAAACAAGGCCCTGGAGCGGTTTCTGTCCGCAGCTCCAGGGCCCACATTATTTCCGGGGGAGGAAGCTCTCCTGCTTTTGGAACCCCTGCCGCCATTTGGCGGTGACGGTCTCCCACAGGGAGCCAAGCACCTGCGCGCCGCCCGCCATCAAAATGAACACGGCGATCTGCCCGGCGTAGGCATAGCGGGGCTGCACCTCAATGAGCAGGTAGACGCAGCTGGTGGCAAACATGACAAAGGGAAGCAAGTAGAGCTTAAAATCCTCTTTTGGCCTGCGGAACAGGGCAATGGCGCCCAGCGCCGCCAGGAACAGGGAGCAGGTGAACATGGCCCGGTCCAGCTCCTCCAACAGGGCGAACAGGGTGGGGGTTTGCTGCTTCAGGCCGCCCATGGACCAGCTCAGTCCCCGGTCCCACCAAAGGGACTTCATCTTACAGGCTGCCAGCTCCACCAATGCGGCGGGGCTCACATTCAGGTGCTCCCGAATGACCTGCAGCTCCGCCTGGGTGCGGCTCATGCCCTCGGCCTCTTTCTCCGCGATGGCCGGCCCATCCTCATTGTTGTAGAGGCCCTTCCACTCTGTGTTGGTCCCCAGCACCGTGCCCCAGAGGGGGTCGTTGTTGGAGAGCCCCGCAGCGTTTACCCCAGTGGCCTTCACCAGGCCGGACATCCCCGCCGAAAGCACCAGAAAGGTGAGCACCAAGGCCCCAAAGCGCTTTAGGTAGTGGAGGAAATTCTTCCAGCTGGCCTGGGAGAGGAACCGGAACACGAAATAGGCCAGCAGCGGCACCAGCACCAGCGGGGCGTCCGGCCGCAGGGCGTTGGCAACGGCCAGGCTGGCCCCCGCCAAGGCGTAAATGAGCACCCGGTGGCAGCGCTTAAAGCCCTTGCCCATCACCAGGTAGAGGCAGAGGTACAGGAAAAAGGCCGAGGGGATATTGTTGCACAGCACCGTCACCAATGTGGCGGGGAACAGGAAAAAGGCGTAGGCCAGGGAGGCCAGCCGGGCGGCCCGCTCTTCAAAATAGTCCCGGGCGATGAGGTAAACCAGCACGTTGGTGCCCGCCGAGACCAGGCAGTTCACCAGCCGCAGGAACGTGGGGCTGTCCCACAGCTTTAGAAGGGTCCCCTGCCAGATGACCAGCCCTGTCTGGTAACCCCACTTCTGAAAATACACCGTATCCTGAAAGCTGAAATCCCCTTGGGCGAACTGCCGGGAAGCCTCATACTGCAGGGCGAAATCCGATTCGATGGGGGTGGTGAGAAAAGCCACAGCCCCCAGATGGATCACCAGGGAAAGCAAAAACAGCCCCAGGGAAAAGCGCCGGGCGGAGACCCCTTTCCAACGGGACAACAGGACAAGCAAGCCCGCCAAAAACAGGATGACCCCTGCCAAGGGGTAGTACACCGTAACCACACACAGCACCGCCGCGCCAAAGCAGATGGCAAAGAACAGCCGCAGCCCGCAAAACACCTTTGTTTCTCCACTCATTTCCACAAACCTCCTAAAGGGGGCGCGCCGCAAAAAAAGCGGGAAAAGCCGCCGCTTTTCCCGCTTTTAACGCCCTTTCCGGCGTAAGCCCCTGCAGTTTCTCCCATGGGGTCGGCCGCGCCATTGAGAACAGTATACCACCGCCCCAAAAAAGACGCAATCACGAAATGTTCCGCTGGGCAAAATAGTCCGCCTTCAATGTGTCATAGGAGGTCTGCTCCCGGCGACGCACCTGGGTGCTGATCTCTTTCATCTCAGGGGTGACCTCCCCTTCATAGCCGCTGGCGTAGTAGGTTGTCCCGTCATACCAGGCGTTGTTGGGGAACATCACAATGCCGCCGCCCTGGCCAAAGATGTCGTCCCCGGCGTAGTACTCATAGGGGACATCCAAGCCAAACAGGTTGGCGATGGTGGGGGGCAGGTCCACAATGGACACATACTTCTCCACGGTTTGGGCCTGCTGCCCCTTCAAGTAAAAGAAGCAGGGGGTCTGGTACAGCTGCGGGCTTTCGCTGGACACACCCTTGAGCTGGTAGAGGAACTCCTTGTCCGTCAGGTACTTGCCGTAGTGGTCCGTGTAAAACAGGAGCACCGTGTCCTCCAGGCGGCCCTCCTCTTCCAGGCGGGCCACCAGGTCCCCCACAAACTGGTCTGTCTCCATGGCGTGGGCCACCGCCAGGGTGTACTCTTTCATGTTGGCCTCGCTGCCCGTAACGCCGGACTGGGCCACCGCGGCCTGGGCGGCCTCCAGGTGGGGGTCGGAGATGTTGCGCAGCTCATCCGTATAGGGGCCGTGGCCGGAATAGGTGATGATATAGCTGAAGAACTGCCCCTCTGGGGCAATCAGGTCATAGCCATTTAACAGCTGGCTGTCCAGCATATAATCTTCCATGCCCAATGTGGGGGCGTTGTTGTAGGCCTCGAACCCCAGGTTCACATGGACGCTGCCCCGGCTGTAGATGTCCGGGCTGGCAGAGTGGAAGGAGTTGGCGGTGTAGCCCGCCCCCTCAAACAGATTGGCCAGGGAAAAGGGGAAGCTGTTGGTGGAGTACACGCTGCTGGAAAGCCCCGTCACTGAGGGAAGCAGCCCCGTTTGGGAGATGAATTCCGTATTAAAGGTACCCGCCGAAAGGAACAGGGGCGTGTAGTTGTTGGCAAAGTTGATGCCCTCCTGCTGCAGGCGGTACAGGTTGGGGGTGTACTCGGGGGTCAAAAGCCAGGTGTCCATGGACTCCAGCATGACCATGATGAGGTTCTTGCCCTCAAAGGCGCCGGTCATCTCGTTTTCCTGGCCCACCTCCTGGGCCCGCTCCTCATAGTAGCTGTCCAGCTCTCCCAGTTTGACGGGGCTGCCCTCCAGCCCAAAGGACACCAAAAAATCCCGCACGGTGTACTGGTACAGCCCTGTGGCCAGCAGCATCCGGTTGGAATCGGTAAACTCCTTATACGCCTGTTCCTCAGAGTGGGGGTCGAAGGTGTTGCCCCACCACATGGTGTCATCCTGGGGCAGCATGAAGCTGTGGAGCAGCCCCACGCCCACCAGGGAGAGGGCCATGACCCCTGCGGCCCCCACGCGCAGGGGCCACCGGCGCTTTCCCGGCTGCCGCCCGGGCACCAGCGCCGCCCCCAGCACCAGGCAGAGCACCGCCAGCAGGATGCAAGCGATGAGGGCCTTGCGCAAACGCAGGTAGGACCAGCTGAAAAACTTGGCTCCGTCCCCGGCGAAGTTCATGTCGGAAAAGGTGAAGAATTTTCCGAAGATGTTGAACATCACCCCGTGAACCACCGTCAGCAGGGCGAAGAACCCCGCGTAGATGCCCATGGCGACGCGCCGCCCCAGGGGCGGCAGCAGGGCGGCCAGGCCCGTCAGCAGCAGGCACCAGGCCCCGCTGAACACGAAAGCCCGCCAATCCAAAAAGCGGGTGCTCCCCGCAAATCGGTAAAAATAGCGCAGGGCCATATCGAACAAGAGCAGGCCCCCAAAACAAAGAGGCAGACTGGCCCACCACAGGCGGGCCCGCAGTGTCCCCAGTTTGTTTTTCGTACCGGTCATAGTCGTGATACCCTTCTTTACTAGGCAGAATTTTACATTCCATGTAAAGCACTTGTTAAATATAGCACAGAGATTTGTAAAGGGCAAGAAAACACGCCGCTTTCCCCCCTGGAAAAATCCGGCTTGGGCCGCGGCCCCATTTGTGCTATACTAGAAAAAACGCGTGGGGCCGGCGCCCCAGGCTGCAAAACAGATTGTGGAAAGGTGTGCTGTAATATGAAGCTGCAAACTGTGGGATTCATCGGTTTTGGGAACATGGCCCAGGCCATGGCCCGGGGACTTCTGCGGGGCGGGGAAGCGCCCCGGCTGTTCGCCTGCGCCAAACGCTGGGAGAAGCTGCAAGCCTCTGCCGGGGCGCTGGGCGCCACCCCCTGCCGGGACGCCGGGGAAGTTCTGGAAAACGCCCAGGTTCTCATTGCAGCGGTGAAACCCTACCTCATCGAAGAGGTGCTCGCCCCCATCCGGGACAGGCTGGAGGGGAAGCTGCTGCTTTCTGTGGCGGCGGGCTGGGATTTTGCCCGGTTTGAGAAAATTCTTCCCGCCGGGGTCCACCACCTGAGCGTCATGCCCAACACACCGGTCTCCGTGGGGGAGGGCGTGGTGCTGCTGGAGGAGGAAAGCTCCCTCACCTCTCAGGAGCTGGCCCAGGTCAAGGAACTGCTGGCCCCCTTGGGCACCGTGGAGACTGTGCCCTCTTCCCAGATGGGCATTGCAGGCACCCTCTCCGGCTGCGGCCCCGCCTACGCCGCCATGTTCCTGGAGGCCCTGGGGGATGCGGGGGTCTTTCACGGCCTGCCCCGGGAGCTTGCCTACCGCTTGGCCGCCCAAATGCTGGCGGGCGCCGGCAAGCTCCACCTGGAGACAGGAGAGCACCCCGGCGCCATGAAGGACGCCGTATGCTCCCCCGGGGGAACCACCATTTTAGGGGTGGCCGAGCTGGAGCGCCGGGGGTTCCGCGGCGCTGTGATGGAGGCCATCCACGCGGTACAGAAAGGGCGGTAAGGGGCCCCGGCCGTCCCCCTTCCCCGGGGTATCCAGCAGTATAGAAAAAGTTTTTCAAGAAATTCTCACAAAAGAGCTGTCATCTCAGGAAAAATTTGGTATAATAGCGGTATATATTCCCGGGCCGGGCCCGGACACGAGGTGACTGTCAATGCTGAAAAATTGGATCCGTCCGGAAAAGCCGGAGGGTGACGAGCTGAAACAGCGGCTGAAGGCCGCCCAGGAAAAGCTGGAAAGCCAGCAGATGAAGCTGAAAGACCGCAAGCTGCCGGTGCTGGTGCTCATCGAGGGATGGGGCGCCGCCGGAAAGGGCAGCGCCATCGGCCAGATCATCAAGAACATCGACCCCCGCTTTTTCAAGGTCTTTACCATGCCCGCCACCCCCACAGAGGAGGAGGCTCGCAAGCCTTTTCTGTACCGCTTTTTTGAAAAGATCCCCGAGGCCGGGAAGTTCACCCTTCTGGACTCTGGCTGGATGAACCAGATTATGGAGGAAAAGCTCTCTGGCGCGCTGGATGACAAAACCTACGCCCAGCGGGTGGACAGCGTGAAACGCTTTGAGCGCACCTTGACGGACAACGGCTATCTGGTGCTGAAGTTTTTCTTCCACATCAGCAAGAAAGAGCAGGCCAGCCGCATCCAGCGCCTGCAGGCGGACAAGGACACCGCCTGGCGGGTCAGCAAGGGGGACCTGTGGCAAAACCATCACTACGACGACTGCCTGGAGGCCTTCGACCGCTATCTGGATGACACCAACACCCCCAGCGCCCCCTGGTACGTCATCGACTCCAAATCGAAAAAATTCGCGGAGCTGCAGGTGCTGGAGACCATGTGCATGGGCATTGACACCGCCCTGCACAACGAGAGCCTGGCTGTGCCCCTGCTGCAAAACGTGTTCCCCCTCATCAAAATGCCCAAGCTGAAGGACGTGCCCCTGGACAAGACCATCAGCGAGGAGGAGTACAAGCTGCAGCTCCGCCTGCTGCAGGAAAAGCTGGGGCACCTGCACAACCGGCTGTACCGCAAGCGGGTGCCGGTGGTCATCGTCTATGAGGGCTGGGACGCCGCCGGAAAGGGCGGCAACATCAAGCGCCTTACGGGGGCCCTGGACCCCCGGGGGTTTGAGGTACATCCCATTGCCAGCCCAGAGCCCAAGGAAAAAGCCCGCCACTATTTGTGGCGCTTCTGGACCCGCCTGCCCAAGGACGGCCACATTGCCATTTTCGACCGCAGCTGGTACGGCCGGGTGATGGTGGAACGGCTGGAAGGCTTCTGCTCGGAAAACGACTGGCAGCGGGCCTATTACGAGATGAACGAGTTCGAGCAGGAACTGCACAACTGGGGCGCTGTCATCCTGAAGTTCTGGGTGCAGATCGACAAGGACACCCAGCTTGCCCGTTTTACCGACCGGCAGAACACCCCCTCCAAGCAGTGGAAAATCACCGACGAGGACTGGCGCAACCGGGAGAAGTGGGATCTGTACGAGCAAGCCGTGGACGAGATGCTCCAAAAGACCAGCACCACTTACGCCCCCTGGCACATTCTGGAGTCTGTGGACAAAAAATACGCGCGCATCAAGGCGCTGCAAACTGTAATTGACGCCTTGGAGAAAGCCCTGTAAAAGGGCAGGGCAAAAAGAAGGGCCATCCCCCCTGGGACAGCCCTTCTTTTTTGCGTTTCAAGATGCCGGCGCTTCCCACGTCCTCCCGTGGGCCTCTTCACACCCCCGGCAGCAGCCCAGCATATCCGGCGGCAATGCCCGCCACGGCCGAGGCGGCGATCAGCAGGATGGGGTGGACTTTTTTCCAGTGGGCGATAAGGATGGCCGCCAGCAGCACTCCCGCCAGCCCCCACTGAAGAACACCTCCCGAAGCCGGGAAGGCGGAGGCCGCCACAGAGAGCAGAGAGGCCCCAATCATCCCCACCACGGTGGGACGCAGGCCGTTCATGCAGCCTTTGACAATGGTATTGCTCTGAAAGGCTTGGTAGAATTTGGCCACAACTAGGATAATGACAAAGCTGGGCAGCACCACGCCAAAAGTCGCGCACAACGCCCCCAGAAGGCCCCCTGTCTCTGCGCCCACATAGGTGGAAAGGTTTACCGCCAGAGGCCCGGGGGTGCTTTCAGACACAGCGATGAAGTTGACCAGCTGCTCCAAGGTCATCCACTGATGGGAGACCACCTCCTGCTGGATAAGGGGCAGCATAGCGTAACCCCCGCCGAAAGTGAAGGCGCCAATCTTGAGGAAAGTGAAAAACAGCTCAAGAAAGATCACAGCTTCATCCCCCCAATCTTCAGCTTGGAGGCCGCCAAGCCAATGAGGGCGCAGGCGATGAGCACCAAAATGGAGTTGGCCCCGAAAAATCCCACCAGAAGGAATGCCCCTGCCGCCAGGATATAGGACACGATGTTCCAGGGGCACTCCTTGGCCATGGAGACCAAAGCGCTGCACACCAGGGCCGCCACCGCCACCCGAATGCCCCAGAAGGCGTACCGCACGGCGGGCAGCTCTTCAAACTGGCGCAGCACGAAGCTCAGGGCAAAGATGATGACAAAGCTGGGCAGCACCACCCCCACCGTGGCGGCCGCCGCACCCCAGGGACCCGCCAGCCGGTAGCCCACAAAGGTGGCGGTGTTCACGGCAATGGGCCCCGGGGTGCTCTCACTGACCGCCAGGATATCCAAAATGTCCTTGTCCTCAATCCATCCCTCCCGCAGGGCGATCTCCCTGCGGATCAGGGGGATCATGGCATAGCCGCCCCCAAAGGTAAACGCCCCGATCTTCAAAAATTTCAGAAACAGCTTTAGGCACAGGCCCGCTTTTCTCCGCTCCATCACACTGCCCCTCTCAAAGTTCTGCCCTTATTCTACGCCGGGGGTTTCTATTTTTCAATCCGTATGTTAAAATAAAATTCATATTGAGTTTAGTATAAGAGTGAGGGACGGATATGACAAAACGCCATTTCACCATATTCACAGAGGTCTGCCGCCAAATGAGCTTTTCCAAGGCGGCTGAGGCCCTGAACACTACCCAGCCCACGGTGAGCCTGGCCGTCAAGGAGCTGGAAGAGCACTATGGGGTGCGGCTCTTTGAGCGGATGAACCGCCGCATCTATATGACCGAGGCCGGGCGCGCCCTGCTCTCCACAGCCCAAGAGGTACTGCGGGGCTTTCAGCAGGCGGAGGACCAGCTGCGGAAGGCCCCCTACCGGCTGCGGGTGGGGGCGAACGTCACTTTTGGGGCCACCCGGCTCCCCAGGGTGCTGGCCCAGTTCCGGCGGAAGTGCCCCCAGGTGGAGCTTTCCGCCCTGGTGGGAAACTCTGACGGCATCGAACGGCTGCTGCTGGAAAACCGCCTGGATGTGGGCCTGGTGGACAACGTGACCTTCTCCCAGCACCTGCGGGTCCAGCCCCTGTTCCAGGAGGACATGGCCGTGCTCTGCGCGCCCGCCTTCCCCCACCGCCCCCAGTCCTTGGAGGAGCTGGCGGCCCTCCCCCTCTTGCTGCGGGAGCGGGGCAGCGGCACCCGGCGCTCGGTGGACCGGGTGTTCGAGGAACACAGCCTCTCACCCCAGCCCTTTTTGGAAAGCGTCAGCTCCACCGCCCTGATCGAGGCGGCCCGGGCGGGGCTGGGAGTGCTCATCCTCTCCCCCTCCCTGGCCCGGAGGGAACTGGAGACAGGGGCCCTTCTGCCGTTGAAGGTCCCTGGCTCCCGGTTTTTCCGCCAGTACTTCTGCGCCCTCCACAAGCAAAAGGCCCTCTCCCCGCCTTTGGAGGAGCTGCTGGCTCTGCTACGGGAGAACTGCGAAAAATAAGCAAAGGAAAAGAGCCCCGGACCCGGGGCTCTTTTCGCTTTCGATCACTTCTCCTGAAAGAGTGAACTTGGATATCACTTGACTTTTTTGTATGGAAAGCATCCGCTATTCTGATATATGAACCTCGCCATTCTCCACATAAAACTCTACCCAGCCTATGTCTTTCGCGCAGAACCGGTACTGCCCCGATAGGAGCAGCGTCCCTTTTGGCAGTTCTTTAACACCGGAATACACATCGCCAGGTCTCACCTGTTCCACCCCCGACGTACCGGAAGCGGGGAAGCTGACCGTTCCTTTGAAGCCAGTAACTTTGTGATAACCGCCTTCGTACAGGTAGTCGATCCATGTATCCACGATATCTCTCGTACTACAACCTAACGGCTCAGAGGTATGATTCTCATAGAAATAGGAGACCTCGCCAGAGCCGTCTGCATTACGAGTCACTTGAATGGAAAGGTCGAGACCATTTTGACCTGGCTCTTCGGATATCTCATCGCTCCAATATGGAAAAACATGAGCTGGCTGAGAGTTCCACCAGAAAACAAACATGACGATACTCAGAACCGCCGCGACTGCCAGGCCTATCCATAGCGCCGCTTTGATCCGCATTGATTTCTTCTTCATATAGATCACCTAGCATTGAGTTCTTTTCTGCGATTTTTCATTCCATGAACCATCGCTATCATAGGACTTTGCCGTTTTTGCTTGGCAAGTTACGGAATGGCTACCATCAGTAAAAATGAAAACTTAAATACTACGTTCATTTTAGCACAGAAAACCCAGCAAATCAAAGCTGTCAAAACAGTTTCATTTACGAGAAATATAAAAAGGACTGCCGCGGTCTGCGGCAGTCCTTTTTGCTTGCAACAGCGGTTTCCTCAGTCCGGGCTGGGGACCACCGTTCCGTTGGTCAGATTGATGGTGAAGGCGGCCAAAACGGTCTCCACGGGAGTCTCGTTGTAGGCGTGGGGCTCCGTCTGGCGGAATTGCAGTTCCGCTTGGGTGACTCCCTGGGGCAGGCCGTCAAAGTACAGGTCGGCCGTCTGGGTCTCCGTGGCCTGATAGTCGTAACCGCCCAAGTCACGGCTGCGGTCAAAGTTACAGGAAAGCTCCGTGCCGTCCGGCAGCACCAGCACAGGCGTTCCCAAGGCCGGGACCTGTGTCTCCACAATGCTGTCGCCCAGCCCCCAGAAGGGCTTCTCCACGGTGATGACCGTCTGGGTGGGGGTGCCGGACACCGCCAGTACCTGGGCGCCGTTCTGCTCCGCCTGGCAGGTAAAGCTGTAGCCGTGTTCCCGGTCCACCGGCAGGGTGAAGCTGACAGAGAAGCTCTCTCCCACCTCCTCATAGGTGAGCGGGTCGGGGGCTGCCTCCCCCGGATAGGAGGCGCCGGCAGTTTCTTCATTGGATTCCCACTCCAGCCGGTCCATCTGGTCCTGGGCGGCCTGCTCCGCGGCGGCTTCATCATAGATTTCTCCAGTCAGGCCGGTCAAGATCACATCCACCTGCATAGAGTCCGCCTCCTGCTGGGACTCAGGCACCTGCACCGTCATGGTGGAGGTCCATTTGCCGTCCCGCTCCACAAAGGCGTTGACGCCCTCCATCTGGGCGGCCTCCCCATTGACAGCGGCAGTCTGGCCCTCGGGATCGACCCAGACACAGCGGTACTGCTCCAGCAGTTCCTGGGGGCCTGTCAGCTCCATAGACACCACCAGAGAGGTGCCGTCCGTGTAACCCTCTCCAAAGGTCACCTGCCACTCTCCGCTGGCGGCGGACACATTCACGTCCTCCATGGCTCCATAGGTCTCCACAAAAGCTCCTCCTGCTCCCACCTTGCTGTCATAGTTGGCCTGGTAGAACAGGCTGCCCAGCCAGTCCCCCACCAGGGGGATTTGGGAGGCCATGGCGGGGTTCACGGCGGCCATGCCCAGCATCACGCCCACCACCGCTACAAAACTGCCCATCACAGCCCCCGCCCGGCGCAGGACACGCTTCCGATGCAGGCGGCGGACTTCTCCCAGGGCAGCCCCCACGCGGGCGCCCAGCTCTTCGGGAATAGAAATTTGGATTTCATTTACTTTCTCTCGCATACCGCTTCCTCCTTCAACAAAACTTGCAGCCTGCCAATGGCCCGCCGCAGATAGACGGAGACGGTCCCCTCAGGCATGCCGGTGGCCTGGCTGATCTCTCGGATGGTGCAGCCGTCGAAGTATTTCAGCTTCACCACATCCTGGTACTTCTCCGGAAGCTGGGCCACGGCCCAGTGCAGGTCCATGCGCTCTTCCGGACTCATCCCTTCGGGAGCGGGCAGGTCCGGCCCCTCTGCCAGAGAGGCCTCCGGCTTTCGCTTTCGCAGCAGGTCCTGGGCGGTGTTGATGAGGATTTTAGTCAGCCAGGTGCGGAAATACTCCGGTTCCCGCAGGGTCTTCAGGCTTTTATAGGCCTTCAAGATGCTCTCCTGCACCACGTCCAGGGCGTCGGCCTCTTGGCGGACATAGAGGTACGCCATGCGGTAGAGGTATTCCTGCTGCGCCTCGATCAGGTCCCCAAAGGCCTTGGGGCTGCCCCGCATGGCCTTCTTGACCAAGGCCTTCTCCTGCTTTTCGCTTTTCTTCACGGCTCTCCCTCCTCTTCCCTTCCTTTTGCCCATTAGACTTTTCCCCCGCCTGTTTTCTTACAGGCGCGGGCGCAAAAAATTTCCCTTTCCGCGGGCCCTTGTTAAATCTTTGAAACCCCTTGACTTTTGCCTCTTAGCTCCATACAATAGAGATAGTTGAAATCTATAGAAATACAGAAATTTAGAATATTTTTTGTAAACAAATCACATGTTTCTAAACCGTTTGTAAAGCTGTCTTTTGTTTTTGCAGAAAGGAGCCCCTCTATGAGCGCTGCGTTCCCCCATGCTTCCGTTGTGTTCGGCTGCCCCATCGCAGGGGAGGTGGCCCCTATCTCCCAATGCGCCGACCCCACCTTTGCCCAGGGGCTGCTGGGGCCGGGGGTGGTCATCCAGCCAGAGGGGAGCATCCTGTTTGCCCCCGCGGACGGACGGGTGGAATTCATCCTCTCCACTAAGCACGCCCTGGGCATGGAGACGCCAGAGGGTGTGAAGTTCCTCATCCATGTGGGGCTGGACACCAACCGCCTGGAGGGCCAGGGCTTCCAGCTGTTCGTCCAGGTGGGCAGCCAGGTGCGCCGGGGGGACAAGCTCCTCTCTTTTGACACCCAGGTCATGGCGGAACAGGGCTGCTCCCTGGCCACGCCCTTTGTGTTTTGCAGCAATCGGGAGGGCTGGGCTATGGAGCTGCTGCGGACCGGCCCCGTGCCCGCCGGGGAAGACCTGGTGCGCATGAACCGCCTTGCCTAAAACTGAGCATTCCATACGCCGCGCTGGACCGGAAGCCCCGCCGCTTCCGGTCTTTCTATATTCCTAAGCTTACGGTGGCGCCGGGGCAAAGTCAAGGGTAGGCTTGCATTTTCCACAGAAGAGTTGTATAATCCTAACTGCACCGCCGGCCTGGCCCCCACCGGCTGCCGGGCCGCGCGGCATTTCTTGTAAAAAGTTTTGCGTCAATAGAAAGGACCTGATTCTGTAATGAAACGTATTTTGTCTTTAACACTAGCCCTGGCCCTGTGCCTGGCTTTGTTCGGCTGCAGTACCAACGGAGCGGGGAGCTCCTCCGCCGCTTCTGAAAGCTCTTCCACCTCGGAGAGCAGCGTGTCCTCTTCCGTAGAAGGGGCTGCCTCCAGCCTGGAGAGCGCCTCTTCTTCCGGGGAGGGCTCGGAAAGCAGCGTTGCCTCCGGCGTGAGCGAGGCCTCCGATGTGGACACCTCTGACCTGGGCACCGCCACGGTGGCAGCCCTGAAGGGCCCCACGGCCATGGGCATGGTGAAGATGATGAGCGATGACTCCCAGAAAGACCAGCCCACCTTCGATTTCAACATCTACGCCTCTGCCGATGAGATCACCCCTAAGCTGGTGCAGGGCGAGCTGGACATCGCCGCGGTGCCCGCCAACCTGGCAAGCGTGCTGTACAACAACACCGAGGGCCAGGTGCAGGTGCTGGCCATCAACACCCTGGGTGTGCTGTACATCGTGGAAAACGGCGACACCGTCCACTCTGTGGAGGACCTGAAGGGCAAGACCATCTTCGCCTCCGGCAAGGGTTCCACCCCGGAGTACGCCCTGAACTACATGCTCACCCAAAACGGCATCGACCCGGAGACCGACGTGACCATCGAGTGGAAGAGCGAGCACTCTGAGTGCGTGGCCTCTCTGGCCGCCACAGAGAACGCCATTGCCATGCTGCCCCAGCCCTTCGTCACCACTGCCCAGACCCAGAACGAGAACCTGCGGGTGGCCCTGGACATGACCGAGGAGTGGGAGAAGCTGGCCTCGGAAAGCGGCAGCGACGCCACCCTCATCACCGGCGTGGTGGTGGCCCGCAAGGACTTTGTGGAGCAGAACCCCCAGCTGGTGAGCGTCTTCCTCTCCCTGTACGAGAAGTCGGTGACCTACGCCAACGAAGAGGTGGAGGGCGCCGCCAAGCTCATCGGCGAGTATGACATCGTGCCCGAGGCCGTGGCCCAGAAGGCCCTGCCGGAGTGCAACATCACCTTTATTGCCGGTGACGAGATGCAGGCAAAGCTCTCTGCCTATCTCCAAACCCTGATGGACCAGAACCCCAAGGCTGTGGGCGGCCAGCTGCCTGCGGATGATTTCTACTACCTTGGGTAAGGGGCAAAAACAGAAGAAGCGGCCGGGTGTGCGGCTGTGGGCGGTGGCCGTGTGGCTCATCGTCTGGCAGCTGGGCGCCATGGCATTGGGACAGGAGATCCTTTTGGTATCTCCTGTTTCTGTTATGCTCCGCCTGGTGGAGCTGGTCCCCCACTGGGATTTTTGGGGCGCCATCCTCTTCTCCTTCTGGCGCATTACCCTGGGCTTTCTGCTGGCCTGCCTGGCGGGCACAGCCCTGGGAGTGCTTTCCTCCCGGTTTGGGCCGGTGCGGGACCTGACCGCCCCGCTGATGGGCGTGGTCAAGTCCATCCCTGTGGCCTCCTTCATCATCCTGGTGCTCATCTGGGTGCCCTCCCGAAACCTTTCGGTGGTCATCTCCTTTTTGATGGTGATGCCCATTGTCTACTCCAACGTGCTGGGGGGCATTTCCAGCATGGACAAAAAGCTGACGGAGATGGCCGATGTGTTTGAGGTCCCCTTCCCCCGGCGGCTGCGCTACCTCTACCTGCCCCAGGTGGCGCCCTTCTTCCGCTCCGCCTGCGCGGTGGGGCTGGGGCTGTGCTGGAAGGCCGGTGTGGCCGCGGAGGTCATCGGCCTTCCGGACGGCTCCATCGGCGAGCGCCTGTACGAGGCCAAGGTCTACCTCAACACCCCGGACTTGTTCGCCTGGACGGTGGTGATCGTGCTGGTAAGCCTGGTGTTTGAAAAGCTGTTTCTCTTCCTGTTGGACCGCCTGGTGGCCCGGCTGGAACAGAACTGAAAGGAGGGGCGTCTATGGCCATTGAACTGCAAAACGTGAGCAAGTCTTTTGGGGAAAAGCAGGTGCTTCAAAACTTCTCCCACGTTTTCCCAGAAGGGGAGCTGACCTGCGTGATGGGACCCTCGGGCTGCGGCAAGACCACCCTGCTGTCTCTTCTGCTAGGGCTGGAGCAGCCGGACAGCGGCAGGGTACTGGGTATGGAAGGCCGCAGGAAATCCGCCGTCTTCCAGGAGGACCGGCTGTGCGAGAACGCCGGGGCGGTCTCCAACCTGCGGCTGGTGAATCCCACCCTCACCAGGGAGGAGGCGGAGGCCATGCTCCGGGACCTGGGCCTGGGGGACAGCCTGCGCCAGCCGGTGCGCACCCTCTCTGGGGGGATGAAGCGCCGGGTGGCCATCCTGCGGGCCCTGTGCGCCCCCTATGACGTGCTCTTCTGCGACGAGCCCTTCAAGGGCCTGGATGAGGGGACAAAGGGCCGGGCCATGGAATATTTTCAAAAACGCACCCAAGGCCGCACCGTCATCCTGGTCACCCACGAAAAAAATGAGGCAAATTTCCTAAAAGGCCAACTTCTCCTCTTGTAAATTTTTTCATCCTGCGCTATGATAAGAAATGGTGGGACGCCTCTTCGGGAGGGTTTTTCCCGGAGCTTTTTGCTTGGAAGGAGCGGGCGCTCACGCACTTCAAAACACCTTCCCCAAACACTACAATCTACTTAAAGGAGCGTGCTTTGTAAAAATGTTACCCAAGCTGCAGTATCATGTAGAGCCTGAAAAGGGCTGGCTGAACGACCCCAATGGCCTCTGCTATTTCAACGGAAAGTACCATGCCTTTTTCCAGCATTACCCCAACGCCACTGTGTGGACAGCCCCTCTTTATTGGGCCCACGTTACCAGTGATGACCTGATCCATTGGGAAGAACAGCCCATGGGCCTGACCCCCGACCAGTCCTATGAGAGCACCGGCGGCTGCTTCTCCGGTTCTGCCTTCATCAAGGACGGCAAGGCCTATTTCTTCTACACTGCCGTGGGAGACGGCGATGTACAGACCCAGTGCCTGGCCACCTCTGAGGACGGCATCACCCTGAAAAAGTACGAGGGCAACCCCATCATCGACGAGCGCCCCGTGGACCCCACCGGGCGGGACTTCCGCGACCCCAAGGTCTTCGAGTGGACCGACGGCACCTACCGCATGGTGTGCGGCACCGGGCATGAGGGCTACGCCGCTGTCCTTCTGTACAAGTCCAGCGACCTGTACAACTGGGAGTATGTGGGCCCCATCTTTGAGACCCGGGAAATGGGCCCCGTGCTGGAGTGCCCCGACCTGTATCCCCTGGAGGACAAGTGGGTGCTGTGCTTCTCCCGTATGGACCAGCCCCAGACCGTTCAGTATGTGGTGGGCACCTTTGACGGCGAACACTTCACCGCAGAGAGCGTGCAGAAGCCGGAAATCGGCCCCAACTACTACGCTCCCCAGAGCTTTGAGGATGAGAAGGGCCGGCGCATTGTCATGGCCTGGATGACCCCCTGGGGCCAGCCTGAAGACACGGACGGGGTGCGCTGCGGCTGCCTGACCCTGCCCCGCGTGGCCTCTCTGAAGAATGGCAAGCTGTGCTTTGAGCCCGTGGAAGAGGCCGCTTCCCTGCTGGTGGAAGAGGACCCCCATGTGAAGAAGGGCCCCTGGCTGTTCCAGGTTACCGACGGCAAGAAGATCCTGCTGGAGCGCCCCGCCTGCGAAGTGAAGGACGTGAAGATCTTCACCGACACCCACACCTGTGAGGTGTTCATCAACGGCGGCGAGCAGGTGGTCTCCTTCTACTTCCAGCCGTAACCCCTTAAAACTGAAAAACGCAACTCCCGGTTGCGCGGTTTCCCGCTGAAAGCGGTGGCGCGCGGCCGGGGGTTTTGTTATACTGGGGATAGGAAAAAGGAGGTGCCTTTATGACCACAGGACAAAAGATACAGGCTTTGCGGAAACAGCGGGGACTGACCCAGGAACAGCTGGCCCAGCGCCTGGGGGTCTCCCGGCAGGCGGTGTCCCGCTGGGAGCTGGACGAGTCCCTGCCGGAGACCGCCAACCTGCTTCCCCTGGGGGAAGTTCTGGGCGTGTCCCTCGACACCCTGCTGGACCCAGCCCGAGGGCTGGAGGGCCCCGTCCCCAAGGAAGAGCCCTCCGCTCCGGCAGAGCCTTCCCCCACCGCGCCCTCCCTGAGAGCGCTCCTCAAACGGCGGCTCTGGCTGTTTCTCCTGCCGGTGGAGCTGGTGGTTTTTGCCGCCTTGGCCCTGTGGCGGCTGGGCAATGCCCCCTCCCTGGCGCTGATCCTCCTGGTCCAGGGGCTTTGGCTGTGCTTTTTACTGTACCTGCTCCTTTTGGTGATCTATTTCCTGGTGTGGGGCATCCGGTACTTCAAGCAGCGGACCCGCCCACCTCAATAAAACACCCCTCGAAGCCGCGGACCGGTCCAGAAATCGGTTCACAGCTTCGAGGGGATTTTTCACTCTTCTATGGTGGAAAGCAACTCCCACACCAGGTCTTGGAACTGCTGGGCCACCCTGTCGGCGGTCTCCTGGACCTCGGCATGGGAGAGGGGCTCCCCTCCCAGCCCGGCGGCCAGATTGGTGACACAGCTGATGCCGCAGACCTCCAGCCCCAGGTGCCGGGCGGCGATGGCCTCGCAGGCGGTGCTCATGCCCACGGCATTGGCCCCCAGGGCGGCGAACATGCGGATCTCCGCCGGGGTCTCGTACTGCGGGCCCGTGGTCTGCAAGTAGACCCCCTGCTTTAGGGGGATGTTCCGCCTCTCCGCCGCGGCCAGGGCCTTCTCCCGCAGCCGGGGGGAGTACACCGCCGTCATATCCGGGAACCGGGGGCCAAAGGCCTCCTCGTTGGGCCCGATCAGCGGGGAGGGCACAAAGCTGGCGATGTGGTCCGTCAGCAGCATCAGGTCCCCCGGGGCCAGGTCCGGGCCGATGCCTCCCGCGGCGTTGGTCAGCACCAGGCGCTGGGCGCCCAGGGCCGCCATAACCCGGGTGGGCAGCACCACGTCCTCCATGGGATAGCCCTCGTAGTAGTGGACCCGGCCCTGCATGGCCACCACCGGCTCCTCCCCCGCAAAACCGAAGAGGAACCTTCCCTGGTGACCCGGCACCGTGGACACGGGAAAGCCGGGGAGGTCCTTGTACTCCACCGCCGCCTCTAAGCGCAGGCGCTCTCCAAAGGCCCCCAGGCCGGAGCCCAGGATGAGCGCCGTGCGGGGCGCGAACCCTGTCTTTTCCCGAATGGCGGCAACACAGCGGGCCACCCGTTCCTGTTGGGTCATTTTTATCTTCCCCTTTCCCAAATTACCCAAGGGTCACATACTTGGGCGTGGTCAAAAAGCGAATGTCCGCCTGCTGGGAAAGCTCCCGCAGCACTTGGCACATGCCCTGGTTCATGGCGTCCAGGGTTTGGATCTTGGCGGTCATGCGCATGTCCTCTTGGGCATAGTTCTCGCTGGCAATGTGGGAGTAGCCGTCCATGCCCGCCAGCCAGATCTCCTTCACCCCCAGCTGGATCAAGAGCTTGAGGAGCATCAGCCCGGCGTTGTCCTTCACGGCGTCCACCGGGTTCAGCAGAGAGGCGTAATCCACCCGGCAGCGGGCCCCTTTCTCCGGGATGTTGGAGGTGACGATGAGCCGCTCCTCCTTCCCCGCGCCCAGCTCCTCCTGGCGGCGCAGGTTGCTCAGGAAGATATAGTCCGTCCGGCAGCCAGGGTAATCGAAGTTCACGCCGATGGAGACCACATTCTCCTCCCCGGCGAAGGCGGCGATCTTCTCTGCCTCCACCCCGGCGCTTTTCCCCGGGGCGATGACCAGGGCCCGCTTGCCAGAGAGGGCCTCTTTCAGCTGGGCCAGGGAAGCCCCGCCTCCATTCCGTTCCATATACTGCAGATACAGCTCCTGGGCATAGGACCGGTCAAAGCTGCCCCGCTTTTCCGGAGCCATGGCGTCGAAGATCTTATCAATATCCTCTACCGTGAGGGTGTTCTTCTCCGTGAGGAATAGGGCATAGTTGGGGTGGGCGTTGTGGCTGGCGGAAAGGTAGTTGGGAAGAGAGTATCCCCACTGGTTCTGCTGGTAAAAGTCATTCAGCACCCGGTCAATGACCCGCAGCAGGGGCTTGACCCGGTACTGCCCCCCAGCGTTGTCGTTGAGGTATTCCAAAAACAGCTCGCTGTTCAAGTTACCGGCTCCCCGCCCCATGCCCATAATGCTGGAGTCCAGGATGAGGGAACGGCTGGTCTGCAGGTCCACCAAGGTTTGGGCGTTGGCGTAGGCCAGCTGCAGGTTGTTGTGGGAGTGGAACCCAATGACAATATCCTCCCGCAGGTTGTGCTCAATCATGTAGAAGAACCGGAGCATATCCTTGCGCTTCATGGTGCCAAAGCTGTCCACCAAATAGAAGGCGTAGGGGCCCACTTCATTGGCCAGGCGGATGAGCTCCAGGTACTCCGCGTCTGTGTAGCGCAGGGCCACCATGGGCTGCAGAAAGGTCTTGTACCCCTTTTCCTTCAAGCGGCGGCACTGCTCCAGAGCGGGCAGCATGTCCTTTTTGTGGAAGGTCACCCGGATGCCGTCCACAGAGGAGCCGTCCCAGTCCGGGATAGTCTCCACATCGCAGGCGCCGTAATCCATCAGGATGACAAAGGTCTTGCCCTGGCGGTCCTGGGGGAGCACCTCCTTCACCTGTTCCAGGGTGTTGAAGCGGGTTACACCCTGCTTGTACGCCACTTTTTGGGTGAGGAAGCCGCACTCGATGATGTCCACCCCGGACCGGAGCAGGCTGTCGATGATGAACTTGGTGTTCTCAAAGCCAAACTGGCAGTCGTTGCAGTAGCCCCCGTCCCGGAGGGTGCAGTCCAATACGCGGATCTCCTTCACTGGGTCTCCCCCTTTCCAAATTGCAGCTGGTAGTTGTAGATGGCGTCGGCGATGTAGAAATCCTCAGCCTCGTCGATATCGCAGCTCTCCACCTCGCTGACGGTGATGAGCTTGGGCCTGTCGCCGATGCGGCGGCCCAGTTCTGTCATCACCCCGGCCTTGTAGATGTAGAACCCGCTGGTCTCCTCATAGAGGGGGGGCAGGTCCTGGGTGCGGGGGATGGCGTCCAGCTGGTAGTTGAAGGGCTTGCCGTCCTTCCACAGGAAGTCCCGCAGCTCCTTCACGGCAAAGGCGGAGTCGTACTCCCCGCTGAGCACCGCATCCAGCCCCTTCTCAATGGACTCCCTCTTCACAAAGGGGGCGGTGGTGTGGGTCATCACATACACGTCGGCGGGCACATCAGCGGCAAAGCGCTGCAAGACCTCGTTCATCTTGGTGGTGTCCTGGTCCAGGTCCTCCCCCCGGCGGAGGTACTTCACCCCTTCGGGCAAAAACTCCTGGATCTCCGGGTTGCTGCAGTAGACGTAGACCTCCTCCACGCCCCGCACCTGCAGCAGGGTGGAGAGGATGTACCAGCACAGGGGCTTGCCGTTGGTAAAGGGCTTGGTGTTCTTTTGGGGCAGGCGGCGGTTATTCAACTTCATGGGCACAACAGCCACAGTTTTCATCTGTAAATTCCTCCTTAGCTTTCCACAGAGACGGGGCCTTATCCCCGGTTTTCCTTCAGCAGCCGGGGGATGAGGGCCTCTGCTTCCTCCCAGGTCTTGGGGAAGAAGAACAGGTCTGGCCGGTCCCGGCAGACTTTCTTGGTCTGGTCCAGCACGCCGTTGCGCAGCTTGGACTTGTCCTCCACCAGTTCGCAGAGGAACACCACCTTGGCGGGGATGCCGAAGATGGTATAGGGGTTGGTGGCGGCGGAAGAGCCCACGGTCATAAACAGGGTGCGCTCGAAAGAGCTGTTCAGGACAATGAGCTCCCAGGGCATAGCGGTATCCCGGTTGGTGGCGTAGCCCGCCTGTTCAAACCGGTTCTCCCGGTTGCGGGGGTGGATCTTCACAAAGATGTTCTCCTTCCCCACCAGCTCCGCCACCCGGTCCATCAGGGCCACGTCCCCAATCTCCACCCCGTCGCAGGGGTAGGACTCCTCAAAGAAAAGCACCGGCCGGTCGTAGCGGTCCGGCATGCTGTCATACTGAAAGGCCCGGTTCAGGAAGGCCAGCGTCTCCGGCGCGTACTTCCCCGGCAGGCCGTACACCGGGCAGGGGGCCTTCCAGGAGAGCTCCTCCGGGTGGAAGAGATACACCCCTGAGAGCTTCTGCACCGCGTAGAGCTGCATGCGCACCTTTGGGGAAGCGGAGAGCACCAGCCCCCCCACTTGGCTGGAGTAGGTGCTGGCCCCGTCCTCGAACAGGAACCACCGCACCTGGGGGTTCTTCCGCTTCAGCCCCAGGATCAGGTACTGGTTCATCAGGGAGATGTTGGAGAACAGGAACACGTCATAGGCCTGCTCCAGGCGCAGAAAATCCTCCAACAGGCCCTGGGGGAAAAGCGCCCCCTTTACGATGTTTTTCAGGTTCTCCCCCCGGGGAAGGTTGTTCAGGCGCTTCTCCTCCAAATAGTACACATGGCCAAACCTGCCGGAATCCCGGCAGGCCTCGAAGACCTTCCGGGAGCCGCTCATCTGGTCGGTGACGATCAGGTCGGCCTGGCAATCCGGGTAATAGGCGTAAAGCACCTGGGCAGCCACCAGCAGCTGATAGGGCGTGCAGCAGGTGATAAGGACCCGCTTTCCCACAAGCGCCGCCCCCTTTCTTACATTTTTTATGGAATGGCCGCGCAGGCCCGGGCCGCCGGCCGGGGAAAAGAAAAAAGCGGCTTGCCGCCGCTTCCACCTATCCCATCCAGCAGCCTTGTGCCCCCGGCAACCGCCAGGCGGCCTTACGCTGACCCTTTTCTCTTTTTCAGAGGCCCCAAAAATCCCTTTTTGGGTACATCTAGTATATAACATACCACAGCCAGAAAAATAAGTCTAGTCTTTTTTTCATTTTCTGCTATACTTTCTATTGTCACTGAAATAGCAAACAGCAAAGGAGGCCGCCCTAATGGAACAGGAAAAACAGCCGCAGCAAGCCATCCCACCGGAGGAGCTTGCCCACCTGGCGGACATTTTGAAAATGGTCAACGCAGAGTTGGAAGAGGCCCAGCTCTCTGTGGAGAGAATGGACGAAGAGTACCGGGAGGCACAGGAATACATAGCCAGCACCCACGGTGAGGGCGACCCCAAGGAGATGTTCCAGACCCGCATGCTTATGGGGCAAATCGACAACCGGGGCGCCTCTGCGGTGGTGTACCGGGACCGGCTGCAAAAGACAAAAGCCTCTCCCTATTTCGCCCGCATCGATTTCCGCCCCCAGGGGGAGGAGCTCGCAAACCCCTATTACATCGGGCTTTACGCCTTCCGCTACCAGCAGCAGCTCTATGTCATCGACTGGCGCTCCCCGGTGGCCAGCATGTTCTACGACTTTGAGCTGGGCCCCGCCTTCTACGACGCCCCCCAGGGCCACACGGAGGGCGCCCTCACCTTGAAGCGCCAGTTTAAAATTACAAACGGCGAGATGGAGTACGCCTTTGACAGCTCTCAAAACATCCAGGACGACATCCTCCAGCAGGAGCTGGCCCACACCTCCGATGAGAAGATGAAGTCCATCATCTCCACCATCCAGAAAGAGCAGAACCAGATCATCCGGGATGAGAAGGCCCACACCATGATTATCCAGGGCGTGGCGGGCTCTGGAAAAACCAGCATTGCCCTGCACCGGGTGGCCTTTCTGCTGTACCGGTTCCGCAACACCATCAAGGCCCAGAACGTCACCATCATCTCCCCCAACAAGGTGTTTGGCAACTACATCGCCAACGTGCTGCCAGAACTGGGCGAGGAGCCCATCTTCGAGGCCAGCCTGGAGGACCTGGCCCTGGTGCAGCTGGAGGACGGGGTAGACTTTGTGGGTAGCCGGGACCCTCTGGAGACGGACGACCCCGCCTGGGAGCAGCGGGTGCGCTTCAAGTCCACCGTGGAATTCGTGCAGCTGATGGATGATTTCATCGCCCGGCTTCCTCAGCTTGCTTTCCAAGCTAAAAACTACGAGTACAAGGACTGGACGGTGCCCGCGGAGTGGATTCAGGGACGGGTGGACGTGTACAAGCGCTTCCCCCTGATGAAGCGGCTGGAAATGGTGGCCGACGACATCCACTCCCGGCTGGAGAACGAATTCCTGCGGGAGGAAGAACCGCCCCACCGCAACCGCATTTTCCAGGCACTGCGGAAGATGCTGGCCATGAAAACCACCCTTTCGGCCTACCGGGCTTTCTTCCGCCAGCTGGGCAAGGAACGGGCCAAGCTGTATAAGCCCTTCCAAAAGGGCGTGCTGGAGTGGAACGACGTCTACCCCTACCTCTATCTGCAGGCGGCTTTCACCGGGCTGCAGGAGAGCCGGCTCATCAAGCACCTGGTCATCGACGAGATGCAGGATTACAGCCCCATCCAATACGCGGTGCTCAACCGGCTGTTCCAATGTCCCAAGACCATCTTGGGGGACTTCAGCCAGTCCATCAACCCCAACTGCCCCTATTCCCTGGAGGAGCTCCACCAATTCTATGAGGGCTCCACCCTGATGCGCCTGGAAAAGAGCTACCGCTCCACCTGGGAGATCATCCACTTTGCCAAGCAGATCGTGAAGCAGGCGGATTTCCAAGCGGTGGAACGCCACGGCCCCGCCCCAGAGCTGTTGGAATTTTCCACGGAGGAAGAGGAACTTGTGGAAATCTGCCGCCAAGTGGAGGCCTTCCACCAGGGGAAATACAACGCCATGGGCATCGTCACCCGCACCAATTCCGCCGCCAAAGAGCTCTATGAGAAGCTGAAGGCCCGGGGCGCCGGGGTGGAGCTTATCACCCCAGAGAGCAGCGCCTTCCACAACGGGGCCACGGTGCTCTCCATCCAGATGTCCAAAGGCCTGGAGTTCGACCAGGTGCTGCTGCCCCAGGTGGACGGGGAGACTTATCACACGGACTTTGACCGGAACCTGCTGTATGTGGCCTGCACCCGGGCCATGCACCGCCTCTCCCTGACCTGCGTGGGGAAGGCCGCCCCCCTGCTGCCCTTCCATGGAAAAAAGGAAGAGCAAACTGCCCAGGCATGAGCAGGCAATAGAGCACAGAATAAAAATCCCCCGGCGAATCCGGGGGTATTTCATAGACGGGCAAAGCCCTCTGTTACTAGCGGCACGCGCACAGCGCGTTGGTACGGTCTGCCAGCCGCGATCCTG
>UQRL01000035.1 GCA_900543555.1 uncultured Oscillospiraceae bacterium | reverse complement strand
TACGCCGGCCGCACTCGCCGGGCACTGCCCGGCACCCCCCCGGCCCCCTGCAGGGGGAGTTTTGGAGGGCAAGGTCAAGGGCATTATGCAGAAAAAGAGAGCAGAAAAAAGGGAAAGGAGAAGTGCCCGTGAAAAAGAAAACTGCCATCCTTACCGCCAGGATGACCCCAGCTGAAAAAGCTGCCATTGAACGCAAAGCACAGCGGGCAAACATGACCGTCACCGACTACATCGTGAAGTGCGCCCTGGGTAAAAATGTCCGACAGACGGATGAGTTGGCACCCATTTTATCCGAGCTGAAAGCCCAGGGCCGCAACTTGAACCAGCTGACAAAGTTGGCCAACATGGGCCGCATCACCCTGGTGGACGCCGAAAATTTCACCGAGGCTTACACGAATCTCTATGGACTCATGGAGGAAATTTACTGGGAGGTGGAATGACCGTGGCAACATTCATAGCGATCCGTAACGTGAAGCAGACCCGTGGAGCTATGCTAGGCGCGATGCAATATGTGGCCCAGGATGAGAAAACCCAGTGGCGTGGCATCTCACTAGTGGCGGGTCATAACTGCGTGCCCCAGTCCTCCTATATCGAATTCCTCACCACGAAGAAACGCTTTCACAAAACAGAGGGGCGTCAGTTTTATCACTTCGTGCAATCTTTTGCGGAGGGGGATCGGCTGTTTCCGCAGATGGCCAACTCCATAGGGGTGGAACTTGCGGAAAAAGAATTCTCGGACTTTGAAGTGTTGGTCGCCACCCATGTGGATACCGGCCACCTGCATAACCACCTGATTGTCAACTCGGTGAGCTGTGTAGACGGCAGGAAACTCCACCAAAACGCAGCAGACTTGCAGCACCACCGGGACGTGAACGACCAAATTTGTACGAAGTACCACCTGAGTGTCCTGCCAAAACCGCAGAAGCGTAGTCGCAAAAAGCGCATGGAGCCAGGAGAATATCAAGCCGGACTTCGCGGAGAGAGCTGGAAGCTGGAGCTGGTTTTTGTGCTCAACCAGGCCCTGCACGAAGCGGAGGCCAAGGAGAGTTTTATCGACTACCTGGAGCGGGAGGGCTACCAAGTGAAGTGGTCGGCCAACCGAAAGCACATCACCTTCATCACGCCGGAGGGTTATCGCTGCCGGGACAGCAGCCTGCACGATGAAACCTTTCTCAAGGACAACCTGGAATATCTGTTCCTCTACCGGCAGCTTACCAATTTTGAACCCGGCGGGGAAGAACCTCTCTACGGCTGGCTGTCCGAGGTTTCCTACAACGCCGAAGCCCTGACCCGTTACCTGGGGCAGGCCATGGACGTGCCGGACCCGCCGACCATTCCTGAGTGGACAGAGAGCAAACAGCGGCAACGTGAGGCCCTCAAGAAACTGGCCCACGGTCAGCGGCTGGAGAATATCGAGAGCTTTGAGGAAGATGAGGGCTACAGTTTCGGGATGTCCATGTGAGTTTTTTCTCTGCCTATCACCAGTACACCCCACCTCAAAAACTGCGCCGCATAAACAAAGAAAAGAGATTTTGAAAACTCCCCGCCCCAGGCAGGTGCAAATCCACCAAAAGGCGGGAAAATTTTTCTCCGCCCAGTGTGAAACATAGGTCTGGACATAGGCCCCAGCTATCCAGTGGTGGTTGAAAAGCAATCTGAAGGGAGGAACCACCAACTATGCCGCAAAAACAACTCATAACAAACGGCAATGTCTTTCGGAGAACGGATAACTGACAGTAAAGTGTTAGGTCTAGTCGCAAGAGCATATCTGTGATGCCACGTGCTCAACGTGATATAGGGAACAATCGTTCAGATATAGGTACAGGTAGCTTTTTTGTTCATCCTGTGCGGGATGAGGCGTGTAGTAAGAGGAAAATGAATAAACATCTGGGTAGTTTTGAACGGTATTTCCATCTACAATCAGCCGGGTTTCCTTTTCTTTATCAAAATGGGAATCTTTAAAGTATAACCGGTAAGCATCAACCAAGGTTTGCACAAAATGTTGGAGAGAAAAATGCGATGTACCAATTTGGTTGCGAAAGGTATAGATGCACCCAATAGCATTGTGGATAAAATCTTTGATCAAACATTCATCGTACAGGACATCACGAAGGAAAGCTGTAGGGAAGTCATCTTTGAAAGCGCGCTTTTCTGCACAATCAGGGAAAAAACCTGAATTTTGACTAGCTGTATCTACCAGACAATGAGTCTGTAATCCTAAAATAACACCGGGGTTCCCTTTTTTGCAGGCGTAGTTCTCTTTTAAGTATTGGCAGTTACTTTCTCTGGAAAAAGAGAGCACATACCACCGGCCTAATTGACGGAAGCGGTTTTCACAAATCTTTAACTCTTGGGCTAGTTGCTTGTGAACTGCTGAATCAATTGTACCATCATTCTGGCATTCCGCAAAGAGTTTATACAATAGAGGAAAAATATGATATCCCTCTCTATCATCGAGAAACATTGTAATGTTTGTCAAACGAAGTTCCAATTGATTTTTTTCGGGATGATAGATATAGCGCTCGTATGTTTCTTGATTGGTGTAGTGATATAGCGCTAAAGTGTGGTTTGGATCAGATAGATTAACGTCAGGAAACAATGCAGTGCAGTATACTGCTTGATCAAAATCGCAAGCGTTAATGAATATATTTTCCATGATCTAGTACCTCGTATCGGTGATTGGTGTATACATGATTTTATCAAAAACTTTTGTCCTATACAAAGAGAGGAATGTGTGGGAAGTTCAAAATCTTATGGGACTATAGTCTGCATGCAAAAACTGCGCCGCATAAACAAAGAAAAGAGATTTTGAAAACTCCCCGCCCCAGACAGGTGTAAAACCACCAAAAGGCGGGGAAATTTTTCTCCGTCTGGTTCGAAAAACTAGGGGTAGACATTGCGCAGCCCTCTAGAGTACTGTTGGTGGTTGAAGAAAACAGAAAGGAGGCCACCAGCATGGCAAAGAAAAGAGCCAACGGCGAGGGCAGCATTCGCAAGCGGAAAGACGGTCGCTGGGAGGGTCGCTACACAGCAGGTCACACCCCTGAGGGAAAAGCCATCTACCGGAACGTTCTGGGCAAAACCCAGGCTGAGGTGGTGGAGAAACTCCGCAAAGCCATTGAGGAAACCAAGGGCCTGGACGTGGCCAAGGCCGGGCAGTACACCCTGGGCCAGTGGATGCAGGTGTGGTACGAAAACTACGCCACCATCAAGGTGCGTCCCAGTTCCCACGCAACGTACAGGGGAATCATCAAAAACCACATCGACCCGGCTATCGGCCAGATTCCCCTCACCAAGTTGACCACCCTAGACTTGCAGAAGTTCTACCGGGACTTGCTCACCGGCGGGCGGGTGGAGCGAAAGGAGTCGGAAAAGAAGCCCAAGGGCCTTGGCCCCAAGACCGTGCGGAATATCCATCAAATCATTTCCTCGGCCTTGCAGCTGGCAATTCACCAAAAGCTCATCGCCCACAACCCAGCGGAGGGATGCGCCCTGCCGAGAGTGGAGCGTAACGAGATGAAGACGCTGACCGCAGACCAACTCAGCGCTTTCTTACAAGAAGCTAAAAACACAGGCGTGTTCGAGATGTACTACCTGGAGCTGGCCACGGGCCTGCGTCGGGGCGAACTGCTGGGGCTGAAATGGACAGACGTGGACTTCCATCAAGACACCATCACCGTGCGGCGGCAGATTTCTCGAATCAACGGGAAAGTGGTGGAGGCACCGCTGAAAACCAAGAACGCCTACCGGGTGATCCCCCTGGGGGAACAGGCCCTGGCTGTTCTGCAAAGCCAGCAAGAGAAAACCCACAGCGAGTATGCATTTCCCTCTCCCAATGGCGGGCCTATCTCGCCGGACAGCGTGCGGAATATGCTCCGCCGGGTGCTGAAGCGGGCAGGGCTGCCTTATGTGCGGTTCCACGACCTGCGCCACACATTCGCTACCCTGGCCCTGCAAAACGGGGTAGACGTGAAAACCGTCTCTTCCATTCTGGGCCACTTCAGCGCAGGGTTTACCCTGGACACTTACGCCCACGTCACCACCACCGCCCAGCGGGAGGCGGCCAAGAAGATGGATGGGGTGCTGGGGTCTAGAATTTAATGAAAGCAGAGGGAAGGGAAGAGCCACCCTAGGAACCATGGGTTTCCGGGTGGCTTCCTGGTTATAAATGACACCATATCAACTTTCCCGAAGGTCATAGCATTAGATAGAAGGAGCGAAATGGCAGCCCACGGCAAGCAGAGCGAAAAATGTAGGAGAGAAGCCACCTGGCTGGACGGAAAACCTTACCTCCAATCTTATCCGATGGTATCCACTCCAGAATTTGACCCAGATTCCGGCCAAACCAAAATGGGTCAGATCTGGGTCAACTCCCAAAAGAAAGCAAAAACCACCCCAGAGCCGCAAGGCGCGAGGGTGGTTTTCTGCTGCCGATTTCTCAGAAAAACAGTGTTATCTATACAACAGATACTGCTGAATTAAGGGAGTGCGATGGGGGCATCCCACAAAAAGGCAAGAGAAAACCCCAGGTATGAAACTTGGGGTTTTTGTCATAGTTGACCGTTTTTACTGGCGGATTCACTTAAGGCGCGCTTATAAATTAAGACTATCAAAAGACAGAGATATTGTTACCTCAATCAGTGAGTCAAAATGATCATTTCAGCAGTTTCATGATTTGCCAAAATGCGAACAGTTCCACCAATCGGAAACGTAATCATTGGATAAACATGACCAAAATCTACACCAAAAATGACAGGTATATTCTTAGCTATCTTATCTTGAATAATATCTTTTATTACTTCTGCGTTCAAACCACAACTATCTTCAAAGCGTCCAAAGACAATTCCCTTGATCGTTTCTGCTCCTTCTACCTGTAAAAGAGACTCTAGGTTTCGATCAAATTCGTAGCAAAAATAATCTCCCATAATATTGTCATCTTCCAGAAACAGCACCTTATTTCGAATATCAGGCATATAAGGCGTCCCTTGTAAGAGATTTAAAGTACAAAGATTACCGCCAATGATTGTTCCTTCACACATGCCTTCTTGAATTGTATAATATTTTGCAGCTGTTTCAGAGGGAGCGACAACAATGGGCTCTTCGTTCATTATACACTCAAAAAAAGTTTTCTGAGTGTATTTTGATTCCCGGTCAAAAGTAAAGGTACCATAATGTGGGCCGTGATATGTAACAAGTCCCGTTTTAGAATAGATGGCGTTATGAAGAGCAGTTATATCGGAATAACCACAGAGAATTTTAGGATGTTTCCCAATGAGTTCGTAATCCAAGTGTCGTAAAAGCTGATTAGAGTTAAAACCACCAAGACAAGTTATAATCAATTTTACATTTGGATCACAAAATGCCTCGTGAATATCCTCTACCCGTGACGCAATGCTGGAGGAGTGGTATTTTCCAACCTCTCGACTATTCTTGGAAAATGTAAGATGAAATCCTTTTTCCTTCCAGAAGTCAACCGCATGATGGTGTACATCCTGCCTCACTTCTGTTAGATTTCTAGCCGGTGCAATCACTCGCACCTCATCGCCCAGTTTAAGCTTGCTTGCAATCATGCGATTACCTCCTTGTTTAAATATAAAAAAGAAACATTAATTTTGATGATAATAAATCAAAACTAATGTTTCCTGTGGTTGCGGGGGCAGGATTTGAACCTACGACCTTCGGGTTATGAGCCCGACGAGCTACCGAACTGCTCCACCCCGCGATATGGTGTGCTGCTGCTTTCGCTGTTCAGCTTAATTATTATAATACAGCCCAGCGAAAAAAGCAAGAGGTATTTTTCGGTTTTTAAAAAATTTTTTGCGGGGGGAAATCCCCCGGGGAAAAAGCCGCTCTTTATTTTTCCAGGGGAATCGTTTATAATAGAAAAGAATGTAGAGAATTTTGGCTTTTGGACTTGGCGGCAGCCGGGTCCTCAGAGCTTTGAAAGAGAGGATGCATGCGCATGACGGAAGAGTATACCATCCCCCTGGCAAAGATTATCAAGGAGCTGGGCCTGCGGGCCATGCACCTGCCCCAAAACGCGGAGGAAATTCTCATCCGCTCTCGGGATGTGATCCGCCCCGGATTGGAGCTTTACGGGTTCTGTGACTACTTCGACCCCCACCGCATTACCGTGCTGGGCCGTTCGGAAATGGCCATGCTGCAAAGCTTGGGGGAGGAGAAGAAGGCGACGGCGATTGAGCATTTCTTCGCCCTGCGGCCGGCCACAGTGATTGTGGCCCGGGATATCACCCCCAGCGAGAGGATGCTGGCCGCGGCGGAAAAGTATGACATTCCCCTGCTCTCCTCTAAGGATTCCACCTCTAACGTGGTGGCGGACCTGGTCTCCCTGCTGAACGTGGAGCTGGCCCCCCGCATCACCCGCCACGGCGTGCTGATCGAGGTCTACGGCGAGGGCATCCTGCTGGTGGGGGACAGCGGCGTGGGCAAGAGCGAGACCGCCATTGAGCTGATTAAGCGCGGGCACCGGCTTATCGCAGACGACGCCGTGGAGATCCGCCGGGTGTCCAGCAAGTCCCTGGTGGGCCGGGCCCCGGAAAATATCCGTCACTTTATCGAGCTGCGGGGCGTGGGCATCATCAACGCCCGGCGCATTTTCGGCATGGGCGCCATCAAGATGTCGGAGAAGATCGACATGTGCATCAACCTGGAGATTTGGGACGCCACCAAGCTCTATGACCGCATGGGCATCGACAGCGAGTACACCGAAATCCTGGGCATCCGGGTGCCGGTGATGACCATTCCCGTCAAGCCCGGGCGGAACCTGGCCGTCATCATCGAGGTGGCCGCCATGAACAACCGGCAGAAGAAAATGGGCTACAACGCCGCCCAGGAGCTGCTCTCCAGCTTGGGAGTGGATGTCAGCGAGCTTCAGGGCGAGGCTATCAAAAAGGATCTGGATATCTGATGAAACACGCATATACTATCATAGCCGACCTGCACACCCACACCCTGTTTTCCGGCCACGCCCACAGCACCTTCTCGGAGATGGTGGGCGCCGCCCGGGACAAGGGCTTGTACGCTTTGGCTGTTACGGACCACACCGGCGTCATGCCAGGCTCTCCGGTGGACTGGTATTTTTCCAGCCTGCACGAGCTGCCCCTGCACTATAAAGGGGTGCTCACCATTGTGGGGGCGGAGACCAACATTCTGGACTTTGAAGGCAACACCGACCTGGGGGAGAGCTACGCCGGCCAGCTGGACTGGGTGGTGGCCTCCATCCACCGGCTGGGCCTGCCGGGCCTGGAAAACCCGGACGTGGAGAAGTGCACCCACCTGTGGAGCCAAATCGCCAAGAACCCCCGGGTGAACATCATCGCCCACAGCGGCGACCCCCTCTACGCCTACGATTACGAGAAGGTCATCCCCCTGTTTGGGGAGAACCACAAGCTGGTGGAGATCAACAACCACAGCTTTGACGCCCGCAGGCAGAACATCGAAAACTGCAAGAAAATCGCCCTCTGCTGCAAAAAGCACGGGGTGCCCATTGTGGTCAGCTCGGACGCCCACTTTGAGGCCTATGTGGGGGACTTCGGCCACGCCCTGGAGATGCTTTCGGAGATTGACTTCCCCGAAGAGCTGATCTTGAACGCCTCCGCGGAGCGTTTGAACGATTACCTTTCCCGCTACACCCACATCTTTGAGCGGAGGAAGTGAGAGGAGAAGCCTATGGAGCTTTGCTATGCATTTCTGGACCGGGCGGCTGGGGAGCTAGGCTGCCCCTGCGTTGCGGGGGAGCCCATGAGCCGCCACACCACCTTTCAGATTGGCGGCCCGGCGGACCGGTTCATCACGGTGGAGACCCTGCCCCAGCTCAAGGGGCTGGTGAAAGCCCTTGGGCAGGGGGGCCTCCCCTTCCTGCTGCTGGGGAAGGGCTCCAACCTGCTGGTGGGGGATAGGGGCTTTCGGGGGGCGGTGCTGCTGCTCTCTGGGGACTTCAAAAAGGTGGAGCAGCGGGAAGAGGGCCTCCTCCGGGCAGGAGCGGGGGCCTCTTTGGCATCCGTGTGCGCCTTTGCCCGGGAGAGGGGCCTTTCCGGCCTGGAGTTCGCCTGGGGCATCCCCGGCTCTGCAGGCGGGGCGGCCTATATGGACGCGGGCGCCTACGGCGGCGAGATGAAGGACGTGGTGGAGCGTGTCTGCCACCTGACCCCCCAGGGGGAAGAGGGCAGCGCCCGGGGAGAAGAGCTCCAGTTCTCCTACCGGCGCAGCCGCTACACCGGCGGGCGGGAGATCATCACCTTTGTGGAGTACCGCCTGCAGCCGGGGGACCCGGCCCAGATCGCCGCCAAGATGGAGGAGCTGATGGCCCGGCGCAAGGAGAAGCAGCCCTATGACATGCCCAGCGCGGGCAGCGTGTTCAAGCGGCCCCAGGGGGCCTTTGCCGCCGCCCTCATCGAGGAGTGCGGCCTGAAGGGACGCCGGGTGGGGGGCGCCCAGGTCAGTGAGAAGCACGCCGGGTTCATCGTCAACACCGGCGGGGCCACCTGCGCCGACGTGCTGGCCCTCATCCGGCAGATCCAGGAAGAGGTGTATGAAAAGCGGGGCATCCGGCTGGAGACAGAGGTCCGGGTGACCGGGGAACAGTAAAGGGGGAACCGATATGGAATTTGTCATTGTAACTGGCCTTTCCGGCGCGGGGAAGACCCGGGCCATGCACGCTATGGAGGACATCGGCTTTTTCTGCGTGGACAATCTGCCGCCGGCGCTGATCCCCGTGTTCTACGACATGTGCATCCAGTCCGAAGGGGTGCGCAACCGGGCGGCTGTGGTGACGGACACCCGGGGCGGGGAGCTGTTCAAGTCCTTCTTCACGGCGCTGGAGTCTTTGAAGCGGGACAAAAAGCCCTATAAGATCCTGTTTTTGGACTCCTCGGACAGCGTGCTGGTCAACCGCTTCCAGGAGACCCGCCGCAAGCACCCCCTGGCGGACGAGATGGGCGGCGCCCTGGAGCAGGCCGTCAAGCTGGAGCGGGAGATGCTCAAGCCGGTGAAGGAGTGCTCCGACTACGTCATCGACACCTCCCTGGTGTCCCCGGCCCAACTGAAGGCCCGCATCAGCGAGCTGTTCCTCTCCAGCGCCCAGGACTCCCTGTCCGTGCACTGCATCAGCTTTGGCTTCAAGTTCGGCATCCCCATGGAGGCGGACCTGGTCTTTGACGTGCGCTGCTTGCCCAACCCCTTCTACGACGAGACACTGCGGCCCCTGACGGGCTTGGACGCCCCTGTGCGGAACTACGTTATGGAGAAGGAGGAGACACAGGGCTTTGTCAGCCGCTTCACAGACTTGATCGACTACTTACTGCCCCTGTACTCCAAGGAGGGCAAGAGCCAGCTGGTTATCGCCGTGGGCTGCACCGGCGGGCATCACCGGTCCGTGGCCCTGGCCCAGTACATGTGCGACCACTTGACAGAACAGGGCGTGAAGGCCAGCGTGACCCACCGGGATATGCAGAAGTTCTAAAGAGAGCACTGTAGCAGAAGGAAGAGAGACATGAAACTGTACACCATCATCGGCGGGGTGAACGGCTGCGGCAAGTCCAGCTTGACCGGGGCCTTGAAGGCCGAGCGCTCCGACCTGGGGCTGCTTATCGACGTGGACAAGCTGGCGGCCCAGTTGGGCAGCCCTGTGGAGGGCGGGAAAGCCGCTGTCCGCAAAATTGATGAGTGCTTGGAGAAGGGCATCAGCTTCACCCAGGAAACCACCCTGTCCGGCGCGAGGACGGAACGCACCATCCGCCGGGCCAAGGAACGGGGGTACACCATCCGCCTGTATTACATCGGCCTGGACACGATGGAGGAAAGCCTGGGGCGCATTGCCAACCGGGTGGCCAAGGGCGGCCACGACATTCCCAAGGCGGACGTGGAGCGCCGCTTTCAAAGCCGCTTTACGGACGTGCTGCGGGTTCTCCCTTATTGCGATGAGGCCCGTTTTTTCGACAACGACAACGGCTTTGTAGAGGTGGCGGAGTACCGCAACGGGGAGCTGATTCCCAGAGTTTCCAACCCGCCCCGCTGGCTTTTGGAGCTGATGGAGAGGGTGGACTGACCGGATCGATCATTCTGGAAAGGAGGGGGCACCGTGTCCTTTTCATCCGACATCAAGACCGAGCTGTGCAAGGTGGAGTTCAAGCGGGAGTGCTGCCTGCGGGCAGAGTGCTATGGGGCATGGCTGTTCTCCCGGTGCTTTACGCGGAAGGAGGCCGCCTTCGTCACGGAGAACGGCGCCGTGGCCCGCCGGCTTTTGGAGCTGGCCGCCGCGGGAGCCGGGATCTCTGGGGAGCTGACGTTTGGGGTCAGCCGGCGGCGGAAGCCCGCCTACCGGGTCAGCCTGCCGGACGGGGGTTCCCGCCTGGCCCTGCTGGAGGAGTTCGGCCACACAGGGCAGGAGACCAGCCTGCGCCTAAACCGGGCCAACCTGGAAAACAGCTGCTGCGCGGCGGCGTTTCTGCGGGGGGCGTTCCTCACCTGCGGCACCGCTACGGACCCCCGCAAGGAGTACCACCTGGAGTTTGCCGTGCCCTATAAAAACCTGGCAAACGACCTGTACACCCTGCTCTGCGAAGTGGAGGCCTTTCCCCTTTCCCCCTCTGTGGCGGGGCGAAAAGGGGGATATGTGGTCTACTTGAAGGGGAGCGGCCCCATCGAGGACCTGCTCACCTACCTGGGGGCGCCGGCTGCCGCCATGGAGCTGATGCAGGTGAAAATGTATAAAGAAGTCAAGAACGATATCAACCGCAAGACCAATTTTGAGACCGCCAATATGGACAAGACCTACTCCGCCTCGGCCCGGCAGGTGGCGGCCATCGCCGCCATCAGCGACACCCGGGGGCTGCAGAGCCTGCCTGAGGAGCTGCAGGAGCTGGCCCAGCTGCGGCTGGACCACCCGGACATGACCCTGCGGGAGCTGGGGGCCCGGCTGGGCCTCACCCGCAGCGGCGTGAACCACCGGCTCCAGCGCATTTTGCAGCTGGGAGAACGGATTTTGGAAGAGCGGGGCATCGACAGCCTGCTGTGAGAAACAAACTGCGAAAGGGGGAACTGGATTGGCGTTGAAGGACTCGCTGCGCAAGCGGGTGGATGGCATGAAAGTGGAGGGCGGCTGGCGCATGAAGCTGGCGGTCTACGGCGGAGCCGTGCTGATGGTGGGATTGATTCTGCTGACCATGTACCTGCTGGTGGGGCGCATTGGAAGCGGCCCGCCGGAGGTGGGCACCGTCACGCTGCAAAGCGGCGGCGTGGAGACCGCCCCCCTGGAGAACCAGATCTACACCACCTCCAAGGGCCAGCGGACCGAGGGGCGGCGCCTGGTCCCCAGCGAGGTGGGGGACAGCGCCCCCACCATCGTGTTCGGCCACAGCACCTCCATCCTGTTCGAGGGCCGCTCGGAGAACGGGGGATTCTCCTTCACCATCTACGACGGGGAGGGGCGGGTCTACACAGAGACCTCAAGCACCTTTCAGTGCCCCCAAGAGCCGGGCACCTATCTGGTCTGCGAGGAGTGCTATTGGGGCACCTCTCAGGAGAACATCGGCATGGAGTACTATTTCTGGATGGAAGTGACGGAGGACTACCTGGCCTCTATAGAGAGCTCGGACTGAGGGAGAAAGGAGCGGCCTATGGCCTTTGCCCACCTGCATGTACACACGGAATACAGCCTGCTCGACGGCGCCTGCCGCATGGAGAGGCTTTTGGACGCCGCCAAGGAAATGGGCCAAACGGCGGTGGCCATCACCGACCACGGCTGTATGTACGGCGTGGTCGAATTTTATAAGGCGGCAAAAAAGCGGGGCATCCAGCCCATTTTGGGCTGCGAGGTGTATGTGGCCCGGCGCACCCGGTTTGACAAGGTCCACGAGCTGGACGGGGAGAACCGCCACCTGGTGCTGCTCTGCGAGAACGAGGCCGGCTACCACAACCTGCTGGCCCTGGTCTCCAAGGCCTGGGTGGAGGGCTTTTACAGCAAGCCCCGGGTGGACCTGGACCTGCTGCGGGAGCACCACGAGGGGCTTATCGCCCTTTCCGCCTGCCTGGCGGGGGAGATCCCCCGGGCCCTGACCCGGGGGGACTATGAGGGGGCCCGGGAGGCCGCCCTGCGGTATGAGGGGATCTTTGGCCGGGGCAATTTTTACCTGGAGCTTCAGGACCACGGCATGGCCGAGCAGAAGCGCATCAACCCCCAGCTCATCCGCCTTTCCCGGGAGACGGGCATCCCCCTGGTGGCGACCAACGACTGCCACTACATCGCCCCCGAGGACAGCCGGATGCACCGCGTGCTGCTGTGCATCCAGACGGGGCGCACCATAGAGGACGAAAACGCTATGGAGTTCGGCAGCGAGGAGTTCTACTTCAAGAGCGAGGAGGAGATGCGCGCCCTCTTCCCCGATGTGCCCGAGGCCGCCGACAACACGGTGAAGATCGCCCAGCGCTGCCAGGTGGAGCTGGAGTTTGGCAAGACCAAGCTGCCCGCCTTCTTCACCCCGGACGGCAGCGATAACCTGGAATTTTTCCGCCGCCTGTGCCAGGAGGGCCTGATCCGCCGGTATGGGGAGGACCCTCCCCAGGAGTACCGGGACCGGCTGGAGTATGAGATCCGCGTGATCTCCCAGATGGGGTATGTGAACTACTACCTCATCGTCTGGGACTTTATCCGCTATGCCAGAAGCGTGGGCATCCCTGTGGGCCCGGGGCGCGGCTCTGGGGCGGGGAGCCTGGCGGCCTACTGCGTGGGCATCACCAATGTGGACCCCATGCGCTATGACCTGCTGTTCGAGCGCTTTTTGAACCCCGAGCGGGTGAGCATGCCCGACTTTGACATCGACTTCAGCGACGAGCGCCGGGACGAGATCATCGGCTATGTGGTGGACAAGTACGGCGCGGACCATGTGGCCCAGATCGTCACCTTTGGCACTATGGCCGCCCGGGGCGCCCTGCGGGACGTGGGCCGGGCGCTGAACATCCCCTACAACAAGGTGGACCAGGTGGCCAAGCTGGTGCCCCTGTCTTTGGGGATGACGTTGGACACGGCCATGAAGCAGTCCAAAGAGCTGCGGGAGAAGGTGGAGGCCGACCCCCAGGTGAAGGAGCTTTGGGACATGGCCCGCAAGGTGGAGGGCATGCCCCGCCACGCCTCTACCCACGCGGCGGGGGTGGTCATCACCGACAAGCCGGTGATGGACTATGTGCCCCTCTCTAAAAATGACGACGCGGTGGTCACCCAGTACACCATGACCGCCATTGAGGAGCTGGGCCTGCTGAAGATGGACTTTCTGGGCCTGCGGAACCTCTCTGTCATCGACCACGCGGAGAAGCTGGTGCGCCGCCGGGAAGCGGGCTTTTCCATAGAAGCCGCCCCAGAGGACGACGGGGCGGTGTTCCGCATGCTTTCAGAGGGCCATTCGGAGGGGGTGTTCCAGCTGGAGTCCCCGGGGATGAAGCGGCTGCTGGTCCAGGCCCAGCCCGCCTGCGTGGAGGACTTGATTGCCATTATCTCCCTGTACCGTCCCGGCCCCATGCAGTTCATTCCCCAGTATTTGGAGAGCCGGAAAAACCCGGAGTCCGTCCACTACCGCCATCCCTTGCTGCGGCCCATTTTAGAGCCCACCGGCGGCTGCATCATCTACCAGGAGCAGGTGATGCAGATTTTCCGGGATTTGGCGGGCTACTCCCTGGGCAGGGCGGACATTGTCCGGCGGGCCATGGCCAAGAAAAAGCACGATGTGCTGGAGCGGGAGCGGGAGGTGTTCCTACACGGCCAGCAGCGGGAGGACGGCACCTGGGAGGTGGACGGCTGCCTGCGCCGGGGCGTGGACCAGCAGACCGCCCTGGAGCTGTTTAAAGAGATTGAGAGCTTTGCCTCCTACGCCTTCAACAAGCCCCACGCGGCGGGCTACGCGGTGGTGGCCTATCAGACGGCCTATCTGAAGTGCCATTACCCCTGCGAATATATGGCGGCGCTGCTTTCCAGCGTGCTGGGCCAGACCGGCAAGGTGGCGGAGTACATTGAAGAGTGCGGCCGCCTGGGCATCTCGGTGCTGCCGCCCCACGTCAATTACAGCGACATGGGCTTTACGGTGGTGGGCAAGAGCATCCGCTTTGGCCTGCTGGCGGTGAAGAACCTGGGCCGGAACGTCATTGCCCGCATGGTGGAAGAGCGCCGGGGCGGCGGGGAGTTCACCTCCTTTTACAACTTCTGCAAGCGCATGGCGGGGCGGGACCTGAACCGCCGGGCCATAGAGAGCCTGGTCAAATGCGGCGCCCTGGACGGCCTGGGCAACAACCGCCGGGAGATGCTCCTTGCCGTGGAGCGGGTGCTGGACTCCCTAGAGGCGGACAAGCGCCGGAACGTAGAGGGGCAGATGGGCTTTTTTGACGCTCCGGGCTCCGCGCAGGGCGGGGAACCCCCGCTGGAAAAAACGGAGGATTTTTCCGCCGCGGACAAGCTGAACATGGAGAAGGAGGTCACGGGCATGTACTTGTCCGGCCACCCCATGGCGGCTTACGCGGGGCTCTATCAGGAGGGGGGCTACGCCCGGATGGACGAGATCCTGCAAAGCGCGGGAGAGCGGGAGACCGGCCGTTATCAGGACGGGCAGTGGGTCACCCTGCTGGGCATGGTGGTGGGCGTGCGGAAAAAAGCCACCAAAAACAACGCCCAGATGGCCTTTGTCTCTCTGGAGGACATGTACGGGGCTATAACGGCCCTGGTGTTCCCCAAGGTGCTGGAGCAATATGGCAGCCTGCTGTACGAGGGGGCTGTGGTGGAGGTGCAGGGGAAGCTCAGTTTCACCGAGGACAAGGCCCCCGAGCTGGTGTGCCAAAGCCTGGGCAAGCCCGCGGACCCGGTCTCTGTGAAGGCGCCGGCAGGCAAGCCGGTGCGGCCGGGCCTTTATCTGCGGCTGTCTTCCCAGCGGGACCCACGCTATGACAAGGCCATGCGGTATATTGCCGTGTTTGACGGGGGCGCCACAGACTTGTACCTGACCTTTCAGGACACGGGCAAGCTGCTGCGGGCTCCGGCCAAATTCCGGGTGGAGATCAACCGTCCGCTGCTGCGGGCCCTGAAAGAGCTGCTGGGCGCGGAGAATGTGGCCTATTACGGCCCCAAGCCGTGAGAAAAGCGGCCTTTCTATGTAAAATTTTGGCGGAGCCACTTGATAAATTCCCTGCCTTTGGTATAATAATAACGATAACGTCAGAAGTATGGGCAATGAGCCCGATTTCAAATACTTGGAGGAATCGACAATGGGTGCGAAAACGATTGCAGTATTGACCAGCGGCGGCGATGCCCCCGGCATGAACGCCGCGGTGCGCGCAGTGGTGCGTTCTGGCCTGAGCTTTGGCATGAAGGTCTATGGCGTGATGCGCGGCTACAATGGCCTGCTCAATGGGGATTTGAAGGAAATGAACATGCGCAGCGTGTCCGACATCATGCAGCATGGCGGCACGGCCCTGTTCACCGCCCGCAGCCCCGAGTTCAACACCCCCGAAGGCGTGCAGAAGGCCGCCAACATGTGCCGCGAAAAGGGCATTGACGGCGTGGTGGTGATTGGCGGCGACGGCTCTTTCCGCGGAGCCCGGGACCTGACCGGCGCGGGCATTCCCTGCATCGGCGTGCCCGGCACCATTGACAACGACATTGCCTGCACGGATTACACCATTGGATATGACACGGCCCTGAACACGGCTATGGAGATGATCGACCGGATTCGCGACACCACCGAGTCCCACGACCGGTGCAGCGTGGTGGAGGTTATGGGCCGCCGCTGCGGCGACATCGCCCTGAACACCGGCGTGGCCGTGGGCGCGCTGACCACCCTGGTGCCGGAGATCCCCTACGATTTCCAGAAGGACGTTCTGGACCGGATCCGCCTGGCCCAGTCCACGGGCAAGCGCCATTACATCATTGTGGTGGCAGAGGGCGTGGGCCACACCCAGGAGCTGGCCGAGCGCATTCAGAAGGAAACCGGCATTGAGAGCCGGGCAACTATTTTGGGCCATGTGCAGCGGGGCGGCGCCCCCACCCTGCGGGACCGTGTGGTGGCCAGCCGGATGGGATATCACGCTGTGGAGCTGCTGCAAAACGGCCTGGGCAACCGCGTGGTCGCCATGAAGGGCGAGCAGATTGTGGACTTTGATATCACCGAGGCCCTGGATATGCCCCGCACCTTTGATGAGAAGATGTACCGGGTTTCCGCCATCCTGTCCATCTAAGAATAGAAAGAAAATGAAAACCCCCGGCGGGCGTGTGCCTGCTGGGGGTTTTCGTTTGGGAGAGACGTCAGCCCAACTGCTGTTTCCGCTGATCCAAAAGCTGGGCCAGCTGGTCCAACAGCTTCTGGTCATCAATGTCTTCCACGAGAGCGGAGATCAGGCGGAAGGCGGACTGTTCGCTGAATGTGGAGCTGTGCTTTAGCTGCAGGATGGCATATTCATCGGCAGTCAGAGTAGGGGTAAAAGTGCGGGCATAGTTCTTGGTGCTCTGGATAAAGCCGGCCACCTCGATGGCGCCCTTATCCAGCATGGAGTTGAGAAGGATGTGAATAGAAGCTGGTTTCCAGCTGCGGTCCGGCGTAAGGTCGATAATTTCCGAACGGGAAAGGGGACGCCCCTCCTTCCACATCAGATCCATAATCTCGCTTTCACTTTTTGTAAGCCTGAAATATGCTTGTTTCATTATACGCCTCCCATATTCAAAAGATGCCTGCGGTCACGGTCCCGTCTCTTTATGTCTATCATAGGAGAAAAGAATGGAAAAGTCAATAAAAACTCCCTGTATTTTTTTTGAAAATAATAATATGGCGATTCCTGTTTTCTTCCGTTCATGTAAATTTATAAAAAATGATTCCCGGTGCTGGGTATTTTGACGGAGAAGGGCTGGGAGCCTTAAGATTCCTGTAAGAAAAAATCCCTTCTTTCTGAAAGGGATTTCCAGTATGATATGTGGGAAAGGATGGGATATTCCATGGAAAAGATGCAGTATGTGTGCCCTAAGTGCGGATGCACGCAGTATGAAAGCGACCAGTTTCAAGCCACGGGCGGCAATTTTGCCAAGCTCTTCGACGTGCAGAACAAGAAGTTCATCACGGTGAGCTGTACCAACTGCGGCTATACCGAGCTCTATAAAGCCCAGAGTTCCGACGGCTGGAACGTGCTGGACTTCCTGGTTGGGAATTAAGCGTGATGGGCCGGCGCAGGGCCGCCCCCAGGCGGGCTGCTAAACCAGAGCGCCGGGCTGCCGTGCCCTGGGCTGTGCAGCCGGAAAACCTCCGCCCCCAGAAGGACCACCTTCTGCAAACGGTGGATGAGCCCAGCTGTCTTGCCTGGTAGGAATGTGAAAGGAAACAGCCGCTGTGATGCTTCCACAGCGGCTGTTTGTTTTACCCATTTAGGCGGAGGGCCACCGGGGCTCCCGGTGTAAGGGAGGAGGGGGTCACATGGCAGTCCACTGCCTCTACCCGCACGCCCTGGGCGGCGGCCTCCTCCAGGGCTTGGGCGAACTCTGGATGGGTGCGGCGGTTGGGGGTGAAATAGCGGATGCCCTCCATCTGGATGACGAACAGCACACAGGCCCGGAAGCCCTCCTCTTGGCAGCGGACCAGCTCCCACAGGTGTTTGACCCCCCGCTGGGTGGGGGCGTCCGGGAAGAGGGCCACCCCGTCCTCCTCCAGGGTGACGCCCTTCACCTCCATGAACCACCGTTCCCCCGCGGCCTCCACGTAGAAGTCGAACCGGGAGCTGCCCCAGGCGCGTTCCCGCCGGTAGGAGGTGAGGCCCGGGAACAGCTGGGGCAGGTACTCCTCTGCCACCCGGTTGGGGGCTTGGCTGTCCATGTTGATGAGAAGCCGGCCCTTTTCCACTGCTACAAGGTCATATTTTGTCTTGCGGCTGGGATTGGCGGATTCCTCCAGATAGACCGTGGCGCCGGGGACAAGCAGCTCCCGGCAGCGGCCGGTGTTTTTCACATGGCACACCTGCAGGCCCGCCGCGGTCTCTACATGGGCGATAAACCGGTTGGGACGGGCCAGGAATTTGCCGGGGATGATGGTTTTATACGTCATGAGGATTTCCTTTCGCGGGCTTGAGAGATCGAGCCGCGCCAAAACAGGCAGACTGTGCGATCAGGCGTTTTCTTCCCGCACTTGGGGCTCTTGGATGCGGCTTACGATCAGCATTGCCGTTACAAACAGAAGGAGGGTAAAGACAAAGGGCAGGCGGCGGTCTATGCTGGAGAGCCACCCGGCCAGGTACCCAAAGGGGGAGGAGAGGGCGATGGTAGAGGCCATAATTAGGGCGTTCAAGCGGGCCCGCTCCTGGGGGTTGATGTTGAGCTGAAGCAGCGCGTCCTTGCGGGGGTTTACCAGGGCGGCGGCCACAGCCGCGGCGAACACATACAGCAGCACAAAGCCCAGGCCGTCGGCGGGGGAGAAGATGAGGGCCAGGGCGGCCACCGCGTACAGCGCCAGGCCCAGCCACAGCGGCGCCCGGAATTTTGTGGCGCTCAGGCGGTGCTGAATGCCCACCATAAAGACCAGCATAACCGCCGCGTTCAAAATGGGGAACAGGGCCAGAAAGTTTTCCGAAAGCCCCAGGCGCTGGGTCACATACAGGCTGAAAAAGTTGGTGCTCACCATATTGGTGATGTACAGGATGACCGAGATGGCCACCGCCTTGAGCACTGCCCTGTCCCGCAGCAGGCGGGGGATCAGGTGCCGGTATTCTCCCAGCATGTGGAACACGGACGTGCCCTTCGTTTCAGAGCGGCGGATCTGCCCCTGCTTGGTTTCCCGGCAGAACTTAAAGGTGATAAAGGTTTTGGTGGCCATGGTCAGCGCAAAGAGAAGGTACAGCACCCGCACCACCGGCACCACTGAATAGGAGCTTACGAACAGGCCGGAAAGGGGGGCGAAAAAGATGGCCACCAGCCCGCCAATGTTGACCCAGGTGTAAATGCCCACCAAATCCTTGGGCTGGGCGTCTTCAATCAGCAGGCAGTACCACGCCGTCTGGTTGATCTGCTCGAAGCAGTTGAGAATGGCCGCGGCCAGGAACAGCCAGAAATTGTTGGAAACACACCACACCAGGCAGGCCAGCGACCAGCCAAAGAAATCCCCCATCATGGTGGTGAATTTCCGCCCCAGTTTGTCCGCCAGAATTCCGGCGAAAAAGGAGAAAAACACCTGGATGACCATGGTGATGGAGAGGATGAGGCCGATCTGCACGTCTGTGACGCCCTGCGTGTACATATACAGCGTGGCGAAGGGCGAGATGAGGTTGTAGGGGATCCCCCACAGGGGCTCGATGAGCACCAGTGTCCGCGGATTTCCCTTGTTGCGGGCCAGCACCTGAATGAGCGGGTGCTGCCGCAGCCTACTCGCTTTTGCTTTCAAATTCATAGACGATCTCCCCACTTTTTCTGATATCCCGCCTATTCTATCACACTCCTGAAAAAACGGGAAGGGCTTTTCTCAGAATTTTTACCTTTGCCCTCCGGCGGGAAGCGGGGCCTATTTCCGCAGCACCTTCTCCATGGGCTTGCCCTTGGCCAGCTCGTCCACCAGCTTGTCCAAAATGCGGATTTCCCGCATGAGGGGATCGCCGATGGACTCCACGCGCACCCCGCACACGGACCCGGTGACCTTTTCCCGGTTGGGATGGGGGGAGGGGGCCTGGCGGAAGAAGTCCCCATAGGGGATGCCGCTTTCCAGCAGGGCGGCCAGCTGTTCCTGGCTGTAACCCGTCAGCCAGCAGGTGACTTGGTCCACCTCTGCCCGGGTGCGGCCCTTTTTCTCCGCTTTGGCCACCAGCAGGGGGTAGACTTTCTGCAGGTTCATCTGAAAGACCTTTTCGTTAGACATGGCAGTTCCTCCCAAGCGGCAGTTTCAATCCTCATAGTCGATGCGCTCAATCTGGAAGACCACCGGCCGGGTCCCGTCAGAGCAGCAGGCGATCATGGTGTTTTCCTCCTTCATCCACCCCTGCATGATGGAGCCGCCCTGCAAGCCCGTGTAAATGTACCGGGCGATGGCGTCCCAGGCCTCTGAGAAGAACGGCAGCTGGGGGCCGCCCGCCACAGTGTTTGGGTCCCCTTTGGTGCGGACCAGGGTGTTCACGCCCATGTGCCAGAAATCGTCCCGGCTGCCGTCGCGGTAAAACTCGAAAACATCCCCTTCGTGATAGCAGGGGCACGGCCCCGCATGGGGATCGGCGCAGTAAGCCTGCTGCAGTTCGGGGTACAGGTTTTTCTTCAAGACGGTGACGCGTACCTTGTGTTTCATAGAGAATTCCTCCTGCCATTTGCGGATGGTTTCTGTGGCCCTTGGTTCTGAGGCAATCATACCACAGCCGGAGGGCAGGCGCAATGGAAAGGTCCGCCCTTCTGGAAAAGAAAGGCCGCGGCGCCGCCTTTCCGGCGCAGCCAAAAGGGGCCCTCCCGCGGGAAGGCCCCTTCTGTATTTGAAAGAGAAGTTACTGTTTCATGCTGTACACTTCTTTGCCAGTGGCCTCATCCACCACCGTGAGAGTGAAGGACGCGTCCGCCAGATCGGCCTTGAGAGCGGCGATCTGCCCGCCCTTTTCCCAGGCCATGGTCAGGACGGAACCCTCTGCCTTCACCGTGATGGCGGCGCCTTCCTGGAACACGGGGCAATCCGCCCGCAGTTTCAGCAGCTCCAGCTGGCGCTGGACCACCGGCTTCTCCAGGGCGGCGGCCATGGCCTCCTTGGAGAGGTTGGTGCGGTTGATCTCCTTGTGGCCGCCGGCCCCGGCCCGCTCCATAGCGGCGTAGTCGTTCTTCCCGGCGAACAGGTCCAAATACCACACCTGGGGCTTGCCGGGCATGAACAGCTGCAGGGCCCGGGCCAGCAGCATCCGCCGGTCATCCTCGCCCAGGGCGCTGTAATAGGTGGCGTTCACCTGGTAGTACACGTTCTTGGCGCCGTGCAGGTCCTTTACAAAGCCGCCCCGCTTCACCAGGGTGTCGATCAAACTCTGGATGCGCTCTTCTGGCAGCAGGCCCTTCAGGTCCAGCACAGGGATGCCGTCATGGCAGCCCAGCATGTTCACAGTCTTCATGCCGCTTTGCAGGATCTCATTGGCCCAGGCGGCCAGCTTCTCGCCGGACTTCTGCTCGAAAGCGTCCAACACCAGGCCCGGCAGGAAGAAGTCATAGACCATGTACCCCTTCTGGGCGATGATCTTGTAGGTGCCCTCCTCATAGCTGGCGTGGATCTCCGGCAGCAGGGCCACGCCGTAGGGCTGGGCCATGCCGGTGATCTGCTGCAGGAAGTCCCAGGTGCCGGGGTCGTTGAGGAAGTTCTTGGCCCCTACTTCCTTGGGCGCGTAGGCGAAGGCGTCCAGCCGGACGATCTTGGCGCCGTAGCCTGCCAGGGCGGCCAAAGTCTGCTGGTAGAAATCCAGCACCTGGGGGGACTTGATGTTCAGGTCCATCTGGCCCAGATAGTGTTTCTTGCCGTTCTCGTCCACGTCCACCTGCTGGTAGAAGGTGTTCCAATAGGGGCGCTTGGTGCCGTCGGCGAACTCCACCACCAGCACGGGCAGGCCGGGCTTGCGGAAGAACATGTCCTTGATGTACTCCTGCCGGGGGACCAGGACGCCCTCTTCGTCTAAGTCGCCGCAGCCTTCCCAGAACTTGTTCCAGTCGATGAAGAAATCCTTATAGGCAGAGGCGTCTCCCTTTTCCACCAGGTCCTGGAACTGAGGGGATTGGACGGACAGGTGGTTCAGGATGAAGTCCAGCTTCAGGTCGATGCCCATGGACTGGAGCGCTTCCAGGTCCTCCTCTTTGGCAATGACCCCGTTGATGCCGTAGTCGATGACGGAGAAGCCCCGGTCCAGGTCGGTGTTGAACAGGCTGGGCAGGATATAGAAGGAGGAGAAGGCCCCCTTCACCTCTTTTTCCTGAAGAAAGGCCACCGCGTCGGAAAGGGTGCCCCCCAGGCTGTCAGGATAGGCGTTGAGCATGGGTCCCAGATTGATCTTCACAACAGTCACCTCCCAGCAGCCATCTGCTGCTTGTATTGGTCGTAGGTCAGCAGCTCGCAGGATTTGGAGACGATGATCTTGGCAGACTGGGCCCGGGCCTCCAGCTTGGCCTGCTCCAGCTCGATGACCATGGTGATAAAGGCGGTATCCGCGTTGGCGTTGCGGCCCCGGGCCAGGCGGTACTCCCGGGTCTCGGCCGGGGTGCTGGAGAGCAGGATGGGCACGTCCACACCCGCGAACTTTCCAGAGATGCCGTGGGTCCACTCCAACACCAGCACGGAGATCTGGGAGAAGTCCTTCTCATCGTACCACAGGTCTGTGTCCTCGTTGCCCAAGCGGCGCAGCCAGATCTTTTCCTGCCCGGCCTTAAACTGGGCAAGCACGCTTTCCAGCTTGGCGTAGTTCTGCTCCAGCTCGGTGCCCAGATAGCCGCTCAGGGCCTCTCGCCCGGCGGACTGATAGGCGGCCAGCCAGGGGTATTCCTCTCGCTTTTTGGGCTCGGAGTCCAGGTCCGCCAGCTGCAGCTCCTTCAGGATGGCAGCGTTTTCTGGATTGTACACCCCCTGGGCCAGCATCCCTTCCACGCCGCCCATGCGGAAAATGCGCATGCGCTCCGCGTCGTTCTGCACGGGGATGCGCCACGGGTAGTTGTCCCCGGACAGGGTGTAGGCGCCGATGCCCAGCTCCTTGAGGTAATAGGTGAACAGGGCGGAGACACAGGTTTTCATCACGCCGCTGCCGCCAGTGACGGCGATTACGGCTTTGTGGGCGGGGTTTGCCTTTAGGGCTTCTTGCAGCATGGGCAGCGCGGCCCGGAACGCCACGTTGGCCTTTTCAATGGATTGCGGGCCGATCCAGACCTTGTCGCCGGGCATGTCCCCCTGGGGGATGTCCTCGGGCACCTGGGGCGGCTGCCAGCTGGCCTGGGCCTGGGCAATTGCTTGCAATACGTCAATGGACATAACGATCTGCCTCCCAAAGTAATTTATACTCATTTTAACATGGTTTTGCACTTGTTTCAACAAAAAATCCTGTAAATCCCCCGAGTATTTCCGTCTTTATTCTGCCAATTAGGCGCCAGAGCCCTCTCCCAGCAGGGGGCGCAGCCTGGCCGCCAGCTCCCTTCCAAGACGCAGGTGGGTTTTCATGGAGGGGTGGGAAATGGCGCCCCAGCCCTCGGTTTCCAGGTTCACGCCGATCAGCTTAAAGCACTTCACCCGCTGGTCGCCGGTGTCCCGCTTGTATTCCTCCACCACGGTCTTGATGTTGTCATAGAGGTAGTATTCCAGAGGGCCCAGGGTGCAGAAGATTTGCGCCCGCGGCCCGTTTAAGCGCCGCACCTGCTCCAAAAAGGCGCGGTACCGCTGGGAAAACCAGAGCTCCTCTTCGCCGGCGGCGCCAAGGTCGCTGTAAAAGCGGACAGGGTTCACATCGTTGGTGCCCAGGTTGATCACCACCGCGTCCTTGGGATGGCTGGAAAACTGCCAAAGCTCCGGCTCCCGCTCCAACCTCTGCGCGCCCAGCAGGTCTGTATAGGGGTATACTTCCTCCATGGAAGGGAAGGAGTCCTTGGGGTATTTGGGCTTTGCCACGGAAATTCCCGATACGCTGACCATGCTGAACTCGGCGTTTAGCTCTCTGGCCGCCCTGGCCGCCCAGGTGTCCCAGCCATTTTCCTCCCCTGTGTCAAAGAGGGAGTCCCGGTGGGGCGCCTCGTTGCCGAAGCCGCAGGTGATGGAATCGCCGATAAACTCCATGGAGAGCCGCCTTTTGGGGGCCTTGGCGGGAAGAAGCTGCCCGCCGGCCTCCAGGCACAGCAGGGCGGTCCTTCCGAATTGGTTCTCCGAAAGCTTTGTCAGCCGCAGGGTGTGGGTTCCCTCCTCCCCCGAAAAGAGGGTGTACCACAGGGGGCCGCCGGTGCAGCGAAAGCGCTGGGAGAGCTCTCCGTTCTCGTCAGCCACTCCCAGGCAGGGATAGGCCACCGGGCCGTCGGACTCCTTCCCGTCCCCGATGGCGAGGATTTTGGCGCGAAGGGTTTTGCCGGTAAAGGTGATGGTAAACCCGGAACAGGTCCAGTTGAACCACAGGGCCCCTATGGAGGGGTCGAACCAGGTGCGGCCGTGGGGGTGGAGGAAAGGGGAAAGCTGATGGGCGGAATATGGGGTCACGGGGAAAGCCTCCTTTGTTGTGATGTTTCCAGTATACCATATCTTTCTCCAGAACAGAAGCGCAGGATTGCGCCGGGGGCGCTTCTGTGGTATACTCCTTTTGAAAAAGGGCCTCCTGCGGGAGGCCCTTTTACAGGGAAGGAGGCAGAGCAATGGAAGACAGAGAACGGCTGGCCCAGCTGCCCGCGCGGCTGCTCGCCTGGTATGATGCCAGCGCCCGGGTGCTGCCTTGGCGGGAAAACCCCACCCCTTACCGGGTGTGGGTGTCGGAGATCATGCTGCAGCAGACCCGGGTGGAGGCGGTAAAGCCTTATTATGACCGCTTTTTAGAGGCGTTCCCCACAGTGGAGGCTTTGGCGGCTGCCCCCGAAGAGCGGGTGCTGAAGCTCTGGGAGGGTCTGGGGTATTACAGCCGGGCCCGCAACCTGCAAAGGGCCGCGCAGGTGGTGGTGGAGCGCTATCAAGGGCAGGTTCCCGCCTCTTTTGAAGCGCTGCGCTCCCTGCCGGGAGTGGGGGACTACACCGCTGGGGCCATTGCTTCCATTGCGTTTCAGCTTCCCGTGCCCGCGGTGGACGGCAACGTGCTGCGGGTCATCTCTCGGGTGCTGGCCCGCAGGGACAATATCCTGGACCCCAAGGTCAAGCGCCGGATGGAAGGGGAACTGGCCGGGGTGCTGCCCGCCCGGGTGGGGGACTTTAATCAATCCCTGATGGAGCTGGGGGCCATGGTCTGCCTGCCGGGCGGGGCTCCCAAATGCCTTTTGTGCCCCCTGCGGGAGGTCTGCCTGGGCTTTGCCCGGGGCGTAGCCCAGGAGCTGCCTGTCAAGGCCAAGGCGAAGCCCCGCCGCGTGGAGGAACGCACGGTGTTCCTGCTGTTCCACGGGAAAAAGATGGCCCTGCGCAAGCGCCCTGCCAAGGGCCTGCTGGCCGGCCTGTGGGAGCTGCCTTCCACAGAGGGAGCGCTGACCCAGGACCAGGCGCGGGAGTTCCTCCTCTCCCAGGGGGTAGAGCTGGTGGATGGGCTGTCCCCTGGGCCCCGGGCCAAGCATGTGTTTTCCCATGTGGAGTGGCATATGACAGCCTGGACAGCCCGGGTGGCAGGGGAGGCGCCCGGTTTCACCTGGGTTACCGCGGGGGACCTGCGGGAGGGGTATGCCCTGCCCTCGGCCTTCAAAGCGTTTTTCCCATCTATCGAGGAGGGTTTGAAGGGCTAGAGCCTTTCCACCTGGATTTCCAGCTTGAGGATAAAATCCTCTTCGTTTTCCGTTCCTAGATAGCTGAGCAGGTCGGTTTCAAAGGCGTCTCCACAGATGCGGCAGCCCTGCTTTTGGATAAAGTCCAGCAGCAGGGGATAGGAGGCTTCTGGAAGGCGTTCGTAAGGGCCCTTGTGGAGCAT
>UQRL01000034.1 GCA_900543555.1 uncultured Oscillospiraceae bacterium | reverse complement strand
TATCCGGCTGCTGGGTCAGCTTTTGCAGGGCCTCCTCGCCGCTTTTTGCGGTGATTACTTGATACTGTTCCATCTCAAATTGATCCCGGAGCATATCTAAAATCATCTGCTCGTCATCAATCACCATAATTGTATAGCTCATGGTTTCACCTCGCTCGCTGGTATCATAATAGGGAAAAGTCTATAATTGGTCAAACCCTCTTTGAACACTGTGATGGATATGCAGTCGATGAATGGTACTAATTTTGCTTCTATTTGCCAGCCTGTTGTTTCTGTATTAAAAAAGCCGAGATTCTGTTTCAAGGATCCCGGTTTGGCAAAAACATACTCAACGAGGACAAGGCGCAAGTTCGATACCTGTCTGAGTGAAGATTGTGGGCTTAATGATAAAAAAGCTCGTAGATTTTCCAATCTACGAGCCTTGGAAGGATTGAAAACACAGAGGTTTCGCCCTCAATATCTTTTTCACCTTCCCGTTTGGTGCGCCCGACTGGATTCGAACCAGCGGCCTACAGAGTCGGAGTCTGTCACTCTATCCAGCTGAGCTACGAGCGCAAATATATATGAGAACCGCAGAAGCGGTAGTCAACCTTTTGAAAAATAGTAGTCAAACAGTAGTCAACGGCAGGATTTTTTCTCTCCGCCGATCCCGCAAAGCCCGGTAAACACTGGCTTTTTCGGGATATCTCAACTGAAACGGCCTGAACCGTCGGAGTCTGTCACTCTATCCAGCTGAGCTACGAGCGCAAATATGTATGAGAACCGCAGATGCGGTAGTCACCTTTTGAAAAATAGTAGTCAAACAGTAGTCAACGGCGGGAATTTTCCGTTCCGCCGAGCCCGCAAAGCCCGGTAAACACTGGCTTTTTCGGAATGTCTCAACTGAATCGGCCTGAACCGTCGGAGTCTGTCACTCTATCCAGCTGAGCTACGAGCGCATATATCAGGAAAAACGCAATATAGCGTATTCCATCCTGTAAAAACTTGAACAACGTGCGCCTTTAAAAGGCTTCTTTAGCTTACACCCAATTCCACGCGAAAAAAGGCGAATTTTGACGAACAAAAAAACTTTTGTGGTCCCCGCTACTCCTCGTTGCGAAGTTTCTTCCTTGCCTTGACCCAATCCACCGTCTCTTCCACGCTGACCTTTTGAGAGGCGCGCAACAGGGCAATCAGCTGTTTTTCCTCCGCAGAAAGCTCTCCGATCCGGCTGGGATCCGGCATAGCTTTCTTTGGGCAGCGCTCACGGTCTGTCAGCAGAAACGGCGCAACGGGCTCTTCCTCAAAGAAAAACTCAATGGGAGCTCCACAGATGCGGGCAATCCTTCCCAGCGTTACAGGGTCCGGCGTGGTTTTTCCAGTTTCGTAATACGTATAGGTTGCTCGGTTTACATTCAAAGCATCCGCAATGTTTTGCTGCGAATACCCTGCCTGCAACCGGGCCTGCCGAAGCCGGTCCGCCAAAAAGCCATTGGAGCCGCCAAAATTCCTACCCATAATTACGATCCCAGCGCCCTCCTCCTGTATCGTCTGTTTCCTACAGCGCCCTCAGATCACACAGGCTGTCATGCTTAGTATGTCCCGAGCTCTGTCAAACAACCGCTCAGAAAAGGCTTTCCATGTAACGTGCGGAGTTTATTATATACCAGTTTTGATAGAAAAGCCAGCGTTTCTTCAAAGTTTAATTCTATTGTGAACTATATTCACTTTTTCTAACAGATCCTTCCCACGCGAAAAAATTTCCCAGGCACATTGACTTTTCCTAGTTTAGGATTTATAATAGAAAAGTCCCAAATGTTCAGGGATGTTTTGCGGGCGTAGTTCAATGGTAGAACATCAGCTTCCCAAGCTGAATACGAGGGTTCGATTCCCTTCGCCCGCTCCAGCGGCAAGCTGCCGCTCCCACGTCGCGAATCTCACTTTGTGGGGTTCGCGATTTTTATTGCCCGCGTTTGCGTGTGAAATGAAATTCAGGGGCTTTGGGAAGCACGGAAGGGGATGTTCCGGCACCCTCTACCATTTTTCGTGAACCATCGGGAAAAATTCCGCAATCCGAAGCGCGCTGCTTCGTCCCTCTGATTTTGAAAAGGGCCACCACCGGACTGTGTTGGTGACCCTTTTTTCATACTTTTCTCAGTCGGATCGCCATGTACTCTTTCCCGGACAGGGGTACCCGGAAGCTGGCGGAGAAGATACCCAGGTCGGTGACGGTCATCTCCCAGGTGTCGATGACCTCCACCCGCCAGGAAACGCCCTCTTCCTTGCGGAAGTTGCAGAAGCTGGGCCGGCCAAAGCCGTAGTAGTGGATTTCGTGCTCCCCTTGGTGGGTGGGAGAATCGGGGTCTGCTACCACGTGACAAAACAAAAAATGGCCCCCGAAGGAAGCCATTTTTTGTGTATGCAAAAGGTTTACTTGTTTGCGAAACTCTGATCAAACTGGGCCAGAATGCTGGCTGCCTGGGCCCGGGTGGCGGTGCCGCCGGGAGCTAGGGTGCCGTCCTCGTTGCCATTGATCAGGCCCTTGCCGTTGGCCCAGCTCAGAGCAGTCTCCGCCCAGCTGCTGATGGAGCCAGCGTCCGGGAACTGGGTCAGGTCGCCAGTAGCCGTCAGGTCGCAGCCCTTGAAGCGGGCGTACTTGTACAGCATCACTGCGAACTGCTCCCGGGTCACGTTGCTGTCAGGATCGTACAGGCCGCCGCCGATGCCCGCCACGATGTCGTTCTGGGCGGCCCAGGTGATGGCGTCCACAGCCCAGTGGCCGGAGGTCACGTCGGTAAAGGTGGAGTCGCCGGTCACGGTGGGCTTGCCTTCCAGGTTGTAGAACAACTGAGCAGCCATGGCGCGGTCCAGCTCCATGTAGGGCTCGAAGGTGGTCTCGTCGGTGCCGGCCATGATGCCGTTCTCGTACACATAGGCCACGGCGTCATAGAACCAGTCATCCCCTTCCGTCACGTCTGTGAAGGGCCAGGTGGGCTCTTCCGGCTCGGAGGGTGTGCCGCCGCCGCCGGGATTGACCGGCGCCTCATATTTGGTCCAGCTGATGGCAAAGGGCGACAGGCTGTTTACATGGAAGTGCAGGCCGTCGGACTCCTTGCGCACGTCCTCGATAATGTCCACCTGACCAGCATTTTCGCCTGTGGTCAGCATGTGGGCCACAGTAAAGGTGTCGTTGGAAGCGGCTTCCGTATTGATCGTATCATACGGAACGACCACATCCACGCCGCCTTCGGGCATTTCGGTGACGACTACCCACTGGCCGCCGTCCCAATACATCAGGGCGATGTCCATGTAGGTGATGCCGTCATAGCTGCCAGTGATGGCCGTGCTCAGAAGAGTTTGAATTTCTTCCGGAGTATCAATTTCCAGATTTTCTAGGCTGTCAGGAATATCATAGTCCTCTAAGCCTTCGTCAATCACCAACTGGTGGGCCTCGATGTCCGCATCGATATTGCCTCTCACGTTCTGGATGGTCACGGTGTAGCAGCCGTCGCTGTTGCGGGTGGCGGTGACGGAGTCACAGCCAGTGGCAGTCCCGGTTTGTTCCAGGCAGTCATAGCCGTTGATGACCAGCTTGCTAAAGTTGGCGTAGCCGCCTTCCACGTTCAGCCCCACGGTAAAGGTCACGTCGCCGCCTTTTCGGATTTGAGTCTCAGGCGTTGTGTCATCGGGATTCCTCTCGATGTTCTTGATCGTGTAGCCCGCATCACCTGTGGGGATAGCATAGCCCGCATATTCCTCAAATGTGACCTGCACATCCAGGTTTCCGCTGAGGCTCTCTACAGCAAGCTCCTTTGCGTAGGGATTGGTCATGCCATACTGGCCCATGTTCTCCCGGGAGATTGCTACTCCGTTCATCGTCCACTGGGCCACCATGTACCCCTCCTCTGGCGCGGCGGTAAAGACCAGCTTGCTGCCGCCCAGCACCTGCACAGTGGTGTCGCTGGCGATGCTCTCGCCGTTTGCCGTTGCCGAAACAGTACCACCGGAGCCTTCCACAGCATAATTCACATCATAGCGCACGGCGCCGGTGAAGGTGATACTGCCGCCATGGGACACGGTAACGCTCCCATTTTCGCCGCCGGGCACAGAGATCGTGCCGCCGGAACCAGCAACCGTATAGGTCAGAGTGTAATCCGTATCCACCAGCTCAAAGAGCGCCTCGATTTGATAGCTTGAGACAGCAGGGTCCGCAGCCTGGCCGTTGGGAACGGTCCAGGTGAAGGTTTCATCGCTTTCTCCATTCTGGGGTTCGCCGTTTACGGTCCATCCGGTGAGCTCATAGCCGTAAGCAGGCTCGGCTGTGAAGCTCACCTCGGTGCCGCCCCGGATATCGGCGCTGGTGCCGGTGTAACCATCGGCCGTGACAGTGCCCCCGGCAGCGCTCCAAGAGACCGCATAGGTCACTTGCTGGAACTCCACAGAGATGGCCGCGCCGGTATTTGCGCTCTGCGACGTGTAGGTGAAGGTGTTCTGCCCTTGCGTATTTTCGATTCTCTCGCCATTGACGCTCCAAGAAGCCACTTCATACCCCGTCTCGGGCTGCGCGGTGATGGTTACAGACGCGCCTTCGTCCAGGGTAAAACCGGTTTCCATGTTGTCAATCTGGTCCACACCACCTGCGATGGCGCTGGTGATTTCACCATTTTCTCCCGCAGAGATGGTGACCTTGTCGCCGATCTCGCGGAACTGGACAGTAACGGTTGTATCAGCCGTCAATTCAGACGCGCTCAGGGTCAGCGTGTTGCTGGTGTCGCCTGCCTGCGCCTCGCCATCGACCTGCCACTCCTGCACGACATAGCCATTATCCGGGCTGGCAGTAAAGGTGGCGGTGGAGCCGTCGTAGACAGTGTTTCCACTGACAAACTCGCTGTTCTCATAGCTATCCATGCCCTTGCGCTCCACAGAGGCGGACAAGGCGCCATGCGTGCCAGAGCCATCCCCAATGGTGTCCACTACATAGTAACCGACGGTGTAGGCGGCAAGCTGTTCCCAAACGGGAGCAATCGTCACATCGCTCTGCACATTGTCAAGGGTATAGGTCATGTTGTCGGTGGTGGCGCCGGAACCGTTGGTGTAGCTCAAGTCTACACCGTATGTTGCCTCCATTTCACCGGCATCCACCACATAGCCGGTAGCGGGCGCCAGCGTAACGGAAATGCCGGTGCCGGTGTACACATAGCCGTTCTCAGAGGGTTGAACGGTTTCTCCGTCCAAGGTGTACGTCACATCAACCGTGCCGTTTGAAACTTCCTTAACGGTGACAGAGGGCTTTTTCCGCACCACCACGTTGACGGTGGTGTCAGCAGAGGGGTTCTCCAGGGTGTAGGTGAGCTGGCCGCGGCCCTCCCGCACCGTATCTGTGTTGACCTTCCATTCCACCACTTCATAGGCTTCAGCCTCTGTAAAGGTGAAGTCCACATTCGTGTAAGAGGGGTATTCCTTTCCGGTTTCCAACGTGACGCCATTGGACGTGGCTGTCAAGGTGCCGCCGGTCACAGGGGAACCAGTATCGTCCACCACGCCAAAGGTCAGCGTGTAACGGTTGGAGCCGCCGCTGGCCACAATGCGGACGTTTGTATCCGCCTGCACGTTGTACAGGGTGTAGCGGTTGGCGCTGGCGGAGACCGTCTCCCAATCTCCATCGCCGCGCTGCACCTCCCACCGCTGGATCACCACGCCCACAGAGGGCTGGGCGGTAAAGGCTACATTGCCGCCCTTGGTCACTTTGCCATCCGTCAATCCTTCCACGGTGACAGCCACACCCGAAACGGGCTGGTTGTTTTCATCCACGACTTCATAGGAGACAGCGTACTGCTCCTCGGCTGCGAACGTCACTTTGACCTCGGTGTCCTCGGTGATCTCCCGCTCCAAAGTGGTTCCGGTGTAGTGGGTGCCGTCAGGGTTCTGTTCCACCCGGCCGTTGACAGCCCAGCTCTCTACCACATACCCCTCGTTGGGCGTGGCGGTAAAGGTCATGGAGCTGCCGTGGGCCACGGACACGCCGCTGTTCAGGCTCTGGCCGTTCTGCTGGGCGGTCACAGTGCCGTTGGGCGTCGATTCATCCGCAGAGAAGGTCACTGTGCGGTTCTGGCTGGTAAAGGCGGCCTGCACCTGCAAAACAGGGGCCGCGTCTTCGCCGGAGCCCTCGCTCTCCCCTTGGACCGCTTGGATCAACGCCTCCAGGCTGGAAACGCGCAGGATCACGGCGCTCTCTGTCTCGGTAAAGGTCACAATACCTTGGAGCGCCTCATCCTCCCATGCAACGGCCGTTCCGTTCAGGGTTACGGTCCACTCCGCAAACTGGAATCCAACGGCAGGCGTGGCAACAAAGCGGAGCCCATAGCTCACGGGAATGGAGGCCCCGCTGACAAATCCGTACTCGGAATTCTCCACATACTGGGCCTGCAGCGTTCCATTTTCCCCAGCGGAATAATTGACGACCGCGGAATGGCTTAGGTAGGTAATCTCCCCGCTTTCCAGGGTGATGTTGTACTTGCTCTGAAGCTCCGCTGCCGCGGCGGCTCCCTCCCCATCGCTCTTATAGCTGAGAGTCACATCGTACACGCCGCCCACATCCCGGATGGCCCCATCGCTTCCATACAAGCCGCATTGGATTGCAATGGCCCGCTCCAAAAGAGCTTGGTCCTCCTCTAAAAATCCGCCGCTTGCGGTCAATTGGATATCGTCCAGTTCCGCGGGGACGGTTTCGTCCTCCATCCCCTCCCAAGCGGGGGCAATGGTAATCTCAGCCCGGGTCACTTCCAGCTGGGCCGTGGCCACTTGGACTCCCCCAAGAGAGGCGGTAAAGCGGTAGGTCCCCGCTGCCTGGGGCCGATAATAGGCACTGCCCTCTATCGCGGCCGCATCCTCATCGCTGCCGCTCAAGTTCAGGACTGTGTAAGAGACATTGTCCTCAACATCCTGCCATGAACCACTGGGAGAGGTCACGGTGCCGCCATTGGCGGTTGCTGCTGTACGGCTCTGCAGAGTCAAAGCCACGCTGCTTCCGTCGTACACCATGGAAGAGGCGGGCGCGCTGCCTTTGCTCACCACCAACCGGTATTCAGTTGTAGCCCCTTCGGAGACACTCCCTGCGTAGTAGTACAGGGCGGCGCTGGTGCTGGAGGCGGCGGTCTCCGTCGCCTGGGCGGTGGCCGTGATGCGGTACATCCCAGGGACAGCCGCCTGCCAGGTGGCCCTCCCATCCGCGCCGGCCTGCACCGATTCCGACCCGCCGGTGGTCAGGTTGGCAAAGGTAAACAGGATGCTGGTATCCACCGTAGTCTTCGCGGCCACGATGATCTCTGTACCGCCGTAAGAGGCGGTTGTGGTGCCGGTCTGCTCCTGTGTAACCGTCTCCCTTTCCACCGTCAGGCCGGTGCTGCCGGCGTACAGAGTTTCCTGCCCTTCTCCGTCCGTGGCGTAAAGGCCCGTATCCGCCTCGCCCCAGAACACCGTGGGGGCAGAAAGAGCGCCGCCGCTCACTGCGTAGGTAACATAGCGGTCATCGTCCGCGCCGGGGCCGTCAGAACCTTCCTCCGCGGCGTTGACGATCAGAACTCCCTCACCGCTGCCCACATATACATAGCGCAGAGCTTCTTCCTCATTCTCTGTCAAGGTGACAATTTTAAAGGTCCCGCCGTCTTCTTTAGTAAAATACTGCACAGCGGTTTCCTCATCCCCTGCGGGCACAGACATCCAATATTCCGTAAAGGTGGTGGAGCTATCTTCTGTTTTTACCAGTGCCATGCGCCGGTAGCCAGTAGAGGGGTCGGTTTCAATGGTTCCATCATATCCCTCCGGCACCGTATACTCTTCGGTGCCACTTCCGCTGGCAGTGGCCTTAACCCACTTCGTGCCGCCCAGTTCCAGCTTTGCTCCCACAGAATACGCGGCGCTGCCCTCTGCCGTTTCTGTTTTTGTAACCGCATAATACACGGTCTCGCCCTCATCGGTGCCCACGCCCACATAGACAGGGGCATTTCCTTCACTAGCGGTGTAGGAATACACCTTCAGGGCGGGATGGCTTTCTCCAGCGGGGATGGCCACATCCTGTTCCACTTCACCGGAAGTGCTGGTTGTAGTGGTAATGCTGTACCCGGCGTTGCCTGTGTAGGGATCGTCCAGGCTGCCACTACCAGCTGCGCTGCCGCTCAGGCTGAGAGAGGTTTCCGTGCTGTCCAGAGAAATCTCCAGCGTAACGGCATCGCTGTAATATTAGTTGGGGGTGGCGTCTGAAGTGGGGACGGTCACCCTACAGCGCAGCCTCGCGCCGTCCAAAGAGCTGTCCAAGCCTGTGAGACGCAGGCTGTTTTTGTCAACCTCTACCGATTCGATCCCCTCTTCACTGGCCGATAGGTTTGTCCAGTTGGAGATCCCGTCCTTCCAGTTATCGGGCCGGAGGATCTGCCACTGATAGCTGGTGTTGTATTGGTAGTCCGCCGTCACAATGGCCTCCACGGAAAGGTTCACTTCCGCGCCGCTGGTGGGGTAGCTCCCATCGTCCTGCGCTCCGAAAAGCAGAACCTCCACATCCGCGGCGTTTTCCGAGCGTGTCATCACCGTCAAGCGGGAACTGTCCACCGACTCCTGCTCGTCTCCGTCCTCCTCATAGGCCACGCCCCGCACCACATAGGTGTAGGGTTCTCCTGGAAGGAGCCCGCTCAAGGTGTACTCATAGGTACTGCCGCTGACCGCGCTCACCAGCACATAGACGCCATCATCTGTCAAGCGGTAAATTCGGTACTGCTGGGAGGAGCGGGTCCCCGGTTCCCAGGTGATGGTGGCGGTGGTTTCGCTCACATGGGAAACCTGCAGGTTGGCGCCGGGGGAGGGCGGCGCCACCACGTCCCGCACCAGATACCCCAGCACAGGCACATCGGACCCATTGAGCTGCGTGGTCCAGGTGGCGAACCTCCACTGGAAGTCATAGCCGGTTTCCTGCTGGCCGGTGACAGAGCCGGACATCAGCGTGCCCTGGCCCGAGGACCAGGAGATCCCGTGGGAATACTGTACGCCGGCCTGCCCGCCCAGCTTGCCACCAAACACCTTGCCCCAGAGGCTTCCCTGGATATCCAGCTCATAGGTAAAGTCGTTTTCCCTGGTTTGGGTGGTTTCAATGCTCTGTTCCACTGTGCCCTGCCCGCTGTATTGGATCCAGCTGGGGTTAGAATCGCTGGAGCCCTCTACAGCCTCATCCAGGCCCTCGGTGGTGCTGCGGTAGCTTTGGGGGTCTCCGGGGCTGCTCAGCAGGCCGTCCAGGATGGGGTCCAAATTTTTCGAGGTGTACTGGGCCACCGCTTCGTTGTAATCCTCTACAGGGATCATGTTGACGGCGGGCAGGCCCGTTTTGGTGATCGTCAGGGCGTTCCCGTCCTGATCCAAGTATTCATAGCCCACCACCGGGCTGCGGTAGACCACCACCAGGTTGTCGCCGGTGTCGTTGGCAAAGTTGGTGGAAAAGGAGACCTCTGTGGTATTGGCAAAGCCCCAGTTAAAGCTGTTGTCAATGGTGACCTCCCAGCCGCCCCCTCCCAGGAGGGTGTCTGCCTCATATCCAAAGGTAATGCCCGCGCTAAACCCCACATTGTTGCTGTAGCCCGAGCCAGAGGTGCTGGTGGTGCCATATACGGTCTGGCTGTTGCCCGTGTCGCCGTCGCCGATCTCCCGGAAATAGGGGGGCGCCTCCAGCACAGCCAGCACACCGGGCTCACTGTAGGTGCGGTCCACCCGGTTCAGGGCGACAATGGTGCTGTCATCCCCGGTGTCCGTGGCGGCCACTGTGATATAGCAGGGCTTTTTCGACTTGAACAGGTAATTCTCCGTTTCGCTGCAGGCCCAGCTGTCTTCCGCCACACTGCCGTCCTCATTTGTCCCGCCGCCTGTGTTATAGATACAGTACAGCTTGGAGTAGCTCTCGTACTGATAATAATACTTTTCCAGGCCCGTCACACAGAGAATCTGCTCCCGGCCCTCATCGTTGCCGTCAAAGTTGCCGGCCACCACGTCCAGAACCACCGTCTGCTTCAGCCGGTCGTTTATAGAACTGCTCCACTGGGCGTAGGAGTCCGCTTCGTCAAAGTAATAGCCCGCTATCAGAACATCTTAGAGCAGAACCAACGGACAGACCTGATGCGCCACGAGTGGAAAAACCAGGTTACAGCGCTGCGCCTGATGCTGGGGGAAAAGAAACTGGACGCCTTGGGCGCCAGGCTCTCTGAGCTGGAGGGAACTTTGGAGCACCTGTCCCCCAAAACCTACGCCCAGCACTTCGCCATCAACGCCATCCTGCAGAACAGCGCCGCCAAAGCCGCGGCCATGGGGGTGGTCTTCCATGCCCAGGCGTCCATTCCGGCAGAGGTGGAAATCCGCGAGGAGGACCTGTGCGCCCTTTTGCTCAACATGCTGGACAACGCCTTGGAGGCCGCCAGCCAGGCGGAGCCCAAAGAAGTCTGGTGCAAGCTCACCCTATCCCAGGGCTTTTTGGCCATCCAGTGTGAGAACACCTTTAGCGGCGAATTGAAGCGGGATGAGAAGGGGCGGCTGCTCTTCACCAAGCGGGAGGAGGGCCATGGCTTTGGGCTATCCCAGATGCGGGCCGTGGCGGAAAAATACCACAGCGTGCTGGATGTGAGCTGGGAGGAGGGCCGTTTTACGGTACAGACAGCCCTTAAAGCCTGAAAAGCACAGCCCTCCCGGCCGGGGCCGGAAGGGCTGTAAAACAGGAAAGGCCACCCCGAAAGGCGGGAACGCTCATCGGGATGGCTTTATTTCAAGTTTAGAAAGCGGACAAACTGGCGCTGCATGGATTCATAATACCCCCGGCTGACCGGGACCTGAGAGCCATCCTGCAAAAGAAGCTCTCTCCGGCCGGTCTGCGCCACCCAGGCCATGTTCACCAGATAGCTGTTGTGGCTGCGGCAGAATTGATCCGGGGGCAGCAGCTGCTCCACTTCCGACAGGCTGCTGCGGAAGGTCTGCTGGCCCTCCCTCATGTGCACCACAACCCAGTGGTTCTGGCTCTCCAAATAGAGGATATCCTGAATGGGGAGCACCGTGGTCTTGTTGCCGGTACGCAGCGTCAAGGTGCGGGGCCGGTGGTGCAGGCGCAGGTCCGTTCGCAGGGCATCCTCCAGCTCCTCCCGCTGGACGGGCTTGAACAGGTATTGGATGGGCCGGACAGAATAGCCGTCCTTTAGATATTGACTGCTGCCCGTGATGAAGAGGATGCTGATGCGCTCGTTTTCCTCCCGCAGCTTCTGGGCAAATTCCATGCCGTTTTGGCCCTCCATCAGGATGTCCAGGCAGAGCAGGTCAAACGGGGCGCCGTCTGCCAAAGACTGCGCCAGCTCTCCGGCAGAGGCAAACGCCTCCACCTGATGCTCCGGCGCCAGCTGGGAAAGCAGCTCCCGGCACATCTGTAAAAGCGCTTCCCGAATGGGCGCTTCATCTTCACATATCGCAACGCGGTAAATCGGAGATCGCCTTCCTTTCTCAGAGCAACCCTTGCGGCTAATGATGATAAATACTATTGTATCACGTCCCCGCGGCGAGAGCAAGCTGGGTTTGCCGCCTCATCCGGCGGCTCTCCACCGGAAAAGCCCTGCCGGAACAGCCGCGTCCAAGGAAATTGTGGGCATTTCGACATTTTTCGCCCAACAGCGCCTTTTATTCATGCTACAATACCAGCAGATTCGCTGCTTCAGGAGCCATTCCATCCACCGCCCCACGAGGTCCTCCCTTTCTCCGGAAGAGAGCACGCTCCTTGGTCTAGGAATTTCCCCAACACAGCAAACCAGCGGCAGCCAAGGAGGGAGTTTCATGGAAGACACCGGGCGTTGTCAAAAACATAGACGGGAGATGTCCCTGCCTCCGGACCAGCAGGAATATCCGCCGGTGCCCCTTGTGAACGTGGACATGTTTGAGGATAAGGACTTTCTGGTCAACCGCCTCTATTACGCTGTGCCAAGTTTTTCCAAGGGGCACCTTCACTGCCTGCTCTACTATGAGGAGAACACGTTCCGGAAAGAGAAAAACGGCAGCTTGACGTTGGTTCATTCGGAAATTGTGGAGGAAGGCTCCGCCCCCTGCCCACCTTCTCCATAGCTTTTCCCTGGCTTTGCCAGGGTTTTTTGTTGTGCGGCTGCCGGCTTGCCCTATCACCCCCTTGCATTTTGTCTGGACGTGGAATACAATCGTACACAGCGGAAACCAGAGAAAAGCCTGCGCCCGTTCATTCTCCGGCGCGGCAGAACAGGAGGAACCATGACCAAGGAATTTTTTCAGGGCAACCGGGCAAGGCTTTACGCCCAAATGAAGGAGAGCTCTCTTCTGGTGCTGTTCTCCGGCACGGAAGTGCGCAAGACAAACGATGAGTTCTACCCCTTTTACACCAACCGGAACTTTCTCTACCTTACCGGGGTGGACCAGAAGGAGACCGCCTTCATCGCCCGCAAGGACGGCCAGGGCCAGGTCACAGAGAAGGTTTACATTCTCCCCCCTGACTGGCTGGCAGAGCGCTGGACCGGAGAGCGTTTGAAGCCGGACCAGGTGCAGAAGCTCTCCGGCATCCAGCATATTGGCTATGCGGCGGACTTTGAAAGCGACCTGCACAAGCTGGCCGCCAGCGGCAGCTACCGGCACCTGTACCTGGACCTGTACCGGGTCTCCCCTGCCGACCGGGACGAGCCCGCCCATCTGCTGCTCCGGCGGGTGGCCAGCGACTACCCCTTCCTGCGGGTGGAGAACGCCAACGCCCCCATCCGCCGCATGCGCACCCTCAAGCAGCCCTGCGAGCTGGAGGCCATGCGCAAGGCCGAGGAGATCACCTGCGCGGGCATCACCTCCATGATGAAGGCCTCTAAGCCCGGCATGTACGAGTACCAGTACAAGGCGGTGTTCGACTATGCCATCGGCCAGTATGGGCCCCAGGGGCCCGGGTTCCCCTCCATCATCTCCGCGGGGAAGAACAACTTCTGCATCCACTACTACTCCTACAAAGGCCAGGCCCACGATGGGGACATGGTGTTAAACGATGTGGGCGCCTGGCACGACTATGTGATGACCGACGTCTCCCGAGGCTGGCCCTGCAACGGCAAGTTCAATGAGCGCCAGGCCCTGCTGTACAACATCGCCCTGGAGACTTCCAACCACATGTTCTCCCTCATCAAGCCCGGCATGCCCATGAAGGACGTGGACGGGGAATCCCACCGGTACTGCGCCCAGCTCTTAAAGGACGCCAGGGTGCTGGACGACGTGGGGAACATCGGCAAGTACATGTGGCACGGCGGCGCCCACCATGTGGGCTTTGACGTCCATGACGCCGTGGAGACGCCGGAAGTCATTGCCCCCAACATGGTGTTCTGCGTGGACATCGGCATCTATCACGAGGAGTGGGGCATCGGCTTCCGGGTGGAGGACAACTGCCTGGTGACCCCGGACGGCTGCGAGAACCTCTCCGCCCTGACGCCCCGCACCATCCCGGAGATTGAGGAGACCATGCGCCGGAACTTCGTGGCGTTCCAATAAGAGGCGGTCTATGAACGATGTGCTGATGATCGTCATGGCCGCCGGGGCCGTGCTGGGCGGCGTGGACCGGCTGCGGGGCAACCGGTGGGGGTTCGGGGACAAGTTCGAGACGGGCTTCATGCTGCTGGGCTCCATGGCCCTCTCCATGGCGGGGATGATCTGCCTGACGCCGGTGCTGGCCCAGTGGCTGGGGCAGGCCATCGTCCCCCTGTACCGGCTTATCGGCGTGGACCCCGCCATGTTCGGAAGCCTTTTGGCCATCGACATGGGCGGCTACCAGCTGGCCAAAGAGCTGGCGGAGGACCCCCTGCTGGGCAGCTACGCCGGGCTGGTGGCGGCCTCCATCTTTGGGTGCACCCTGGTGTTCACCATTCCTGTGGGCATGGGAATGATCCCCAAGGGGGACCGGCCCCTCTTTGCCCGGGGGATCATGCTGGGGCTGTCCGCCATGCCCGTGGGCCTGGTGGTAGGCGGCCTGTTCTGCGGTTTGCCGGTGCTGGTCTGCCTGCACCAGAACCTGCCCATTTTTGCCCTTGCGCTGCTGCTCCTTTTGGGGCTGTGGAAATTTCCCCACCGGATGGTCAAGGGCTTTATCCTGCTCTCGGAGGGCATCCGCTGGCTGGTGACCATTGGCCTGGTGCTGGCGGCTGTGGAATATATGACAGGGTGGTGCCCTTTGCCGGGGATGGCCCCTCTGGAAGACGCCCTGGCCACAGTGTCCTCCATTGGCATTGTGCTGCTGGGCAGCCTGCCCATGGCGGAACTGGTGCGCCGCCTGCTGGTGCGCCCCTTTGCCTGGCTGGGAGAGCGCTTGGGCCTGAAACCCCAAAGCCTGACAGGTATGCTGGTGGGGCTGGTCAGCGCCCTGCCCACCCTGTCCCTGTACCAGGAGATGGACCCCCGGGGCAAGGTGGCGGCAGGGGCGTTTCTTGTCAGCGGCACCAGCCTGCTGGCAGCCCACATGGCCTTCGCGCTCAGCGTGGAGCCCTCCATGCTGGCGCCTTTGATAGCGGCCAAGCTCAGCGGCGCGCTCGCGGCGGTGGTTCTGGCACTGCTCTTACAGGAAAAGGGTTCCGCCCGGCCGGGGACCGGTTTGGGAAAATAGGCAGGGGTCTCCCCTCCCGGCAAGAAAGGACCGCGCTTTGAGCGATCAAAGCGCGGCCCTTTTCAGCTTTTTACATATTCCTCCATCCCCTGGCGGAGATGTTCATAGATGCGGCCGGCGTGCTCGCAGCTCCAAAGGCGGCTGCGCCGCATCTCCTCCAGCGTGTCGCCGTGGATGATGCCGTAGGCCATATGCCGCACATCCGGCTCCAGGTGGTATAGAAACTCGTGAAAGCACACGCTGGCCTGAAAATCCCCGTGGGGCTGCTGGAGCAGCTGGGACAGGGGCAGCGGAACCTCCACACTCACCGGGCGCTCCAGGGAGACTTCTTTCCAGCGGGAAGCGCCGCGGGTCCTCCCGGAAAACGGACAGGAACGCGGCCCAGGCACACTGGCGCAGCTCTTCATCCGTTTGGGAAAGGTCCATCTTTTCCAGGATGGCGTTGACGAACTGGTCAATCTGGTGCTTCTCCCAAAGGGAGAGGGGCTTGCACTTGGTCCTCACGCGCTTCTCCTCCTTCTCGTTTTCCTCTGGGGCCTGCTGGGGGGTTCCAACAGGGACAGCACAGGGGGAGGGGCCATTTCCTGGCAGCGGCCCACCCAGGCCTCTTCTTCCTGGCACCACTCCATGGTGTAAAAGTTTACGTTCCGATCCGGCATAGGGAACACCGCACCGCGTTTCGCCAAAAATCCCCTGGGGAAGGCGGTGCTTTACTTTTTCTTTACAAAAATTTCACTTTTTATTGACGTTGCCCCGTTTTGATGATACTCTTGTATTGCTGGAAAAAAACGGCCCCCACGTGTTCCTTTCCACGGGGTGGCCCGTCCTTCCGGTAAACTTGAAGGTAGGTAAGGAAAGCATATGGATGTATCATTCTCGTACTTTATCAACGCTATGGCCCAAAGCCCTGTGCTTTTAATCACAGTGCTTCTAACCTTGGGCGTGATCTTTGTCAACGGCTGGACAGACGCGCCCAACGCCATTGCCACCTGCATCACCACCCGGTGCATGCGCCCCCGGCCAGCCATTCTCCTCAGCGCCGCGTTCAACTTTTTAGGGGTGCTGGTGATGACCCGCATCAACAGTTCGGTGGCCTCTACCATCAGCAACATGGTGGATTTCGGCGGGGACACCCACGAGGCCCTCATTGCCCTGTGCGCCGCCCTGTTCTCTATTGTGGTGTACAGCGTTGTGGCCTCTATGTTCGGCATTCCCACCAGCGAAAGCCACAGCCTCATTGCCGGCCTTTCCGGCGCGGCCATCGCTATCCAGAACGGCGTAGGAGGCATCAATATGTCAGAGTGGGTAAAGGTGCTGTACGGCCTGGTGGCCAGTTTGGCCCTGGGCTTCTGCATCGGCTGGCTGGTGTGCAAGGGCCTAACGCTGCTGTGCCGCAGAATGGACCGCCGCCGGACCAACCGATTCTTTACCGGGGCGGAAATTTTTGGCGCCGCGGCCATGAGCTTTATGCACGGCGCCCAGGACGGCCAAAAGTTCATTGGCGTGCTGTTTTTGGGCGTGGCCTTCTCCAACGGCATGAACAGCGTGGAAGGCGTTTTGATCCCTGTGTGGCTCATGCTTTTGTGCAGCGCGGTGATGGGCATTGGCACCAGCGTGGGTGGTGAGAAGATTATCAAGGCTGTGGGCATGGATATGGTAAAGCTGGAAAAATACCAGGGCTTCTCCGCTGACCTCTCTGCGGCGCTGTGCCTGCTGCTTTCCAGCCTATTCGGCATCCCTGTCTCCACCACCCACACCAAGACCAGCGCCATTATGGGCGTGGGGGCTGTCAAACGGCTTTCCGCCATCAACTTTGGCGTGGTAAAGGATATGGTTCTCACCTGGGTTTTCACTTTCCCTGGGTGCGGGCTCATCAGCTTTGTAATGGCAAAATTGTTTATGGTGCTGTTCTAAGGGACCCCCCTCTGGAGCAGCCCCCGATACCGGATAAAGGAGCAAAATTATGTCGAAAAAACAGGACAGCTTTTACTATGAAAATTTCAGCGAATGTGTGGCCTGCGCCTGCCAGGCGGCCCACTATTTGGAGGACACCCTGAAAAGCTTTGACCCTCAGCGCCTGCACGACGTGCTGGACGGACTGCACCAGGTGGAGCACGCCGCCGATGAGAAAAAGCACGAGCTCTCCAACGTGCTGGCCCGGGCCTTCATCACCCCCATCGAGCGGGAGGACATCCTGCTGCTGAGCCAAAGCATTGATGAAATCACGGATAAAATCGAAGACGTGATGCTGCGGCTATGGTGCAACAACATCCAGTCCATCCGGCCGGACGCCATCGAGCTGGGCGCGGTGCTGATCAACTGCTGCGAGGAGCTGCGGCTGCTGCTGGATGAATTCGCGGACTTTCGCAAGTCCAAGAAACTGCGGGAATACATCATCCACATCAACACCATGGAGGAGCAGGCCGACAAGCTGTTCATCGACAGCATGCGCCGCCTGCACACCACCTGCACCGACCCCTTGGAGATCATCAGCTGGCGGGAAATTTACATCTACATGGAAAAATGCGCCGACGCCTGCGAGCATGTGGCAGACGCCGTGGAAAGCGTCATTATGAAAAACAGCTGAACCAGCAATACGAAAAAAGAGCGGTTTTCACACCGCTCTTTTTCTTATTCCTTCCCTTTTGTAGTTTGCTGGATCACATGGGCACTGCCCGTTTTCCCTTTGGGGTGCGCTACGGGGAAGAAAACAAGGCCTCCCCCTTCTGGGTCACTTCAAACTCCGCCCGGCCGATGGAATCCACATACAAGCTGTAGGTGCCCGGCAGAGCCAGCACACAGGGCTCCAGCTCCAGCGTGAAGGAGACCGACTCCCCCGCCGGCAGGGAGTTAGGAAGATGCCCTTCCATCGTGTGGACCGGGAAGGGGTACACCCGGTGGGATTCCCCCTGCTCCAAGTAGTCAATGGCGGGCTCATAGTCCACCCAGTACAGCTCCTCATCCGTCCGGTTCTCCAGCGTGTACTGGATGGAGCCGGAGCCGTCCGGTTCGCGGCGCACCTCCTCCAGGATGAGGGTGACGCCGTTGTCCTCCGGCACATAATCGGGCAGGCCGTACCAGTAGGCGAAGGCTTTTTCCGGGACCGCGCTGGTCTTCTCCAGATAGAACAGCGTGCCTCCCACGCCTAAAGCCGCTCCCACAGCCATTGTCAACACCAAACAGGCCAGGACTTTCCCCAGCCCCTTTTTTCCTGCTCGTGGAGAGATGTTCACACGCTCACCGCCTTTCCCGTTCTCAAAACATCACGTCGCTGTTGAGCCCCACACGGAACGTGACCTCATCCCCAGATTCCACATACAGCCGGTATGTCCCGGGCCGGGACAGCACGCTGGTGTAAAATCTCAAGGACAACGGCAGCTCCTCGCCGGGCTCCAGCGTGATCTCCCCGGAAGATCCTTCCGAGTTGGGACTGGGGTAGATGCGGTGGTACTCCCCTTGGTACAGGTAGTCCAGCGCCCGCATGGACACGGAAAAGGAGAGGGGCTGCTCCGTGTCGTTTTTCAGCGTATAGGCCAAGGTCCCAGCCCCGGTGTGTTTGCGGTTGGCCTCTGTGAGGGTCACAGTGACGCCGCTCTCCTCCCGCACAGGGGCTGGCGGCTCATACCAATAGGGAAAAACTTCCTCCGGCGGGGGAAGGGCCTGCCATTGGAAGAAGAGGGTGCCGCCCACCCCCAGAGCGCCGCCCGCCGCAAGGGCCAGGACAAAGCACAGCAGCTTCACGAAAAATCCCCGTTTTTCCTTTGAAGCAGACATCGAATCACCGCCTTTCTCAGACATAGGGGACCTCTTTCTATTTATATTCTACCATATACACAAAAAAAAGAAAGGCTTTTTTAAAAAAACTCACGCAAAAAACGGCCCCTGAAGAGATTTCTCAGAGGCCGTTTGCCGGTCATCCATCAATCGGGTTCGCCCAGCACGTCCCAGGGAGTGAGCATGCCCAGGACCCGCTCGCCGGGCTTGCCGTTTTCCGTAATAAAAATCACGGAAATCCGCTTGTTTTTGCCCCGCACCTTTTCAAACTTCCGCCGCACAGAGAGATAGGTGGCATCCTTGGGGACAAAATCGTAATTTTCCATGTGGGCGTCCACTTGGATATGGCGCCCCAGCTCGGCCACCGTGGTCTCGGGCTTGATGCCTTTCCCCCCTGTGCGCAGAATGTACTGGAACACAGCCCCCACGCTGAACACACCGCAGAACTCCCCGTCGTTCAAAACGGGAATGTGGGAATAGCCGTTTTTGTCCATGACCTCCATCAGCCGCAGCACCTTTTGATGGAGGTGGGCCTTCATCACTTGGTCCCACTTGGTGGCGTAATCCAGGGCCAGGGGCGGCTTGCGGACAAAATTCAGCACCTCCTCCATGGCGGCCACCACCGGGGCCGAGGGCTCCACAATGGGCTCTCCCCCCAGGTTGGCGCTGTGGGTCAGCAGGTTGCGGATCTCCCGACAGGTCTCCAGCTGGTCCCGCACCGGGGCGCTGTCCTCATCCCGGATGAACTCGAACACCACGCTGGAGTAATGCCTCCGCGCGTTGCGGTACTTGTCCTCCAGCTCGTCCTCCAGCTGTTTGTACAGGTCTAAAAATCTCTCGATGCGGCTCTGCGTCCGTTCCCTATCCATGGCGTTCCCCCGTCTCTCCATCCTGTTGTGCCCATTCCTCCCGCGGCGGGGAGAAAGGCGTGCTGTCATTTTCCTGCGTGCCCAGCCCCCTACAGCAGCTTTTCCGAAGGGAGGGACTCTGCCCGGCGCAGCAGGCTTTGGGCGTCCTCCTCCACCGCCTGTCGGAAGCTCTCCCGAAAGCGCCGCAAGGCCTTGATATCCCCGATAAGGCTGTCCCGCTCCCGTTCCAGCTCTTGGCACACCCGGCGCTGGCGGGCCTCCTGCGAGGTCTCCTCCCACTGGGCCAGCCGGGCCCGGGCCTCCTGGAGCTCCTGGGCCAGGCGGTCTTTTTCCTGAAGGAGAGAATCCCTCTCCTCCCGCAGCTCCTTTTCCTGGATTTCCCAATCCTGCCTGTCCTCCTCCAGGCACACCGAGAGCTCTTCCAAGAGGGAGTCCACCTCCTGGGCCAGATACCACTTGCCCTTGGCGCGGAACTGGGCCCGGCCCAGGGCCTCTTGGGAACGCTCCATCTCACTCTTCCTCCTTCCAAAGCTCCAAGGCCAGAAACTCCTCCCGGCCGTACAGGGCGTTCAGCGCCTGCAGCAGCCCATTGGCAGAGAGCCTCTCCGGCAGGCCCAGGCGTTTTTGCAGCGCCTGCCGCCGGGCGGCGCTGTCCGGGCGGCCGGTCAGGCCCAGCTCGTAGAAATCCCCTTTGGTCAGGGGTTCCCGCTGGGGAGAGGGGGCCCCGCCGTCCTGGATGGTGGCCCCGGCGCGCTCCAGGGCCTGGCGCAGCACGGAAAGCTCCATGCCCTCCACCCCCAGCTTCCCCTCCTTGGAGGGGGCGGCCTTCCGGCGCTCCTTCCCCAGGATATCTGGGATGTAGGCGTGCTTCAGCTGCTGGGGAGGGATGCAGGAGGACAGCTTGCTGCGGATGAGGAACCCGGCGCCGTCGCTGTCCGTCAGGACGATGAGGCCCCGGGCCTTGGCCAGGGCCCGCAGGTACTCCAGCTTTTCCCGGTCCTTGAACAGGCCGAAGCCCCCCACCTCTATGATAACACCCTCCACCAGCGAAGAGAGTTTGATCTTGTCGTATTTGCCCTCCACCACGATGGCCTCTTTCACGCGGATCATACCCGGTCCTCCTGGGCGGCCAGCAGCAGCTTGGCAATGAGCTCATCCAGGATGATGCGGGCCTCCAGCCGGGAGCCCTTCAGGGCCAGGTCGGCCTCCAGCAGCAGGTGCAGGCTTTGGCGCAGCACGCCCTGGGAGATGCTGCGGACATTCTTCTGGGCATTGCGCAAGCGGAAATCCCGGCCCTTATAGTCCCCGTACTGGGCGGCGTCCTGATAGGGATGGCCGCTCTCCAAAGCGGCCCGCACCCGGTACATGTCCACATAGCTGGCCCCCAGAGCCCCCAGGATGGCAATGGGCTCCTCGTTCTGATAGAAGAGCACATCCAGCAGCCCGTAGGCTTTTTCATAGTCCCCCGCCACCAGGGCGTTGGCCAGCAGGAACACCGTGGTCTCTGTGGACTTGGGCACCATGTCCTCCACCATCTCCCGGGTGATCTCCGGCGGCTGCCCCTGCCCCGTGGCCAGCGCGTAGGCACAGAGCTTGTCCATCTCGCTTTTCAGGGCGGTCAGGTCCTCCCCCGCATAGTCCAGCAGGCGCTCCCCACTGGGCCTGGGCAGGACGCAGCCGGACTTTTCCGCCTCCCGTCCGAGAAAGCGCAGCAGCTCTGTGCGGCTGCGCCTGCCGCAGAGCACCACGGTGCCCCGCTCCTCCGCCTGCTTGAGGAACTTTTTCCACTTGGAGGAGCGCTTCCCGTCAAAATCCAAGGTGGGGTACCAGAACACCAGGGCCGTGGTCTCCGGGCAAAGCTCCCACAGCTCATAGAGCTTGTTCAGCTCGTCGGCGCTCTTGGACTCCACATCGAAATCAGACACAGAGACGCACTTGCGCTCCGCAAAAAAGGGCAGCGCCTGGGAGGCGTCCCCGATGGCGTCCAGGGAGGACTCATTGGTAAAGGCTTGGTTGTTGAACTCTGGGAAGGTCCCCCCTGCGGCTTTTTTGATAAGCTGCTTCGAGAGCCGCCCCACCATGTACTTTTCCTCTCCCGCCACCACAAACAGGCCGGAGAGCTCCCCAGCCGCCATCTGCTTGCGCAGCGCGCTTTCTTCCACCGTGGGCATGTTAGCCCTCCCTTCTCACGGAAACGGTCCCCTCCGGGGAGACGGATACCTCCGCGCATCCCTCCTCCACCGGCAGCACCGCCCCCTCCCCCTTTGGGGAGAAAGCCAAGCCTTGGCCGTTTTCACCTATTATACCATCGGTCTGCCAAACAGACAATGGGGCATTTACCCGGGTCTGGGGCTGGTTGGTAAACAGCAGGCCGCAGTCTCGGCTCTGGCCAGGGCCCCATTCCACCAGCACCTCCACCCCATGAACGGAGAGCAGCAGCCCCTCCCACTGGGGCAGAACCTGGGCGGAGACTCCCTCCCACAGGGAAACGCTGTCCCCGCCTTCCAAAAACACGGGGAGCGCGTCCCCCAGGGCCAGCTCCAGGTCCCGTCCCACATAGGCGTCCCCCGGCAGGACCAGCTGCTTTGCTCCGTACTCCTCCAGCACCTGCACCGCCGCCTCCCGGGCTTCTGGGCCCCGGTCCGGCAGGCACAGTGCCTCCACCTGGGTAACCCTGTAGCGCTGGAGGAGCTCCGCCACCGCACCCGTCCGGTACCCGCCCAAGGAGAGCACCGCGGCCTTTCCATCCTGAATCATCACCACACAGGAACTCTCCTCCGCGGCGGGCGCCGCAAATATCACCGTATCCTGGGTAAGCCAACCCTGGAAGACGCCTCCAAACACCGCCAAAACAGCCATGCATCCGCCCAGCACCGCCCGGAGGGGCCGGTCCTGCCCCACCAGGCCCGCTGCCATCAACAGGAGCAGCAGCCCGATCACCACCGCCAAAGCCACTTCGCCGGTGAGGGGCAGGAAGGTCCCCTTCCATTGGGCAAGAAATCCGGCAGCCCCCAGCAGGAACCGGGCCAGCCACCCCGCCGCCCAGACAAAGGGGGCGGCCAGCGGCGCGGTAGCTGGCAGCAGGGAGAGGAATGCCCCGCAGAAGGAGGCGTACAGCAGCAATGTGCTGGGGAACACCAACAGTAGGTTTGCCAAGGGCGTCAGCAGGGGGAGCCCGCCAAACACCGCCAGCTGTACGGGAAAGGTCCCCAGCAAGGCGGCTGCCGTCACTGCCAGGGAGGCGGCCACCGGCTTCCACAGCCGCCGGGCCAGCCCGGCCAGGCGCTTTCCCACAAGCGCCTGGTAAACGGGCCGGTACAAGACCACAATGCCCAGCGTTGCCAACACAGACAGGGCAAACCCCAGGTCCCCGCCGGAAAAGGGAGCGAACAGGCACACCAGCAGCACCGCCAAGCCCAAGGAATTCAGGCTGTCCGCCCGGCACCCGGTGGAGTCCGCCAACAGCAGCACCCCATACATGGCCGCGCCCCGGCAGGCGGAGGGCTGGAACCCGGAGAGGGCCAGGAACAGGACCAGCACCAAAGCTGTCAGCGCGTTGCGCACCGCCTTGCGGATAGGGAAGCGGCAAAGCAAAAATTGCATAAAGCCGGCCAAGATGGTCATATGCAGCCCGGAGACCACCAGAATATGGGAGACTCCCAGCTGCCGGAAACGGCTCATGTCCTCCTCCGAAACGCCGCCGCTGTCCCCCAGCACCATGGCCCGCAAAAGCCCAGCCTCCCGCCGGGGGAGTAGCCGGTCCATGGCCCGGCCCACCTGATGGCGCAGCTCTACCAGCATCTCCCCCGGGGAAACCGCGCTGTCCCTCTCCACAGCGATGCCCTCGTACTGGGAGAGATAGGCCCCAGCCTGGAAGCCGTCCGCCAGGCGGGCGTTCCGGGTGGAATAAAGGCCGCCGCCCTCCTCAAAGGCGCGGAAGGTCACCAGGCACTCCACCCGGTCATAGGGATCGCAGGCAAGGGGCATGGTGGAGGAGAGCCGCAGGGTGAAGGGCCCAACCGCCTCTAAAGCGCCCTCCTCCTGCCCCAGGGCCTCCACCCGCAGCTTGTAATAATAGCGGTGGTAACGCTCCTCCGGGTAGTCCAGCACCTGGGCCCGAACCTGCAGCTTCTCCCCATCCAGTCCCTGCCAGGGGGCTGCCTGCTGCCAGGCCAACAGGTAGAGCACGCAGGCAGCGCCCGCCAAAGCAATTGCTGCCGCCGCCCAAAACAAGCTCTGAAAGGCAGAAAGAGCTCTCGGGGTCTCCCCCGAAAGCTCATTCTCAGTCCATATTCCCCGGCGCCCCCAGAAAAAGCCCAGCACGGCCCGCCCCAGGGCAATGGCGCAGGCCAGCCCCAGGCATAGGAAACCCAGGGGCCGGGCAGCGTCCGGTCCCAAAGCCGCGCAGAGGGCCAAGGCCCCATAGGCGGAAAATCCCAGCAGGGCAAAGGGCCTGACCACCGCTTACTTGAAGAACAGGGGCAGGGGCTCCAGATAGATGATGTCCGTCCGGTCCTTGGCGTCGCCTTCCGCCAGCACACAGGCCTTGCCCACCACCTTGCCGCCAATGGCGTGCAGCAGCTCTTCCATAGCGGCCAGGCTCTCCCCGGTGGAGATCACGTCATCCACAATGAGGATACGCTTGCCCTTCAGGTTCTCGCAGTCCGCCTTGGAGAGGTACAGCTTCTGCACATGGTCGGTGGTGATGGACTTCACCTCCACATGGATGGGGTCCTCCATATAGGCCTTAATGCCCTTGCGGGCCACCACATAGTTGCGGCAGCCAATGCGGGCCATCTCATAGGCCAGGGGGATGCCCTTGCTCTCCGCCGTGACGATCACATCGTGCTCAGGGCACTTCTCCATCAGGGCCTGGGCGGTCCGCTCGGTGATCTCCACGTCGCTGAACATGACAAACCCCGCAATGTCCATGTGGTCGTCGATGGGGCAGATGGGAAGCTCCCTGTCGCACCCGGCTATGTTGATCTTATACACTTCACCCATTGCTATTCCTCCCTTTCTCCCGCTTTCTTGTCAGAAAGCTTGGCAAAGAACTTTCCTTCGCGCACGCCGCTTTAGAGCCGCGCACCCCGGTGTGGCCGGGACCCCTCGCGGCAGCGCGTGTGCGGCCCACACCGTGCCCGGACGCCTTCAGCGTCCGTCCCGCGGCTTTTCCCGCCGGGGTCACTGGGCCGGGAAGGGCGGCCAGCCCATCTGCTTTTTGCCCAGCAGGTGGAAGTGCAGGTGCTGCACAGTCTGCATGCCGTCCTTGCCGCAGTTGTTCACCACCCGGAAGCCGTTCTCCAGGCCCAGGTCGGCGGCAATCTTCGGAATGGCCTCCCACACCCTGGCAATAAGGCCGCTGTTCTCCGGGGTGACCTCCATGGCGGAGGCGATGTGCTCCTTAGGGATCACCAGCACATGCACCGGGGCCTGGGGGTCCTGGTCGTAAAAAGCGATGACGTTCTCGTCCTCATAGGCGATCTTCGAGGGGATCTGCCCCTTGGCGATTTTGCAGAAAATGCAGTCAGTCATGGGAATGCTCCTTTCCAGTGTGTTGTATGGAAACCGGCGTCAGCCGATCTGCTTCTTTACCAGCTCTGGCACAGCAGCCAAAGCGTCGTCCAGCTTGGATTGGTCCTTGGCGCCCGCCATGGCGAAATCGGGGCGGCCGCCGCCGTTGCCGCCGCAGAGCTGGGCCACCTCTTTCACCAGCACGCCGGCCTTCAGGCCCTTCTGCTGGGCAGCCTTGCTGCAGGCCGCCGCCAGGGTGGCTTTGCCGCCGGAAACCCCGGCAAACACCGCCGCAATGGCCTCCGGGCGCTCCTTAGCCTTGTCGCACAGGGCCCGCAGGGCGTCGCTGCCCGTGCCGGAGAGCAGGGCAAATACCACCTTCACGCCCTCCACTTCCTGGGCGTTCTGGAACACGCCTTCCAGGCGGTTCTGGGCCAGCTTGGCGTTGAGGGACTCAATTTCCTTGTCCTTCTCCTTCAGCTGGGTCATCATCTGCTGGGCGTGCAGGGGCAGCTCCATGGGATTTACCACCTTCATAGAGCGGGCCGCATCCAGCAAAGTGGCCGCCTGCGTGCTCAGCAGGGCCAGCACGCCCAGGCCGGTGACGCCCTCGATGCGGCGCACGCCGGAGGCCACCGAGCTCTCGCTGACAATCTTGAACAGGCCCAGGCGGGCGGTGTTGTCCATGTGGGTGCCGCCGCACAGCTCCTTGGAGAAGCCGTCCTCTACGCTGACCACCCGCACCACGTCGCCGTACTTTTCGCCAAACAGGGCCATGGCGCCGCTCTTGCGGGCCTCTTCAATGCCCATCTCCTGCACGGACACAGGCACGGCCTGCAGGATCTCCCGGTTCACCAGCTCCTCCACCTGGAGCAGCTCCTCCGGGGTAAGGGCGGAGAAGTGGGTGAAGTCGAACCGCACATGGCGGTCGTTGACCAGCTGGCCGGCCTGCTCCACATGGTCGCCCAGCACTTTCCGCAGGGCCGCCTGGAGCAGGTGGGCCGCCGTGTGGTTTCGCATAATGGCCTCCCGGCGGGCGGAATCCACCTTGGCGGTGAGCACATCCCCCACGCGCAAGGACCCTTCCGAGACCACCGCCCGGTGGAGGTACACGCCCTCGTGCTTGGTGGTGTCCACCACATCCACGGAAACGCCCTCGGCTTCCAAAATGCCGGTGTCGCCCACCTGGCCGCCGCCCTCCCCATAGAAGGGGGTGGCGTCCAGCACCACGCTGACTTCAGCGCCTTCGGCAGCGGAGTCCACCCGCTGCCCGTTCTGGATGATGGCGGTCACCTTGCCTTCGCCCTCCATCTGGGTGTAGCCGGTGAAAACAGTCTCCTCCAGGCCAGAGGCCGCGCTGCCCTCACCCTTCCAGGCGTCGGCGCCGGCGTCCTTCCGGGCGCTGCGGGCGCGCTCCCGCTGCTCCTGCATCAGCTGGCGGAACCGCTCCTCATCCACCTGCATGCCCCGCTCTGCCAAGATCTCCTTGGTCAGGTCCAGGGGGAAGCCGTAGGTGTCATTGAGGGTAAAGGCGTTGTCGCCGGAGAACACCTTGGAGTCGGCCTTGTCGATCAGGTCGTTTAAAAGGGCCATGCCCTGGTCAATGGTCTTCTGGAAGCTCTCCTCCTCGAAGGAGACGATCTTCTTAATGGTCTCCCGCTTTTCCAAAAGCTCGGGGTAGGCCTTCTCGTTCTCCTGGATGACGGTGTCCACCACGTCCTTCAAAAAGGCCCCCTGGATGCCCAGCAGCTTGCCGTGGCGGGAGGCCCGGCGCAGCAGCCGGCGCAGCACATAGCCCCGGCCCTCGTTAGAGGGCAGCACGCCGTCGCCGATCATAAACACGGTGGAGCGGATGTGGTCGGTGATAACCCGCAGGGACACGTCCTTTTTGGGGTCGTCGCCGTAGTGTACCCCGGCAATCTCCGTGATCTTCTTCATAATGTTCTGCACGGTGTCCACCAGGAACAGGTTGTCCACATCCTGCATGACGCAGGCCAGGCGCTCCAGGCCCATGCCGGTGTCGATGTTCTTTTGCACCAGGTCGGTGTAGTTGCCGTGGCCGTCGTTGTTAAACTGGGAGAACACCAGGTTCCACACCTCTACAAAGCGGTCGCAGTCGCAGCCCACGCCGCAGGTGGGCTTGCCGCAGCCGTGCTTCTCCCCCCGGTCGAAGTAGATCTCCGAGCAGGGGCCGCAGGGGCCGGAGCCGTGCTCCCAGAAGTTGT
>UQRL01000033.1 GCA_900543555.1 uncultured Oscillospiraceae bacterium | reverse complement strand
GGGCCGACAAGGTCTACGGCAACGACAAGCTCACCCCCGTCATCACCGCCCTGGGCGCGGGCATTGGGGACGACTTCGATCTGGAGAAGCTGCGCTACCACAAGGTCATCATCATGGCCGATGCCGACGTGGACGGCTCCCACATCCGCACGCTCCTGCTCACCTTCTTTTTCCGCTTCATGCGGCCCCTCATTGAGCATGGCTATGTCTACGCCGCCGTGCCCCCCCTGTTCAAGCTCAGCCGCGGCAAGACCACCCGCCTGGCCTTCTCCGAGGAGGAGCGGGACGCCATCTCCGCCGAGCTGCGGGGGGACAATCCCAACGCCAAGGTGGACATCTCCCGGTTCAAGGGCCTGGGTGAGATGAACCCCCATGAGCTGTGGGAAACCACCATGGACCCGGAGCGGCGCACCCTCAAGCGCATCGAGCTGGACGACGCTGTCCGGGCCGACCAGACCTTCACCGTCCTCATGGGGGAGAAGGTGGAGCCCCGCAAGGAGTTCATCGAGCGCAACGCCAAGTACGCCGTCAACCTGGACTATTAAGGGATTGGGGAACGGACAACGTGCCCGGAACGCGTATCGTAGGGGCCGATGCCCACATCGGCCCGACGTTCCGGTGCCGCCCAGGCAACAAAAACGGGCGGATGAAGGCATCCGCCCCTACAAAGGAAAAAATCGCCGGGAACAGCGAAACGCCCACCCGCAATTTGTGGGGGCGGCCCGTGCGGCCGCCCGCCGTGAACCACCCTATCACGAAGATTGTGAGGCAGATACATGAGTAAAAAGCCACAGTATGATCCGGAGGAAATCCGGTTTCCAGACCAGAAGATAGAGACCTCCTATCTGGTGCACGAGATGGAGCAGAGCTACATCGAGTACGCCATGAGCGTCATCGTGGGCCGGGCGCTGCCCGACGTGCGGGACGGCCTGAAGCCGGTCCACCGGCGCATTCTCTACGCCATGTATGAGGACAACCTGACCGCGGACAAGCCCTTCAAGAAGTCGGCCACCTGCGTGGGCGACGTGCTGGGCCGCTACCACCCCCATGGCGACGCTTCGGTGTACGACGCCCTGGTGCGCCTGGCTCAGGATTTCTCCATGCGCTACCCCCTGGTGGACGGCCACGGAAACTTCGGCTCCATCGACGGCGATCCCCCGGCCGCCTACCGTTACACCGAGGCCCGCATGGCCAAGATCTCCGACGAGATGCTGCGGGAGATCGAGAAGGACACGGTGGACTGGGACCCGAACTTCGACGAGAGCCGGAAGGAACCCCGGGTATTGCCCTCCCGGTTCCCCAATCTGCTGGTCAACGGCTCCTCCGGCATCGCCGTGGGCATGGCCACCAATATTCCGCCCCACAACCTGCGGGAAGTGATCAATGCCACGATCTGCGTTTTGGACAACCCGGAGGCGGAGCTGTCCGACCTGATGGAGCACGTGAAGGGCCCCGACTTCCCCACCAGGGGGATCATCATGGGCCGCTCCGGCATCCGGGCGGCCTACGCCACCGGCCGGGGCCGGGTGTGCGTCCGGGCCCGCACCGAGTTTGAGGAGTTCGGCAACAACCGTACCCGCATCATCGTCACCGAGATCCCCTACCAGGTCAACAAGCGCATGCTCATCAAGAACATGGCCGACCAGGTGGAGGACAAGCGGCTGGAGGGCATCTCCGACATCCGGGATGAGTCCGACCGCAACGGCATGCGGGTGGTCATCGAGCTCAAGCGGGACGCCAATCCCCAGGTGGTGCTCAACCGCCTGTTTGCACAGACCCAGCTCCAGACCACCTTCGCCATCAATATGCTGGCCCTGGTGCAGTCCGGCGGCCAGCCCCAGCCCAAGATCCTCTCCCTGCGCCACATCCTGGACGAGTACATCGCTTTCCAGGAGGAGGTCATCGTCCGCCGCACCCGCTACGATCTGCGCAAGGCCCAGGAGCGGGCCCATCTGCTGGAGGGCCTGCTGATTGCCGAGGACAACATCGACGCGGTGATCCAGACCATCCGGGAGAGCTACGACGACGCCAAGGAGAACCTGATGAACCGCTTCGGCCTCAGCGACGTGCAGGCCCAGGCCATCCTGGACATGCAGCTCAAGCGGCTCCAGGGGCTGGAGAAGGAGAAGCTGCAGAACGAATACAAGGAGCTGGAGGCGCGCATCGCCTACTTCAATGAGCTGCTCTCCAGTGAGGAGAAGATCCGCGGCGTGCTCAAGGACGAGCTCACCGCCATCCGGGACAGGTACGGCGACGACCGGGTGACCGAGATCCAGGACGTGGAGGACGAGATCGACATCGAGGATCTCATCGAGGAGGAGGAGTGCGTCTTCACCCTCACCGCCGGCGGCTACATCAAGCGCACCGCCGCCTCCACCTACAAGGCCCAGCGCCGGGGCGGCAAGGGCATTACCGCCATGTCCACCAAGGAGGAGGACTATGTGGACACCGTGTTCACCGCCTCCACCCACGATTTCATCCTCTTTTTCACCAACAAGGGCAGGGTCCACCGCAAAAAGGGCTATCAGATCCCCGAGGCGGGCCGCACCGCCCGGGGCACCAACCTGGTCAATGTGCTGCCCATCGAGCAGGATGAAAAGGTCACCGCCATGATCCACCTGCGGGAATTCCCCGAGGACCGCTATCTGGTAATGGTCACCCGCAGCGGCACCGTCAAGCGCATCCAGCTCTCCTCCATCTACACTGCACGCAAGGCGGGCATCCGCTGCATCACCCTGGACGAGGGGGATGAGCTCATCTGCGTGCGGGAGACCGACGGCGACCAGGCCATCCTGATCGTCACCCACGACGGCATGGCCATCTGCTTCAAGGAGACCGACGTGCGCTGCATGGGCCGGGACGCCGCCGGCGTCCGGGGCATCAACCTGCGCCCCGGCGACTACGTGGTGGGGGCCGCCCGGGCCAAGCGGGACCATCAGGTGCTGATGATCACCGAAAACGGCTACGGCAAGCGCACCGACATGGACGAGTATATCCGCGCCGACGGGCCCCAGAAGCGGGGCGGATTTGGACTGAAGGGCTATAATGTCACCGAGAAAACCGGTCCAGTGGTGGGGGTCAAGGTGGTCAGCGACGAGGACGACGTGCTGGTCATCAACGACGCCGGCGTGATCATCCGCATGGCGGCCGCCGGCATCTCCACCTACGGCCGCACCGCGCAGGGCGTCAAGATTATGAATTTGGAGGAGGGGGTCAAGGTGATCTCCTTCGCCCGTACCGACCACGAGGAGGAAGAGGAGGCCGCTGAAGGGGAGACTCCCGCCGGCGGCCCGGAACAGGCGTAAGCCACGGGCCGCAGGGGGAAAAGCGCCGGCAGTTCCCGGATGACCCCTGAACGGCAGGGAGGAGCAGAGCATGAGATATGTGCAGATGGCCCGCGCCCCCGGCAGGGTGAGGATCATCTTGAGCCGTGTTCTGGGCGGAGGGCTGGCCGCCGCCGCGGTACGCCTGATCGTGTTCTTCCTGGGGCAGAGGGATTTCTTCTACCTGGGTATCGTGGGTGTGGTCTGGCTTCTGGTTTTGGCCGCCGCGGCCGTGGTGGGGGTGTACAGCGTCTTTCACGAAAAGGGCCTTTACTTCCGCTGTCAGTGGCCGGAGGAGCATCCCAAGGTGGATCAATAGGGCCTTCCCCTGGGGGAAGGTGCCCCAGTGCGCACACTGGGGCGGATGAGGGGAATAGTACGAATATGGAACAGAAGGAAAAGCCCCTTACCCGTGCCCAGGAACTGCGCAAAAACGCCACAAAAGAGGAAAATCATTTGTGGTATGATTTTTTGCGGACTTATCCGGTCCAATTTCTCCGGCAAAAACCATTTGGCCCCTATATTGTAGATTTTTATTGCCATAAAGCGAAATTAGCCATTGAATTGGACGGCTCCCAGCATTATGAGGGGAATGGTCCGGAGCAGGATAAGATTCGGACAGCCTATTTGCAAGAGGTTGAAAAAATAAGAGTCCTGCGCTTTACCAACCTGGAAATCAAACAAAATTTTGAAGGTGTGTGCGCTGCCATTGACCGGCAGGTCAGGGCGGCGCTCCCCTCATCCGGCCCTGCGGGCCACCTTCCCCCAGGGGAAGGCCATAGGAGATTTATGAAGACAGTTACCATTTATACCGACGGGGCGTGCTCGGGCAATCCCGGCCCCGGCGGGTGGGGGGCTATCCTGCAATACGGAGAGTCCCGCAAGGAGCTCTCTGGCGGGGAGGCCCACACCACCAACAACCGCATGGAGCTGACCGGGGTGATTACGGCGCTGGAGGCGCTGAAGGAGCCCTGTGAGGTGGAGCTCTACTCCGACTCCAAGTACGTCATTGACGCCCTGCAGAAGGGCTGGGCCAAGGGCTGGAGGGCCCGTGGGTGGATCAAGTCGGACAAGAAGCCGGCCCTCAACCCCGACCTGTGGGAGCGGCTTCTCGCGCTGTGCGAGCGCCACACCGTCCGTCTCCACTGGGTCAAGGGCCACGCGGATAATCCCCATAATAACCGCTGTGACGAGCTGGCGGTTGCGGAGAGCAGAAAATATAAATAAGCCCTTGGGGCCCCGCTAAAGCGGGGCGGCGCTCGTGCCGTACATAACACTTCATGCGCACAGGGCGCGCCACGAAACGGTGCAAAGGCTCAGGCGCATGAAGTGTTTGTGCATGTGGGCCGTACCGGCCCACGCGCTGTCATCCCATGGCCGTGCCGCTGTAAGCGGGCGCATGGCCAATTCTGCGATGCTTTTGCATAGCAAATAAAGCGGGGCTTCCGCCAGTTGGGGATCAATCCCGCCGGACAGCGTATTGCGTTATTGCCACCGCAGGGACGGCCCTCGTGGCCGCCCGCCGTTTTTCAGAGGAGGACATGATGAAAATTGCCATTGTATACGCCAGCGAGACGGGCAACACCGCCCAGATTGCCCAGGCCATCCGCGAGGGATGTCAGGGCCATGAGATTGTGGCCTTCGGCCCGCTGTCCCGGGACGTGGGGGAGGCGGAGCTGATCTTTGTGGGCTCCTGGACGGACAAGGGCACCTGTGCCCCGGTGGTAAAGGAGTTTTTGCAGAGACTCCACGGGAAGCGTGTGGCCCTGTTCGGCACGGCGGGTTTTGGACTGTCTGAGATGTATTTTGCCTCTCTCTCCGACCGGTTCCGGGCGGAGGTGCCGGAGGAAAATCAGGTGTTGGGTACCTGGTTCTGTCCGGGGCGGATGCCCCCTGCCGTCCGGGCCCGGTATGAGACTCAGCTCAAGGAGAAGCCCGGCGACGCCCGGCTGGAGAACATGCTCCGGGCCTATGACCAGGCCCTGTCCCACCCCGACGGGACGGACCTGGCGGATGCGCGGGCCTTTGCAGCCGCTATGCTGGCCAAATAAAAAAGAGCTCCGCCATAAGGGCATGGCTTTATAAAGAAGTTAAGGGCAAGACAAACCATTACGGTCTGTCTTGCCCTTTTTATAGTATGTAACCCGCTATGACACTTTCGGGGAAAGTACTCGTGGGAAAGAACAGTAAACTGGAAGCTGTCAATGGATCACCTGGTAACGCAATCTGAGATACGAGTTTTCCAAGACCATACATTCCTGCAATTTCAGCACGCCTAATTGGGATAATTCACTTTCTGACAGCAAAGACCTCCCGTCGATCAGTGTGGATGTATCCTTACCGCCGACTAAAATAGGGGCGATCACAATATCAATATAATCAAACAGTTTTTCCCGAAGAAACAGCCCGTTCAATGTACCGCCGCTTTGTATGGTGATCCTTTGACAGCCATATTCTGACTTGAGTTGTGCAAGCGCGTCAGTTAAAGACAACTTGCTCTGACAGATGATATGAAGGTTGTCCTCATCCATCTGAAACGCTGGATGGTCTGCGTTGGAGGTGACCAGCACAAATTCTTTTGAGCGGGCGCAAAAATAGCGAATACCTTGTTTGGTCAAATGATGGTTGTCGATCATTACAAAGGAAACAGGCAACTTGTTCGGCATTTCCTTGGAGTTGACGCCTAGCTTTTCCTGTACTCTCCCAGAATTGAGCGACCACAGATCGGTTGTCTGCTCTATCTCATAATACTGGTGCAGTCCTTCTTGAACGCCCGCAATTTTGGGGAGATCTCTGTCTAAATCTAAATTATCTGTTGCCCCTGTGCTGATTTTTCCGTCAACAGACATAAGCATAAATAGCGTTGTGACCGGTCTATCCATTGTATCTCTCCTAACTCCGCGTTGTCGGTGAAATTAATATAAGGCAACACCCGCCGAAAAGCAACTTCTTTTGGCGGGTGTTAACTTCCTTACGGTATGGGCCCCAAGGCGGAGCTCCTTTTTTGCATTTAAAGGGTGCGGATGGGACGGCAGGGGTTGCCGACGGCCACAACCCCCTCGGGAATGTCATGGACCACCACGCTGCCCCCGCCGATGACGGCGCGGCTGCCGATGGTGACGCCGGGCAGAACGGTGACGCCCCCGCCGATCCAAACGCTGTCCCCCACGGTGATGGGCTTGGCGTACTCCAGCTCCTCGTCCCGGAGGGTGTGGTCCAGGGGGTGGGCGGCGGTGTAGAAGCCGCAGTTGGGGGCCACCATGACGTTGTCGCCGAAGGTGATGGGGGCGCAGTCCAGCATCACGCAGTTGTAGTTGCAGAAGAAGTTCTCGCCGATGGTGATGTGCCGGCCGTAGTCGCACCAGAAGGTGGATTTGATGGTGAAGTGTTCGCCGGTCCGGCCCAGAAGCTGCCGCAGCAGGGCGCGGGCCTCCTCCTTCTGATTGGGGTTGAGCTGGTTGAGGGCGTGGCAGAGCTCCATGGCCGTCCGGTGCATGGCCTGGAGCTCGCCGTCCTGGGCGTTGTAGAGCTGGCCGCCCAGCATTTTCTGATATTCCGTCATAGCAAATCACCTCAAACAAACGGGCGGGCGCATACAGCGCCCACCCGTCTCATGCCGGTCAGGATTCCGGTTTCGGGCCCTGGGGCCTGTCGCCCTTGGGCTTGCCCCGGTAGCGGCGGCGGTGGGGGCGCTTTTTCTCACCGGTGGGAAGGGCCGCTGTCCCATCGGAGGCCGGGGATGGTGCGGCGGGCGCCTTGGGCTGCTTTTCCGGCCGAGGCGGACGCTGCTGCTCCCCCTTTTGCTTCTGCCTGGGGGGCTGAGCCTGCCTGCCCTCCTCGGCGGGCTTTTTGGCGGCGGACTCGGCGGACGGCCTGCTCCCGCCCCGGCCCCGGCGGCCACGGCATAGACCAGCAGGGTGGCTGCCAGCGCGCCGAAAAAGGCCCCAATAGGCCCCGCACCCGCCGAACCGGGGACCAGCGCCATGGCCAGAAAGGTGCAGAACCCTGCCCCGGCGTTGACGCCAATTACATTGGGGGAGGCCAGGGGGTTGGACAGCACCGCCTGGATGAGCATGCCGCTGACGGAGAGGGAAGCGCCGCACAGCAGAGAGGCACACACCCGGGGCAGCCGCACGTGAAGGAGAATCCGGGCGTCCGGGGTGGCGGCCTGGCCCCGAAGCAGCTCTCCCAGAGCGGCGGGCAGGTCGATGAGGGTGGAACCGATGGAAGCCCCCAGCGCCGCGCTGAGAACCGCCAGCCCGCCCAGCCCCAGCAGCCCCAGCCCTGCCTTACTCTTCATGGAACAGCTCCGGATAAAGGATTTCCCCCAGGTACTGATAGCTCTCCCCCCAGCGGTTGTTGGGCTTGTAGTGGAACAGGTCCTTGGGCAGCACAATGTAGCGGTCCTCCTTCACGGCGGAAAGTTCCGACCAGGCGGGGTTCTGCTCGATCAGGCCGTTTAAGTAGTCCAGGGCTTTCTGCTCGTCGCCCATAGTGGTGACAAAGATGTACTCCGGGTCCGCGGCAATGACCTCCTCCAGGCTCAAGTCCTCCAGCATGGAGGGGTGGTCATCGGCGATGTTGTGGGCCCCCAGGTCCTTCAAAATAGCTCCCGCCAACTCGTCGTCGGTCTTGGCTTTGATGCCCGAAGAGAAGGCCCGGATCAGCAGCACGCTGGGCCGGGTGCTGGAGAGGGCGGCCGCCGCCCTGGCGTCCTGGATCTGCTGGCCCACCTGGGTGACGTTCTCCTCATACAGGTCCTCCCGGCCGGTGACGGCTGTGAACTGCTCCATCATAAAGCCATAGTCCTCAAAGGTGTCCACCTGGAAGTAGGCGCAGGTAAGCCCGGCATTTTCCAGCACGTCTTGGATATCCGTCTGGCCGGCGATGTCGCTGGCCAAGATGACCAGGTCCGGCTCCAGGGCAAGGATCTCTTCGGCGTTGGGCTCCTTTACCGTGCCAACGACGGCGATGTCCTCCGGCAGGCCCAGGTCCCGCTGCTCTAGGGCGTCCTGGGTGACGCCCACCAGTTCCCCGCCGGCCAGCAGCCAGGCCTCTGCGAAGGAGCCGTAGGCCGCCACCACACGGGGGGAATGGGTGTTCAGGGCGATTTGGCTGCCATTGGAATCGGTGATGGACACCTCCCCGGCGCTTTCCAGCTGGGAAGAAGCGCTGCTGGGGTCACTTTCCAGGGCGCTTTCTTGGGAGGAGCTGTCCACCTGGGAGATGGTCTGGCTGGCGGACTCTGTGGTGGATACGGCGGTGCAGCCGGTGAGAAGCAGCGCCAATGCGCAGAAAAAGGGCAAAATCCGTTTCATAATAGGTCCTTTCTAGAGTGGGAGAGTTAAAACAGCATGTCGTAGTTGATGGTGGCGCAGAACAGCTTCCGGATTTCCTGGGGGTCGCTGGACTGGCCCATGGCCCACATCAGCTTGGTGACGGTGGATTCCAGGGTCATGTCGTAGGTTTCCAGCAGGTGGTAGCGGTCCTTCACGTGCTTTCCCACCTGGTAGACGGAGAGGTCGCTGCCCTCCTGGGGCACCTGGGTGGCCATGATGACGGTCTTCCCCTGGCGGATGAGCTTGTCCAGCTCTTCCAGGTACACGCCGGGGATGCCCCCCATGCCGTAGCTTTCGATGATAAGCCCGTCGCACAGCTGCCCGGCGGCGGGAAAGGCGGCGGGGTCCATGCCGGGGGTCAGCTTTAAGAGGAACACCCGGGTGTTCAGCTTGTGGTAGAACACCGGCTCCCCCTGGGGCTCGTAGGGGATGTACCGCACCACCCGGCTTTCGTGGACGCTGGCCAGGTCGGGGAAGTTCAGGCTGGTAAAGGCGTTGTAGCTTTTTGTCCGGGACTTCCGGGCCCTTGTCCCGGCGATGACGTGGCTGCCAAACACAATGCACACACCGCTTTTCCCTGAGCAGGCGAACCGCAGGGCGTCCAGCAGGTTCACCTTGGCGTCGGTGGTGTCCTCGTCAATGGAGCGCTGTGCCCCGGTGAGCACAATGGGCTTGGATGTGCGCTGTATCAAATAGGACAGGGCAGAGGCGGTGTAGGCCAGGGTGTCCGTGCCGTGGCAGATGACAAAGCCGTCGTAGCGGTGGTAGTTTTCCTCGATAAGATTGGCCAGCAGCAGCCAGTGCTCCGGCCGGATGTTGGTGCTGTCCAGGTTGATGGGCTGCACGGTGTCGATGGAGCAGAAGGAGGCCGCGTCGGGGACGTAGCTTAAAAGCTCCTCCGGGGTGATGCGAGGGGCCAGGCCCTCCGCAGTGTGCCGGGAGGCGATGGTGCCCCCCGTGGCGATGAGCAGAATATGTTTCATAGGTTCACTCTCCAAATGTATTAGAGCTATTATACCCCAAATCTCCCTGGGAGGAAAGGGAAAACAGGCGCAAAAAAAGCCCGGTGTGTCCGGGCCTTTTTGGGTTGGTTATATCCCTGGTTTGGGGGGGCCGTTTGTTCCCGCAGGGGGCCAGTCGGGAAAGGCGCGGCCAGGGGCCGCTGTTTCCCTGGGTTTCGTGTCTTGGTTTCCAGTTGTGGAGCGCTGCTCCGCGCCCCATTTATTCTCCAAAGGCCAGCATGTTCCCCAACGGAATTCGAAACCCCAGGGACTGGTACATTGGCAGGTCGCAGTCAGCGCATCCAACGGTGAGGGAGCCCACACCGCTTTGCTCATACACAAAAGAAACCAGCTTCCGCGCGATCCCCTGATGGCGGTATTTTGGCTGGATGTAAAAATCCTCAAATACTCCCGCTTTGCCATAGTGAAAAGTCGAGTATGTATAGCAGATAGAACAGCACGCTACCAGCGCGTTATCACATCTGCACCCGTAAAAATGTATCTGCCCCTTTTCGATTGCTTCTTTCAAGCTCTCAAACTCCGCGCTGGTAGGCGCAGCTTCGCCAATTTCGGCTTTGTACGCCGTTTGCAAGACCATGAGGCCTTCAAAATCTTCAGCCCCGATTTTTATAAAATCCATCTTTGGCCCCCTGTCACATTTTTTGTAAAATCAGCTTCGCGGTCAAAGGCTGTCCATCAGCCTTTGCAGCGCTTCCTCGTCCATGTTGTCCGTCCCCGCCAGGGGGAAGGGGATGCCCATGGTTTGATACTTCTCCACGCATAGGTTATGGAAGGGCAGCCACTCGATTTTCTCCAGGTTGGAAAAGCTCTCCGCCAGGGCCTTGATCTTCCCCATGTCCTCCAGGCTGTCGTTAAGCCCCGGCACCACCACGTGCCGCACCCACAGGGGGACGCCCCGCTCCTCCGCCAGCCGGTAAAAGGCCAGGGGCTTTTCCATGTCCGCCTTGCAGTGGAGCCGGTATTCCTCCGGTGTGGCGAATTTCAAGTCGCCCAAAACCAAATCCGTGTGATCCAGCACCTGGCAGGCGCCGCTCCAGTCGGCCCACACGCCGGAGGTGTCCAGCGCCGTGTGGATGCCCTCCCCGTGGAGCAGGGAGAACAGTTCCCCCACAAAGGCGGGCTGCATCAGGGGTTCCCCGCCGGAGACAGTGACGCCGCCCTTGTCCCCAAAGTACATCTTGTACCGGCAGATTTCCCGGGCCAAATCTGCGGCTTCCTTTTCCTCTCCCCCGGAGAAATCCCAGGTGTCCGGGTTGTGGCAGTAGGCGCAGCGCAGGGGACAGCCCTGCAAAAACACCACATACCGCACCCCGGGGCCGTCCACCGCCCCCAGGGATTGGATGGAATGGACCCGTCCCTTCATGGCTTATAGGGAGACGTGGAAGGTCCGGGAGATGACCTCCCGCTGCTGCTCCCGGGAGAGCTTGTAGAAGTTCACCGCGTAGCCGGAGACCCGGATGGTCAGGCTGGGGTACTTCTCCGGGTGGTTGTAGGCGTCGATGAGAGTCTCCCGGTTCAGGACGTTCACGTTCAGGTGGTGGGCGTTCTGGGCAAAGTAGCCGGTGAGGATGCTCACCAGGTTGTCAATGCGCTGGGTCTCCGTCTTGCCCAGGGCCTGGGGGGTGATGGAGAAGGTGTTGGAGATGCCGTCCCGGCAGTAGTCATAGCTGAGCTTGGCCACCGAGTTCAAAGAGGCCAGAGCGCCGGAAGTGTCCCGCCCGGACATGGGGTTGGCGCCGGGGGCCAGGGGCTCCCCGTGCTTTCTCCCGTCGGGGGTGTTGCCGGTCTTTTTGCCGTACATCACGTTGGAGGTGATGGTGAGGATGGACAGGGTGTGCCGGGCCTGGCGGTACAGGCTGTACTGGCACAAAGCGTGGTAGAACTTCTCGGCCTGCTCGCAGGCGATCTGGTCCACCCGGTCGTCGTTGTTGCCAAACTTGGGGAAGTCGCCCTCGGTCTCAAAGTCGGTGACAAGGCCCGTTTCCGGGTCCCGGATGCACTTGACCTTGGCGTACTTCACCGCGGAGAGGGAGTCGGCCATGCAGCTCATGCCGGCGATGCCGAAGGCCATCAGCCGCCGCACGGTGCTGTCATGAAGAGCCATTTGGCTCTTCTCGTAGGAGTACTTGTCGTGCATGTAGTGGATGATGTTCATGGCGTTGACGTAGGTCTTGGCCAGCCAGGGGCGGTAGAAGTCGATGCGCTCCATCAGCTGGTCGTAGTCCAGGTACTCCTCGGGCCACACGGGCATTTTGGGGCCCACCTGGTCGCCCTTCAGCTCGTCCCGGCCGCCGTTGATGGCCAGCAGCACCAGCTTGGCCAAATTGGCACGGGCGCCGAAGAACTGCATATCCTTGCCAATGCGCATGGCGGAAACGCAGCAGGCGATGGCGTAGTCGTCGCCATAGACAGGGCGCATCACGTCGTCGTTCTCATACTGAAGGGCGTCGGTGTCGCAGGAGACCTTGGCGGTAAAGCGCTTCCAGTTCTCCGGCAGGTGGGCGCTCCACAGCACGGTGAGGTTGGGCTCGGGAGCGGGCCCCAGGTTGTAGAGAGTGTTCAGCATCCGGAAGCAGGACTTGGTCACCAGGGGACGTCCGTCCTCGCCCATGCCGCCCACGCTTTCGGTAATCCACATGGGGTCGCCGCCGAACAGCTCGTTGTACTCGGGGGTGCGCAGGTGGCGGGCCATGCGCAGCTTCAGCACAAAGTCGTCGAAGATCTCCTGGGCCTGTTCCTCGGTGAGGGCGCCGGCTTTCAAATCCCGCTCAAAGTAGATATCCAGGAAGGTGGACACCCGGCCCAGGCTCATGGCGGCGCCATTCTGCTCTTTGATGGCGGCCAGATAGCCGAAGTACAGCCACTGCACGGCTTCCTTGGCGTTTTTGGCCGGGCCGGAGATGTCGTAGCCGTACATCTGGGCCATGATTTTCATGTCCTCCAGGGCCTGGATCTGGTCGTGCAGCTCCTCCGCCGCCCGGATGGAGGGGGAGCTCATCACGCAGTCCCCCAGGGCGATCTTGTCGGCCTTCTTCTGCTCGATGAGCCGGTCGATGCCGTACAGGGCCACCCGGCGGTAGTCGCCGATGATGCGCCCCCGGCCGTAGGCGTCGGGCAGGCCGGTGATCAGCCCCACATGGCGGGCGGCCTTGATCTCCGGGGTGTAGGCGGAGAACACGCCGTCGTTGTGGGTCTTGTGGTATTTGAACTCCTCCTCGATTTTGGGGGAGACTTCATAGCCATAGGCTTTGCAGGCGGAGCGCACCATGCGCATGCCGCCAAAGGGGTTGCAGGCCCGCTTCAAGGGCTCGTCGGTCTGCAGGCCCACGATGATGTCCTTCTCCTTGTCCAGGTAGCCGGGACCAAAGCTGGTGGGGGTGATAACGGTCTCGGTGTCCACCTTCAAAGCGCCGCCGTTTGCGTGCTCCTGCAAAAGCAGGTCCTCAAACTTCTTGCGGACGCTCAGCGTCCGCTGGGTGGGGCCGCAGAGAAAGCTGCCGTCCCCGCCGTAGGGGGTATAGTTCTTTTGGATAAAGTTACGGACGTCGATCTCATCTTCCCACAGTCCGCCAACAAAGCCGTTCCATTCCTGCCGTTTCATAAGGGCGCCATCCTTTCTTTATATAACAAGGGGTGATTGAAAACGAAGGGTGCCGCGGGCGAAAAAAAGGGCAGCATCGCACGGCGACACTGCCCAGACGGTCGGCAAAAAGGCCCTTTTCCCGCTCCCCCGTGGTGCAATCCACGAAATCCGTCAGTTGCGGGGACCCTGTAAGCACATGATAGCAGAAAAGAGGGGAAAAAGCAACCGAAAATTAAGAATTTCTTTTATTTTTGCAACCCGCACAAAAAAGAGGGGTTCCGCCGCCGCATTTTCCAAGAGCGGCGGTATGAGATTTCTGCGCCAGCCTCTGTAAAGAATCTTTCCCCCGCCGAAAATCGCCCCGGCCCTTTGTAGAGTTCTCCCTTTGTAATGCACCGGGTTTTATGGTACAATAAGCCTATCTGTTGATGGAAAGGAACGATCGCCTTGTGAAAAGCCTGTTCGCCTATATGAAGGACTACAAAAAGGAATGCGTTTTGGGGCCCCTGTTCAAGCTGCTGGAGGCCTCTTTTGAGCTGATGGTCCCTCTGGTGATGGCCGCCGTCATCGACGTGGGCATTGCCAACGGGGACCGGGGGTACATTGGGCGCATGTGCCTGGTGATGGCCGCCCTGGGCGTCATTGGGCTGGTGTGCTCCATTACGGCCCAGTTTTTTGCCGCAAAGGCCTCGGTGGGGGTGGCGGCCAAGCTGCGCCACGCTCTGTTTGCCCATATTCAGGAGCTGAGCTTTACAGAGATGGACACGGCGGGCACCTCCACCCTGATCACCCGCATGACCAGTGACATCAACCAGGTGCAGAACGGCTTGAACCTGGCCCTGCGGCTGCTGCTGCGCTCCCCCTTTGTGGTGTTTGGGGCCATGGTGATGGCCTTTACCATCGACGTGCCCGCGGCGTTGGTCTTTGTAGTGGCGATCCCCCTGCTGGCGGTGGTGGTGTTCGGTGTCATGCTGTGGACCATGCCCCGGTACAAAAAGGTGCAGGCCGGCCTGGACCGGGTGCTGGGGAACACCCGGGAGAACCTGACCGGCGTGCGGGTCATCCGGGCCTTTGGCCGGGAAGAGGCGGAGACCGGCCGGTTTGAGACGGAGAACAACGCCCTGACCAAGCTGCAAGAGCATGTGGGCCGGGTTTCCGCCCTGATGAACCCGGTGACCTATGTCATCATCAACCTGGCCACGGTGGTGCTCATTTGGGTGGGCGCCGTGCGGGTGGACACCGCCATCATCACTCAGGGGGCGGTGGTGGCCCTTATCAACTATATGTCCCAGATTTTGGTGGAGCTTATCAAGCTGGCCAACCTGATCATCAACATCACCAAAGCCCTGGCCTGTGCCAGCCGGGTGCAGGGCGTGCTGGATACAGAGTCCTCCATGGAAGCCCCCCAGGCCCTTTCCAATGTGGTGGAGCAGAACCAGGAACGGGTTACCTTTCGGAATGTGGCTCTCACCTACCAGGGGGCCGGCGCGGCATCCCTCTCTGGCCTGAGCTTCTCCGTAAAGCCCGGGGAGACAGTGGGCGTCATCGGCGGCACGGGCAGCGGGAAGTCCTCCCTGGTGAACTTGATCCCCCGGTTTTATGACGCCACCCAGGGGGACGTGCTGGTGGACGGCCACAACGTCCGGGATTATCCCCTGGCCTCCCTGCGGGAAAAGGTGGGGGTGGTGCCCCAGAAGGCGGTGCTGTTCACCGGCACCATTCGGGACAATTTGAAGTGGGGCAAGCCCGACGCCACCGACGAGGAGCTGTGGCAGGCCCTGGAGACCGCCCAGGCCAGGGACTTTGTGGAGGAAAAACCCGGCGGCTTGGACGAGCCTGTGTCCCAGGGGGGAAAGAATTTCTCCGGCGGCCAGCGGCAGCGGCTGACCATTGCCCGGGCCCTGGTGCGCAAACCAGAGATTTTGATTTTGGACGACAGCGCCAGCGCCCTGGACTTTGCCACGGACGCCCGGCTGCGGAAAGCGATCCGCCAAATGGAGGGCGGGCCCACGGTGTTCATCGTGTCCCAGCGGGCCTCGTCCATCCGGTATGCGGACAAGATCATTGTGCTGGACGATGGGGAAGCCGTAGGCATTGGCACCCACGAGGAGCTTTTGAAACACTGTGAAGTGTACCGGGAGATCTTTGAGTCCCAGTTCCAGCGGGAAGAAAGGGGGGCGACGGCATGAAGGGGCAGAAAGCCCGCAAGGGCACGCTGAAAAAGGTGCTGCAATACATCCGGCCCTATTGGGCGCTGGTGGGGCTCTCCATCCTGCTGGCCGCGGTGACGGTGGCGGGCACCCTGTATATCCCCATCCTCACCGGCGATGCGGTGGACTTGATTGTGGGCCCCGGCCAGGTGGGCTTTGCCGGTATTGTTAAGATCTTGGTGGAGATCGCCGTGGTGGTGGGCATTGCCGCCCTGGCCCAGTGGGTGATGAACCTGATCAACAACCGCATCACCTACCGGGTGGTGCGGGACATCCGCAACGAGGCCTTCCGCAAGCTCCAGATCCTGCCCCTGAAATATATCGACTCCCGTCCCACCGGGGAGGTGGTCAGCCGGGTCATTGCCGATGTGGACCAGTTCGCCGACGGCCTGCTCATGGGCTTTACCCAGCTGTTCTCCGGGGTCATTACCATCCTGGGCACGCTGATCTTCATGCTCAGCGTCAATGTGGTCATCACTGCGGTGGTGGTGGTCATCACGCCGGTGTCCCTGCTGGTGGCGGCTTTCATCGCCAAGCGCACGTATGATATGTTCCGGCTGCAATCCCAGGTGCGTGGGGAGCAGACCGGCTTTGTGGAAGAGATGGTTGGAAACCAGAAGGTGGTGCAGGCCTTCGGCCAGGAGAAGAAATCCCTGGAGCAGTTCGACGAGATCAACGAGCGGCTACGCAAGTGCAGCCTGCGGGCCATCTTCTTCTCCTCCATCACCAACCCCTCCACCCGGTTCGTCAACTCCTTGGTGTACACCGGCGTTGGCATTGTGGGCGCGTTGAGCGTGGTGGGCGGCGGCCTTTCCGTGGGCCAGCTCTCCGCCTTTTTGAGCTACGCCAACCAGTACACCAAGCCCTTTAACGAGATCTCCGGCGTGGTGACGGAGCTGCAGAACGCCCTGGCCTGCGCCGGCCGGGTCTTTGAACTGATTGAGGAGCCCGCTCAGAGCCCCGACGCCCCGGGCGCCCGGGTGCTGGAAAACGCCCAAGGCCAGGTGTCCATTCAAAATGTGGCCTTCTCCTACCGGCCGGAGCAGCCCCTCATTGAGAATTTCCATTTGGACGTGAAGCCCGGCCAGCGGGTGGCCCTGGTGGGCCCCACCGGCTGCGGCAAGACCACCGTCATCAACCTGCTGATGCGCTTCTACGATGTGGACAGCGGCTCCATCCAGGTGGAGGGCACGGACATCCGGGACATCACCCGCCACAGCCTGCGTCGCAGCTATGGCATGGTGCTTCAGGATACCTGGCTGAAGCGGGGCACCATCCGGGAGAACATCGCCTATGGCAAGCCAGAGGCCACCCTGGAGGAAGTGGTGGAGGCCGCCAAGGCCGCCCATGCCCACAGCTTCATCAAGCGCCTGCCCCAGGGCTATGACACGGTCATTGGGGAGGACGGCGGCTCCATCTCCCAGGGGCAGAAGCAGCTGCTGTGCATTGCCCGGGTGATGCTGTGCCTGCCGCCCATGCTCATTCTGGACGAGGCCACCTCCTCCATCGACACCCGCACGGAAATCCGCATTCAAAAGGCCTTCCAGAAGATGATGCAGGGCCGTACCAGCTTCATCGTGGCCCACCGGCTCTCCACCATCCGGGACGCGGACACCATCCTGGTGATGCGGGACGGGCATATCATCGAGCAGGGCAACCACGAGAGCCTGCTGCAAAAGGGCGGCTTCTACGCCGAGCTGTACAACAGCCAGTTCGACCACAGCTGAATCTTGCTGCCATGAGAACGGCCCTCGGGAGAGCATCCCGGGGGCTTTTTTATATTGAAAATAGAACAACTCCTCTTCTGGACTGGCACCGATTCGGCCTGTCCGCATATCCTAGCAGTGGAGGGTTTTCGCCCTCCGGAAAAGCATAAAGGAGAGGAGAACCGCTTATGAATATTTACCGGCCCAATGATGGCCACGGCGATCCCGGCTGCCGTCCCTCCTGCCCTTGCCCCTGCCCCACCTATTGCCCCGTGCCCGGTCCCCAAGGACCTCAGGGCCCCCAAGGCGTTCCCGGTGAGACCGGGCCCACCGGGCCCACAGGTCCCCAGGGCGTGCAGGGGCTGCAAGGCCCCCAAGGTCCCCAAGGCCCCATGGGCCCCACCGGCCCGCAGGGGGTCCAGGGCGTTCAAGGGCTGCCCGGTGTGACGGGCCCCACTGGCCCCACCGGCCAAGGGGCCACGGGCAGCATGGGAGCCACCGGTCCCACTGGTGCTACCGGCGCCACCGGTTCCCAGGGCCCCACAGGAGCCACTGGCAGCACCGGCGTCACCGGCCCCACAGGAGCTGCCGGTCCCCAGGGCGTTGCCGGCCCCACAGGCCCCACAGGTCCCACCGGCCCCACAGGCGCCACAGGGGCTACCGGAGCCACGGGCGCCACCGGCCCTGCGGATGTGCTGGCCGTGACGGACGACACCTCCCAGACTTCCGCGGCGGGCACGCCCTTGACCTTTGCGGCCACCGCCCTGGCTTCGGGAAATTCCCTGTCCCATCAGCCGGGCAGCGCGGATATTGTCATCAACCAGCCCGGCATCTACCAGGCTTCCTTCCACAGCACTGTGTCCACGGAGACGGGGGCTTCCATCCCCGCCACCCTTACGGTGAACCTGGCGCTCAATGGCGCCACGCTGCCGGGCGCCTCGGCCACCCACACCTTCGCCTCGTCCGCGGAGGCCCCTACCCTGTCCTTTACGGTGCCCTTCCAGGTGGACACCACCCCCTCCACCTTGGCAGCCGTGCCCGTACAGGCGGGGTTCCCCTTCGCCAACAGTTCCCTGACTGTGGTGCGGCTGGGGGATGTTCCCACCGCCTGAGCCACACCCAAGGGAGGGCTTCGGCCCTCCCCGTACATGTGCCGGAAAACCAAAGAAAAAGGGGTGCTTTTTTGATTACCGTCAGCCTGTGCATGATTGTGAAAAATGAGGAGGATGTCCTTTCGCGATGCCTTTCCTCCGTTCAGGGGCTGGTGGAGGAGATGGTGGTTGTGGATACGGGAAGCACCGATTCCACCAAGGAGGTTGCCCGGAAGTTTACGGACAGAGTCTTTGACTTCCCCTGGGCGGAGGACTTCTCCCAGGCGCGGAACTTTTCCTTTTCCCAGGCCACCCAGCAGTTCTGCCTGTGGATGGACGCCGACGACGTGATCGACCCAGAGTACCGGCAGGGCTTTTTAGAGCTGAAACAGGCGCTTCCCCCCCAGACCGATGTGGTGATGCTGCCCTATCACGCCGCCTTTGACGAAGGGGGCAGGCCCGTGCTCACCTACTATCGGGAGAGGCTCATCCGGCGGCTTTCCGGTCTGTCCTTCCGGGGGGCTGTCCACGAGGCGGTGGCCCCGGTAGGGAATGTGGTCACTTGGGACGGCGCGGCTATTTCCCATCGGAAAACCCGCCCCGGCGACCCCGACCGGAACCTGCGCATTTTCGAGGGCCTGCTCTCCCAGGGGAAGGAGCTCTCTCCCCGGGAGCAATTTTACTACGCCCGGGAGCTGGCGGCCCACGGCCGGGACGAGGAGGCCGCCTGGCTGTTTGAGGAGTTTTTATCCACTGGCCGGGGCTGGGTGGAAAACCAGCTGCAGGCCTGCCGGGACCTGTCCGGCTGCCTGCTCCGGATGGGAAAGCCGGAGGAAGCCTTCACGGCCCTGGCCGCTGCCCTGCGGTATGGCCCGCCACGGGCGGAGCTCTGCTGCGACCTGGGCCAGTTCTTTTTCCACAAGGAGGACTATCCCACCGCGGCCTTTTGGTATGAGACAGCCCTCTCCCGGCCACGCCCCGACCAAACCGGCGCCTTTGTCTCTCCGGACTGCTACGGGTTTTTGCCCTGCATCCAGCTGTGCGTGTGTTACTACCGCATGGGAAACGAGCCCCTGGCCAGGGAGTATAACCGCCGGGCCGGAAACTGTAAGCCGGACAACGAGGCATTTCTTTACAACGAGCGGTTCTTCCGGGGGGAGCTGTAACGCCCTTGCGGCACGGCGCGAAAAGCGGAGCGTCCTCCCAGGCCCCACCCCTCCCCCGCGGGCGGGGCCTTTTCCTGTGCCCCGAGAAAAAACGGTTCTCCGGCAGAGGCGTCTTGCAATCCTTGCCCAAATGCGATAAGATAGTCCCTGTATACGATCTTATTTCAAATTTGGGAAGGAAGGCAGCAATATGATCCAGCACATCGTCATGTTCAAATTTAAAGAGACCGCCAACGGCAAGACCAAGGCGGAGAACCTGCGGGAAGCCAAGGCCCGCATGATGGCCTTGAAGGACCAGATCCCCCAGATCCAGGGGATGGAGGTCTACTTCGGCGCAGAGGGAAGCGCCCCCGCCAACTACGATTATATCCTGGTCTCCCAGTTCAAGAACCTGGAAGAGCTGGAAACCTATCAGGAGCACCCGGCCCATGTGGCGTTTGGCCAGTTTGTGAAGGAGCTGCGGGAACCGGACGGCCGGGTCTGCATCGACTATCAGCTATGAAGGGCGCGAAGGGAAACGACCGCATCGCGGCCATGCTGGCAGCCCCTGGAATGCCCCACTTGGGCGGCACCCTGGGCGCCGTGCTGTTTTTGGCCTGGCCAGCCATCATCGAGCAGATCATGCTCACCCTGGTGCAGTATGTGGACACAGCCATGGTGGGCTCCCTGGGCTCCAATGCCACGGCAGCGGTGGGGCTGACTTCCAGCACCACCTGGCTGTTCAACGGCTTTTTCAACGCGGCGGCCATCGGGTTTTCCGTGCAGGTGGCCCAGCACCTGGGCGCCGGGCGCCAGGAGGACGCCAAGCGTGTCACTTGGCAGGCCCTGCGGTTTGTGGGGATCTTCGGGGTGATGATGGGGGCAGTCGCGTTTGCGCTGTCCTTTTATCTGCCCGCCATGCTGGGGGCTGATCCCGCGATCCGGGGGGACGCCTCCCTTTACTTCCGCATCATGGCCTGCGCCATGCCCTTCACCCTGGGGAGCAATATGCTCAGTGCGGTGATCCGCTGCGCGGGGGACACCCGCACCCCCATGCTTTTGAATTTGATGATCAATGTGTTGAACGTAATTTTGAACACAGTGTTTATCTATGCCCCCCGCACGGTAACGCTGTTTGGCCGGGAGGTCTTTGTCTGGGGCGCCGGCTGGGGCGTGGGGGGCGCGGCGTTTGCCTCGGGGCTGTCCACCGCCATTGTGGCCTGCCTGTTCCTGGTGGTGCTGCTCCGAAAGAAATCCCCCATCCAGATCAGCCTAAAGCAGCGCTATCCTTTTGAGCGCCACTGCCTGCTGACGGCTTGGCGGCTGGGGCTTCCCGCCGCGCTGGAGAGGTCTACCCTGTGCGTGGCGCAAATCGTCATCACCGCCCTGATCACCGGCATCGGCACGGTGGCCGTGGCGGCAAACCACCTGGCAGTGACGGCGGAATCCATCAGCTACCTGCCGGCCTCCGGCGTGGCGGTGGCGGGCACCACCTTGGTGGGGCAGGCCATTGGCGCCGGGAGAAAAGACCTGGCCAAGCGCTTTGGCCGCATGGTCAGCTGGATGGGCGTGGCCATTATGACCTTTGGCGGCGGGGTGCTTTTCCTCTTTTCAGAGCCCCTGATCCGCATTTTCTCCACGGATCTGGAGGTGATTGCCCTGGGCAGCCAGGTGCTGCGCATCGTGGCCTTTGCCGAGCCTCTGTTCGGGGCCTCCATTGTGGCTTCTGGCGCTTTGCGGGGGGCAGGGGACTCCAAGGGCCCCTTCCTCATCAATTTGGCCACGATGTGGGGTGTGCGCATCACGCTGTCCCTGGTGTTGGTGGGCAGCCTGGGTTTGATTGGCGTGTGGCTGGCCATGGCCGCCGAGCTCTGCGCCCGCGGTTTGATCTTTATGATCCGTCTTTACCGGGGAAAGTGGCTGCACATCGACCTGTTCCAGGATCGAACCAAAGCGGCAAAAAACTCGTAAAAACGCTTTACAATCGCCCGGCCTTGTGCTAAAATATAGAAGCTGCTTTGAGAGAGAGCAGCTTCTATGGGCCCATAGCTCAGCTGGGAGAGCGTTCGGTTCGCATCCGAGAGGTCGAGGGTTCGAATCCCTTTGGGTCCACCAGGTTTACTTGCCAAAAATGATGCAGGTACGAAAAAAGCCCGGAATTCCGGGCTTTTTTCGCGTTTTGAGGGCCGAAAAAGGCCCGTCACGGCGTGACGTTTTTGAATGATGTGGAAAACCTTCGAAGGGATTCGAACCCACGTAAAACCATCACCTAACAGAATATGTGCCGGGCCAAGGCCGGAATCGAAAGAAAACTTTCGACTCCGGCCTTTTTCTTTTTCCCACAACAAAATATTTTTTCCAGGGCGATCTGAAGAAAATCAGGCCGTCCTTTTTTATTGCCCAGAAAGGAGTTGTTTCCCATGCCCCTCTTCACCACCAAACCCACCGACCAGCTCTTTGAGCGCTTCATGAAGCACCAACCAAACTACAAAACCGACAGCCCCGAAGCTGACCGCATCCAGTCCATCTTGGACGCAGAAAAAGAAAAGAGAGGAAGATGCCCCATGATTTACCGAGATGACCGTCACCATCACACCTTTGAGAAAGAGGCCGCCATGCGGCCCGAAAGCACCAGCCGGCCCCTGCTGGCAGGCCTGTACCTGCTCACGGCGGACGGCAACCTGTGGAACCAGGTAAAAGACCAGATCAGCCTGCGCCGGGTGTATGTGGAAGATATGCGTCCCAAGAATCTCACGGGAACCAGCTACGTCTACTTCGCCGCCGCTAAGGACATTTTGAGCGGCACTCGAAACATCCAGCTCATGGAAATCGCGGACCCGGCGCTGCTCTCCATGAAGTCCTACATGATTCTCTGCACCGCCCTGGCCATCCAAGCCTACGGTGTAGAGCGGGCCAGCCAGATTCACTTTGAAACCAGATGGGGGTAATTTTTATGTTATACCACAGAGATTTTGTAGAGCGCATGAGGGAGAAATATCCGCCCGGCACCCGGGTGGAGGTTGTCTCCCTCTGCAATGTGGAAGAACACTTGAAGCCCGGCATGAAAGGCACGGTGGTGGGTGTGGACGACCAGCCCGCCCTCCTGGTGAACTGGGACAACGGCAGCAGCCTTTCCCTTCTTATTGGGAAAGACCACTTTCGGGTGGTGTTCCAGCAGGAGGAATCCCCGGGCATAACCATGCAGTAAAAAACCGATAAACGAAAGAAGGTGGTGACCTATCCAATCTATCATTCCATGGGTCGGTGGAAAACAGGCCCTGTTCCCCACGATCATCAAACGGTTCCCAACCGGCTACCAGAACATGATCTACGTGGAAGTGTTCGGGGGCGGGGGTTCCGTCCTTCTCAACAAGGAGCGCTCCGTCCGTGAGGTGCTCAACGATGCCAACGGCAACCTCATTAACCTGTACCGGGTGGTGAGAGAGCACCCAGACGAACTGAAAGACCGGCTACTGTATGTCATGCACAACCGGGAAGACTTCAAAATCGCCCAGCGGCGGCTGGCCCAATTCTCCTACAAAGATGACATTCTGCGGGCAGCGGATTTTTACCAAGTCGTCCGCCAAAGCTACGCCGGCAACGGGAAGCAGTTCAGTGCCGTGGCCCGGAGCATGTGGGCCGGGTTCCCGGCTATCGACCGAGTCGCAGGCAGGCTGCAAGGAGTCACCCTGGAGAAAGCAGATTTCGGCGTCATCTTCCAAAGGTACGATTCGCCTACAACCGTCTTTTACATCGACCCGCCTTACTTCTTCACCGAGGACTACTACCCTGGCAACATTTTCCTGCGGTCAGATCACCAGCGGCTGGCGGCCATCCTGCTGAATGCCGAGGGCCTCTGGCTGCTGTCCTACAATCTTTGCCCGGAAGTGCTGGAGCTGTACCAGCAGCCAGGAATCCTCATCGAGCAAGTGGACCGGATCAACAACATGGCCCAGCGGTACGAAGGCGGGGCCGTCTATCAGGAAGTGCTTATCTCCAACTACGACACCAGAAAGTCTGCCCAGGCACAACTGCATCTCTTTGAGCCTGCGGCGGAGGAAAGGAAAATACTATGGAACGGACTGTATTGAGAATTTTAGGCAAGAAAGGCAGGACTACCATCCCCTGGCCCATCCGGGCGGAGCTGGATTTCTGTCCGGGTGACGTACTGCTGTTCGAGTCCGATCCGCCCGACCGGGTGGTCATCACCCGGCTGGAAGTGTACGAACCGGAAGAAGTGGAAGAACCAGACCTCACCGGCGACATCTTTACTGAGGAATTTCACCGTCTGCCCCTGAGCCAGCAATACCGGCTGCTGGCTTCCCTGTTGGCGGATTTCCACTTACAGTGAGAAAGGAGACGTTATGGCAACCAGAAAAGAACCTATCGACATCGAATACGATGAACCCCAGCAAGAGGCTGTGTCCGATGCTGTGGAATCAAACGACCCCTACGAATCGCAAGACCCCGCAGACTGGGTGCCGCCCATGACGGTACGGATCTATCCCATCTCCAAGCCCAGGACCAAGCTGCTGGCCACCGCCAACGTGAACATCGCCAAGAGCTTCGCTGTCCAGGGGTTCCGCATCTACGACTCCAAAAATGGCCTGTTCGTGAAGGAACCCCAGCGCAGCTACGTCAAAAACGGCACGGAGATGACCTCTTCTGTCTTTTTCCCCGTCACCAAAGAGGCGCGGGACGCGCTGTACAGCCAGATTCTCAACTCCTACGAACTGGTCATGGAGCAGCAGGAGCGCCAGCATCCCCAGCAAAAGGACGAATTGGAAGAACTGCTGGAAGACGGCGATTTGCCCTTTGCACAACCTTATGAGGCTCCCCCTCCCCCGATGGACGAGGACGCCCCCGTTATGAGTATGTGACCCGCTCTCTTACGAGCAGAAAGGAAATACCATGACACACACCAAAAAAAGAATACTCGCAATGTTATTGGCAGTGGTGCTGATGTTCAGCGCACTGCCTTTTTCTGTTTCCGCCGATGAGGTTTCCAGCGCACTTTCTACGGAAAGCACCGTAGAGAGCCAGCCGAAGGAATCTCAGGCAGAGGATTCCGCTCCCAGTGGAGGGGAATCCTTAGAAAACTCCCCATCTGAAAACGGCAGTATCACCATCTCGGACAGCTCTGGGGACGTGCCTGTGCTTTACGCGCAGGACCCCTTCAACACGGTGAAATCCGAGGTGGAGGGCGGCACCAACTACATGACCAGTGTAGGCGTCACCCGGCAGGCCATTGTCCGGGAACTGGAGGCCCACGAAAATGATGACTTCTACCTCGGTACCAAATATGTGGGAGGCGACGCCCAATCTCCCAACGGGGACGCCTCCTACAACAGCGGCACCGTGGGCATGAACTGCGCCGGTTTTATCAGCTACGTCCTTCGGAAAGCCGGCTTGGACGCGGAAACTACCATGGAAATCATGCACCAGACGCCCGTGAATCAGTACGGTTCCGGCTTGCCTTACGACTGGCTGGCGGGGGCGTCCAACTACAAAAACCTTATTGAAAATGGCAATATCAGCGCTTACGCCTTTCGCACCAAGCAGGAGCTGCTGAGTTCCGGCTTGGCGGAAAAAGGCGACATCATTTTGATGTGGTGGAGCAACTCCCCTGGTGCCGATGGGGCGGACAATCACATCGGCTTCTTCTGGGGCGAAGCCAGCGACGATGACGTCATGTGGCACAGCGGCACAGAACCTGGCTCCGGCAACCAAATCTCCGCCATTACCCCTAAGACCCCGGGCAGCTTCTATATCCTCATCAAGATCGAGCCTTTGCAGCCCAAGGACTACCAAGTGACCTTGACCAAGACCTCCGCTGACGTATCCATCACCCAGGGCAACAGCGCTTACTCCCTGGCAGGGGCCACCTACAACGTTTACAAAGGTACCAGCGGCACCGGCGACGTAGTGGCAACCTTTACCACGGACGAGGCGGGCCACGCCACCCTGTCCACGCCACTGGAGGACGGCACCTACTCCGTCAAGGAGGTGACCCCGCCCAAGGGCTACAAGCTGGACGAGAAAATCTATACGTTCACCATCAATGGGGCGGATACCAGCTTGTCGGTGGAAGACGAGCCTGGGACTTTGACCCTCAAGCTGAAGAAAAAAGACTCCCAGACCGGCAGCACGCCCCAGGGCAATGCCAGCCTTGCAGGGGCCGTGTACCAGGTGAGCTACCAGCTTGGCGGCCAGACTGTGACAAAGGAACTGACCTCGGACGCCTCCGGAAACCTGGGCACCCTGGAGGGAATCCCCTTCGGCACCGTCACCGTGAAGGAACTCACCGCCCCAGAGGGGTACCGATTGGACACGGAAGTGCACACTTACACCGTGGACGGTTCCCAGCTTACCGGCGATACCTATACCTTAGAAGTGGATGACCTGACAGAAGATGTCCAGCGGGGTGGGCTCACCATCCAGAAGCTGGACAGCGAAACCGGTACTACTCCCCAGGGCGATGCATCGCTAGAGGGGATTTCTTTTGAGATTGTCAACAACTCCCAGAACACCGTGGTGGTGAATGGCAACACTGCCGCCCCCGGGCAGGTTGCCATGACCATTACCACCAATTCCTCAGGCGTGGCCACCACCGGGGAAAACGCCCTGCCCTACGGCGACTACACCGTCCGGGAGGTTTCCACCAACGATTCCATGCTGAAGACCTTCACCGAGGAAATCAGCGTCACCATCAACCAGGATGGGCAGATGCTGGAGTACGAAGCTGAAAACGAGGTAGTTCGGGGCGGCATTGACATTGAAAAGCAGGATAGCCAGATGGGAACCACGCCCCAGGGCAACGCCAGCTTTGCAGGGATTGACTTTGAAGTTATCAACCGCAGCGCCAACCCCGTGGTGGTGGGCGGCCAGACTTACGCTGTGGGCGAGGTGGTAATGACCATCACGACCGACGAATCCGGTACTGCAAGCACTGGCAACGATGCCCTTCCCTACGGCACCTACGAGGTCCGGGAGTCCCAGACTAATGAATCCATGTTGTTGACATGGGTTGGTCAAACGGTTACAGTTCGGCAGAATGGACATTCTGTGGCGGTCACCGCCGTGGATGAGGTAGAGCGTGGCGGTCTAGCTGTGGAGAAGCAGGACACCATCACCGGTTCCACTCCCCAGGGCGATGCGGATTTTTCCGGTATCACCTTTGAAGTCATCAACAACAGCCGCAACGCTGTCATGGTAGAGGGCCAGAAATATCAGCCCGGCGAGGTGGTCAAGACTCTAGTCACCGATAGCGAGGGTCAGGCCAGCACATCGGATGACCTGCTCCCCTATGGGGAGTACATTTTGCACGAGTCGGCTACCAACGAGTCCATGCTGAACACTGTTCCCGACCAAACCGTGCTCATTGAGGATGATGGGGTCATCTATGAGTTCACCTGCCCCAATGAGGTGGTTCGTGGTGACGTGCTCATTGAGAAACGTGACCTGGAATCCGGGTTGCTTACCCCTCTGGGCGGGGCCAGCCTGGACGGGACTCTCTTTGAAATCACAAACAAATCTAAGAACGTTGTGTACGTCAACGGTGCTCTCTACGCCCCCGGTGAGGTGTGCGCTACCATCGAGGTCAAGGACGGCATTGCCCAGACCGAGAACCGTGCGCTGC
>UQRL01000032.1 GCA_900543555.1 uncultured Oscillospiraceae bacterium | reverse complement strand
CGACCTACCGCATTTCGAGTGCGGACCCTTCAACCACTTGGGTACATCTCCAAATATTCATCCCGACAAGGGAAGGTTTTTGCAAATCTTAGAATTTCCGTTAGAACAGGGGCCGCCTTAGAACCGCCCCAAACCCGAAAACCCGCAGTCTAGAGCCATTTTTGGAAGCTCAGCTTCCCAAAATCTAGGAAAATTTCGAGTGCGGACCCTTCAACCACTTGGGTACATCTCCAAGATTTAATTTCCTGAAGGAGAACATACAGCGGTCGCCGCTTTTCTCTACGGCAGCCCTAATAAAAGCAGCAATGTAAAGCAAAATAGCTTTTCGATGCTTTGGAATTGAACGTCGGAAAAAGTGCAGAATAGAGCCATTTTTATAAAAGTGAAAAGCAGAAACGCTTTACAGACCCTATGCCCGCCAAACAGAAAAATGGGCCGCCGCCGGCCGTTGCAGAGAGCGGATCTCCTCACAGCTCAGGTATTGTCTATTGTAGTCTGCAACGGGGAAAAAGTCAAGGTTTTTTCAAAGGAGTTGACACACTGGGGGAAATCAGGGTAAAATAAAGAAGATTATCCACGAATGCTGGGCCGCTTTGGCGCGTTTTGGCGGTTCCATTCGGAAAGGAAGTGTCTTGCACGATGCGACGGAATATCAGTGCTTTGCGGCGCGTTGCGGCTTTGCTGCTGTGCGTGCTGCTGGCATGCGGAGCTTTTGCCGGTTGCTCTCAGGTGGAGGAGATCGTCTCGGGAGTGGCGGCGACGGGGGAATTCCCTGTGGAGGTAAACGGTATAAACATCCAGTCCCGGCCCAGCCGGGTGGTAGTGCTTTCTCCCAGCCTGGCGGATGTGGTTCTTGCCCTGGGTTACGAAACCCAGCTGGCGGGTGCCAGTGAGGAGTGCAGCCAGAGCGCCCTGCAGGAACTGGAGAAGGTGGCGGCTGGCGATGTAGAAGCCATCCAGGGCTTGCAGCCTGACCTGGTTCTGCTGGATTCCAACAGCAGCGACGCGCAGAGCGCCCTGGAGGGGGCCGGCGTTACGGTGCTCTCTGTGGAGCCCGCTACGGACCGGGAGGACTTTGAGCGCCTCTATTCCCAGGTGGCCTCCGCTTTGGCGGGCGGCGGCGCCGGATATGACGCGGGAATTGCTGCTGCCCAGGATATCTTCATCACCCTGGACAATATCAACCGCATCGTCCCCCAGGATACGGTAACCACTGCCTGCTACTTATATGATCTGGATGGAAGCGCTGTGACTGGGGATATGTTCGGAAGCACCATCATGTCCTATGCTGGCGTTACCAATGTTTTTGACAGCGTGGAGGGGGGAGAGTACGATTTCGAGTCCCTGCGCATTGCCAACCCCAATGTGATTTTCTGCGCCCCCGGCATCAAGGAGCAGATTGAAAGTGACAGCCGCTTCGACGAGTTCCAGGCGGTTCAGCAGGACAAGGTGTTCGAGCTGGATACAAGCTTGATGGAGCGGCAGGGCCGCACTGTGATTGAGGCCGCCTATGAAATCTGCGCCAATGCCTTCCCAGAACTGCTGGAGGAGAACTCCACAGAGGCGAGCGACCCCACTTCTGAGATTGAAAACCAGGTGAGTTCCGCTCTGGAAGAGGAGGAGCTCCTGGCCCAGTATGAGACCCTGGAGGAGGGCGACACCGGCGACGCGGTTTTGGCGCTGCAGCAGCGCCTGGAGGAGCTGGGTTATTTGACCGAGGAGTATGACGGCCATTACGGCGCCACCACGGCGGACTGTGTCAGCCGTTTCCAGGAGGCTAACGGATTGACTGCCGACGGGGTGGCCTCCCCTGAGACCCAGCTGGCCCTGTTCCGGCAGGGCGCCCTGCGGGAGGACGGCACCCCCCTGCCGGATGAGGCGGAGTCTTCCTCCAGCAGCGAATCCTCCGCGAGCAGTTCCAGCGCGGCTTCAGAAAATTCCGCCTCGGAGGGCTCTTCCAGCAGTGCAGAGTCCTCCCAGGACAGTTCTTCCTCTTCTGAAAGCTCCGCCTCTGCGTAAAGGCGGAACCACCTTGTGACAGGCTCTGTAAGGGCGCGGCGAAAGCCGCGCCCTTTTTGTCTCTTTCTCATGGGGGAAAGAGGGGAAACTGCCCGCAAGCCCCTTTACACTGAGAAGCTGCCAGTGCTATAATGAAAGCCAACCGCAGAAAAAGCGGGAATTTTGGCCCGGACGCCGGGCAAAGGGGAAGGAAGCGTATGGCTCTGTTTACCAAGGACCGGTCCTTTTACCGGTCGCTGATTCTGCTGGCGGTGCCCATCTCTCTGCAGAACCTGGTTACCTTTGCGGTGAATTTTGCAGATAACGTGATGATAGGGTCCCTGGGGGATGACGCCATCTCTGGCGTGTATGTAGGAGGCCAGCTCCAATCTGTGGTGCAGATGTTTGTGGGCGGCATTGAGGGCGCGATTTTGATTTTAGCCGCCCAGTACTGGGGCAGAAAGGACAGGGACAGCATCCGCAAGGTGGTTTCCATTGGGGTGAAGTTCGCCCTGGGGGTGGGGCTGTTCACCACGCTGGTGGCGGTGCTGTTCCCCCAGTGGGTTATCCGCATTTTTACCACGGAGCCCGGCGTCATCCGGGAGGGTGCGGCCTATGTGCAGATTGTGGGCTTTACCTACCTCTTTTTCTCCGTTTCCCAGGTGATGATCGCCGCCATGCGCAGCGTGGAGACCGCCCGCATTGGACTGTATATTTCCTGCATGGCCCTGGTGGTCAACGTGTGCCTGAACTATGTGTTCATCTTTGGGCATTTGGGGTTTCCCGCCATGGGGGTGCGGGGCGCGGCGGTGGCCACGCTGATCTCTCGCATTATGGAGATGTGCGTCAGCATTGGATATGTGTTTTTTGTGGATAAAAAGCTTCGCTTTGGATGGAGGGATCTGCTCCATACGGATGGCCAGCTTTTGCGGGATTTTGTCCGCTATGGCCTGCCCATCATCGGCGGGCAGGTGGTGTGGGCGGTCAATTCCCTGGCCAACACCAAGATTTTGGGGTATTACAGCGCGGGGGTCATCGCGGCGGCCAGCATCACAGGGATGCTCCACAACCTGGTCTACGTTTGGATGAACGGCATGTCCTCGGCGGTGGGCATCATCACCGGCAAGACCGTGGGCGCCGGCCAGTATGAGAAGATGAAGGAATACTCGAAAACCGTGCAGATGATCTTTCTCTTTGTGGGCCTCATCTCTGGGGCGGCGGTGTTCCTTTTCCGGGATGGCTTTATCTCCTTGTACAATGCCAGCCCCGAGGCCCAGGAGTACTCCCGCCAGTTCATCAATGTGATCTCTGTCACCATCATCGGCACCTGCTATCAGGCGGCCTGCCTGTTTGGGCTGGTGAAGTCCGGCGGGGACATCTCCTTTGTGTTTAAGAACGACACCATCTTCGTGTTCTTGGTGGTCATCCCCTCGTCGCTGATTGCCATGTGGCTGGGGGCGCCGCCCTGGGTGGTGTTCGCCTGCTTGAAGTGCGATCAGATCCTCAAATGCTTTGTGGCGATTGTGAAAATCAACCGGTACAACTGGATGAAGAACTTGACGCGGGATGCGTCCACAGCGGAAAAGGAGGTCCCAGTGCATGGGGAATGAGACAAGGCAGCTGCGGGGCGGGGCCATGCTGATGCTTACCGCCTTAATCTGGGGCACGGCTTTTGTGGCCCAAAGCGTGGGCATGGACTATCTGGGGCCCTGCGCTTTCACGGCTGTGCGGAACTTTATTGGATGCGTGGCTCTTTTGCCGGTAATTGGGCTGGCCTCCCGTATGCGGAGCGGGGCACAGCCGGAAGAGGCCGCCCCCGCTCCGGGGAAGAAAGCCCTCTTTGGCTGGGGCGCCGCCTGCGGCCTTTTGTTGGGAGGGGCCACCCTGCTGCAGCAGGCCGGCATGCAGACCGCTTCAGCGGGAAAGGCCGGTTTTTTAACTGCCCTGTACATTGTCATCGTGCCGGTGCTGGGCATCTTCCTGGGGCGCCGCCCCGGGCTGAAGGTCTGGATCGGGGTGGTGCTGGCGCTGGTGGGCGCTTACCTTCTCAGCGTGAAAGGGGGGGCGGGCATCGCCTCTGGCGACCTGCTGGTGATTGCCAGCGCCGTGGTATTTTCTCTGCATATCCTGGTCATTGACTCCGTCCCCGCTGGGGTGGATGGCGTAAGGCTCTCGTGTGTGCAGTTTTTGGTGGCGGGGGCGTTCGCCCTGGTTCTGGCCCTGTTTTTAGAGACCTTCACCTGGCGGGATATTCTTTCCGCCTGGGTGCCTCTGCTGTATACAGGCGTGGTTTCCAGCGGGGTGGGCTATACCCTGCAGATTTTAGGGCAGCGCACGGTGAACCCCACTGTGGCCTCTCTCATCCTCAGCCTAGAGTCGGTATTTGCCGCCTTGGCGGGGTGGGCAATTTTGGGGCAGGCCCTGTCCCTGCGAGAACTTTTTGGGTGCGCTCTGGTGTTTGTGGCCGTGATTTTGGCGCAGCTGCCCAGCAAGAAAGGCCGGGCTATAAATGGAAAGGGTTGAGTGAGGATGCGCGTATTAGAAGTGAGCAATTATGAGGAAATGAGCGCTTTGGCGGCAGAGCTCATCGGGGCGCAGGTGCTGCTGAAGCCCCGGTGTGTTTTGGGCCTTGCCACAGGTTCCAGCCCCATTGGAACCTATGAGCGCCTGGTGGAGGCCCATCGGGAGGGGCGGCTGGACTTTTCCCAGGTGCGCACGGTGAACCTGGATGAGTACTGCGGCCTTAGGGGGGATGACCCCAACAGCTACCGGTTTTTTATGGACCACCACCTGTTCAGCCGGGTGAATCTCCAGCGGGAGAACACCCATCTTCCCAATGGCGCTGCCCCGGACTTGGAGGAGGAGTGCCGCCGGTATGAGGCCTTGATCCAAAGCCTGGGCGGGGTGGACCTGCAGCTTTTGGGCATTGGCCGCAACGGGCACATCGGCTTTAACGAGCCTTCCGACAGTTTTCCCCCGGTGGTCCATACGGTGCAGCTGACAGAGAGCACCATCCAGGCCAATTCCCGGCTGTTTGAACGCATTGAGGACGTGCCCACCCAGGCCATCACCATGGGCGTGGGAACCATTCTGAAAGCGGAGCGTATTCTGCTCATTGCGGGGGCGGATAAGCGCTACATTCTGGAGGAGGCCCTCACAGGCAGGGTGACGCCCCAGGTGCCCGCTTCGGTGCTGCAGCTGCACCGGGATGTGACAGTCATCGTCTGCCGGGAGGAATAGGAAAAGGAGGAAACCGCCATGGGAAAGACGAAGCGCTGCCTGCTGGACCTGCTGCTGGCGGCCCTGTGCGTGGGGCTGGGCCTGCTTCTGCCCGGGGCCTTCCGCTGGGTGGAAAATGGAGAGCAAGTCCTGCTGCTCCTGCAGTTGCCCGTCCTCCTGTGCGGGCTGCTCTGCGGCCCGGCCTATGGCCTGTCCTGCGGGCTGCTCATCCCTTTGCTGCCCCAGCTTTTCTCCGGAGCCCCGGAGGGCCTTCTCTCCATCAGCCTGTTGTGGGAGCTGGCTATCTACGGCTTTTTGGCCGGCCTGCTGACCGCCTTGCTGGCGGCGGCTCCGCCGGTGCTGAACGTGAGTGTTTCCCTGCTGGGGACCATGCTGTTGGGCCGGGTCTTCTGCGGCCTGCTGGATGCCTTTGTCTTTGTGCCGGGCTATACCTGGAGCCTGTGGGTGCAGGAGTCCTTCGTCCTCTGCCTGCCGGGCATTGTGCTTCAGGCAGCGTCGCTCCCTTTGATCACCCTGGCGCTGCGCCGCTGCGGAGCGGCGTCCAGACCGTGAAGGAGCTGCCCCATATCGCATAAAAAACGCCGTTTCCTTTTTAGGACGGCGCTTTTTTATGCCTGCAAGCCTGAAAGCGATAGAGAAAGGGCCGCCTGGCTGGGCGGCCCTTGTGTTTTTTGTTTCCGGCAGCGTGTTTTCTCAGTCGCGCAGAATGACGCCATGGCCGTCATACATACGGGAGGGAGAGGCGGAAAGAAGCATCACGCCCTCTACAAAGGCCCAGACAACCACAGCAAGGGTGGCCAGGCCGCAAGTGACCACGCCTCCCACCAGGGAGATGACCAGCTGGGCCACGCCCCGGGAGGTGAATCCCAGGTAGAAATTGTGTATTCCCAGGAATCCCAGCATGATTGCCAGCAGGCCGGCCGCTAAACGGCTTTTCTGGGTATAGCCCGCCGGAGGCACATTGTACTGGGGCGGGTAATAAGGCTGCTGCGGGGGCTGGCTGTACTGGGGGGGCTGATATTGGGGGCCGCCGTACTGGGGGGCCCCATACTGCCCTTGGCCGTAGGGGGGAGTCCCGTACTGCGGGGCGCCATAGGCAGGCTCGTTGTGCTGAGGCGGCTGCTGGTATTCGGGTTCGGGCTTGGGAGGTTCCGGCGCCCGTGGGGGCTCTGGCGCGTGGAAGGGGTCATTTTGAAAGGGCTCGGCCTCATTGGGGTCCAGCGTCAGGTGGGGAACATGGCCTCCATAAGGAGGGGTGCTCTCCGCGGCTTTTTCCGGCTGGGGGGCGGCAGCCTCCTCTTGAGGGGCGGGCTGGGGCTCTTGCTGGGCTGCGGGGGGCTGCTGGGAGGCGGGTTCAGAGGAGGCCGGTGCGGCGGCCTCTGGCTGCTCCTGCATCTCCTTGTTATCAAAATCAGTCATAGCGGTTCTCCTTTTTTAATGATTAATCCTTTAAGAAGACGCCGTTGGCGTCGGTGTTGATGCGGCCGTCCAAAATGCGCACCCCGTCCACAATGCCCCAAATGAGCATCACAATGGCGCCGATGCCGCAGGTGAACAAAGAGAGAAGCAGCTGCATCAGTCCCTTAGAGGTGTTCCCAAGATAGAAGCTGTGGATGCCGTAGGTGCCCATCAGGATGGCCAGGATGCCGGCGGCTACACGGCTTTTCTGCACATAGCCGGGCGGGGGTTCCATGCCGGCCTGGGGCTGGTATTGGGGTGGGTTGTACATGGGCTGTTGACCGGAATTTTGGTCGTAATTGTAATAATCTGGCATAGAGATCCATTCCTTTCCCGGGCCGCACCGTCCCAAATGGGGGCGGCGGGCGGCTTGCTATTTCATCGGTCTCGAGACGCTGTGTTTTCTTCTGTTCTTATCTTACACTACCACTTTTTAGAAATCAAGCGACGGGCCCTCAAAGTAAGATAAAATTAAAGACTGAAAGTTTTTTGAAAAAATTTTTGAAAAAATTGCCCCAAAACGGGCAAAATTTTCGCTTTTTGGAGGGTATTATGAAAGCAGTTTTTTCTGGCTGCTTTCAGAAAGGAGGAACGCATGTTGAAGTTTCGGAGAAAGGAGGAAAAAGCGGCCCTTTCGGTGCAGACCCGTCCGGAGGAGTCTTTCCGCCTGGCGGGGGGCGCGCCCTCGGGTCCCGGAGAGAGGCGGCTCTACCGGGCTTTGCGGGAAAGCGTCCCCATCATCGACGCGGCCATTGGAAAGCTCCGCAGGCTGCTGGGAGAGTTCACCGTCTCCTGCCCCCAAGCGCAGGCCCAGCGGGAGCTGGAGGAGTTTCTGCAGTCCGTCCCGGTAAACGCCATGGAGCACGGGGTGCAGGCCTTTTTGGGCGTCTACTTCGAGCAGCTGCTCACCTATGGCAACGCGGTGGGGGAGATGGTGCTGGGAGGCGGCCAGGTGGCTGCCCTGTACAACGCCTCTCTGGACGGGGTAGAACTGGAACCGAAGGGCCCCCTGGAGGCCGCTGTCTCCGTGTGGGAGGGGGATCGGAAACGGCCCTGCCCCTATCCCGAGCTGCTGCTGCTCTCCGCCCTGGCCCCGGAGGCGGGCTCCATCTGGGGCACCTCCCTGCTGCGGGGGCTGCCGTTTGTCAGCGAGATCCTGCTGAAAATCTACAAGACCTTGGGGGTCAACTGGGACAGGCTGGGGAACGTGCGGTTCGCCGTCACCTGCAAACCCGACCCCTCCGGCCTGTACGCAGGGGACCGGGCGCGCCAGATGGCGGAGGAGTGGAGACGGGCCATGCACAGCCGGGAGGTCAGCGACTTCGTGGCGGTGGGGGACGTGTCCATCAAGGCCATTGGAGCGGACAACCAAATCCTGGACAGCGAGGTGCCCGTGCGCCAGATGCTGGAGCAGATCGTGGCCAAGCTGGGGGTGCCCCCCTTCCTGCTGGGGCTTTCCTGGTCCTCTACGGAGCGGATGTCCAGCCAGCAGGCGGATATGCTCACCAGCGAGCTGGACGCCTACCGCGGGCTGCTGACCCCTGTAATCCAGAAAATCTGCCGAACCTGGCTCACCCTGGCGGGCTATGACCCGCAGTGCCGGGTGGAGTGGGAGCAAATCACCATGCAGGATGAGGTGGACCATGCCAACGCCCGGTACCTCAACGCCCGGGCCCGGCAGCTGGAATTGAAGGAGGAGGAGACATGAAAGAGGGCTTGGTGCGGAAGAATGCCGCGGCGCCGGATATGGAGCAGATCGGCCGTTACACCCGGCGGGCCTACAGCCCGGAGGAGGTGTACACCTTCTCCCTGGTGCTGTGTGACAACGAGGTGGACCGGGATTTTGAGCGCTTCTCCCGGGAGGCCTTGGAGGGTCTGAGGGAGCTGTTCCTGGGAAAGACAGTTCTGCTGGATCACCAGAGGAGCGCCGCCAGCCAGACAGCCCGTATCTATGACACGGGCCTGGAAGAACTGCCAGACAAGACAACCCAGGCGGGAGAGCCTTATGTGCGCCTGACCGCCAAGGCATATCTGCCCCGCACGGAGAAGAACCGGCAGGTCATCGAGCTGATCGAGAGCGGCATTCTGAAGGAGGTGAGCGTGGGCTGCTCTATGAAGCGCTCGGTGTGCTCCCTGTGCGGGAAGGAACAGTGCCAGCACATAAAGGGCCGCACCTATGGCGGGCGCCGGTGCCACCGGGTGCTGTGTGACCCGGTGGACGCCTATGAGTGCTCTTTTGTGGCGGTGCCCGCCCAGCGGGCCGCGGGGGTTGTAAAGCACTATGAAGGAGGGATGGACATGGATATTGAAAAGCGCCTGGAGGAGGCCCCCGAGGAGGGGGTGCTGCTGACCAAATCCCAGGCGGGGGAACTGCTGGCCCAGGTGAAGGCGTGGAAAGAAGAGGCCCAGTGGGGCCGCTCCTACCGGGAGAGGCTGCAAGGGGACGTGCTGAAGTACAGCGCCGTGCTGCAGCCGGAACTTCCCCGCGCTGTGATGGAGGCGGTGGTGAAGGCCCTGGCATTGCCGGAGCTCTCCCAGATGGCGGAGACCTATGAGAAGCTGGCGGGGCAGAAGCTGCCGCTGAAGCCCCAGCTGGCGCCGGAGGCCCAAGGGGTGCGGGAGGCATCCAATGGGGAGTTTTGCATTTGACACAGTTGAGAAAGGGGAAAGGATATGAGCATTTCGTATGAGGGAGTGGCCGAACAGGTGGTCACCATGAAACTGGACACCACTGGAACTGCCGCCAAGGAGGGGGACCTGGTATCCCTTGCCGCCAACAACACAGTGAAGGTCTGCCCGGTAAGCGCCACCCCGGTGGGCCTGGTGCTGGGTGTGAAGGGAGACTTGGCCGCAGTGCAGGTGGCGGGGTATATGCGCCTGCCCTGCGCCAGTGATTTGGCGGTGGGCTGCGCCCTGCTGGCCCTGGATTCCAGCGGGAAGCTGGACGCGGGCACCACGGGCCGCCCGGGCATTGTCACGGATGTGGACACTGCCGCAGGAATTTGCGGCGTTATCTTTTGCTGAGAAAGGGAGGAATGGGTTATGGCAGGATATGAACATATCACACTGGAAAAAGGGATGTACAGCGTCCCCGGCAAGAGTTTTACCCAGGTGCTGGAGGAGCTGGACCGCTCGGAGCAGTACCGGGGCACGCCCCTGGAAGGGCTGGACGCTTTCCAGCGCCAGCTGAAGCGCTTTGACATCAAAGTCAGCGGTCCCGGTTCCGACCCGGTGGAGCGCTTTTTCGCCACTTCGGCGGGGGCTGCTCTGTTCCCGGAGTATGTGTCCCGGGCCGTGCGCCAGGGCATGGAGCGGGTGAGCCAGGTGAACGACCTGGTGGCCACGGTCACCCGCATTGACGGTATGGACTACCGCACCATCGACGCGGAGGACGAGACCTGGCAGGCCGCCGTGGTCTCTGAAGGGGCCCAGCTGCCCCAGACCACCCTGCGCCTGGGCAGCGGCCTGGTGCCCCTGCACAAGCGGGGGCGGGTGCTCTCCAGCTCCTATGAGGCCCTGCGCTTCCAGAAGCTGGACCTGCTCACCGTGGCATTGGGCCAGATTGGCGCGGGCATTGCCGCGGCCCAGCTGGAGGACGCGGTGGACGTGCTCATCAACGGCGACGGCAGCAAGGACGGCATCACCTTTGCCTCCAGCACGTCCCTGAGCTATGCGGACTTTTTGAAGCTGTGGGGCAGCCTGGCCCCCTACCAGCTCAATGCCATCGCCGCGGGCACCGGCGGCATCCAGAAGCTCTTGCAGATCAGCGAGTTTAAAGACGCCCAGGCAGGGCTGAACTTCCAGGGCACCGGCAAGCTGGTCACTCCCCTGGGGGCCGCCCTGGTCCATGTGCCCGGCATGGAGGAGGGCAAGATCATCGCCCTGGACAAGAACTGCGCCCTGGAGATGGTCCAGGCTGGGGACGTGCTGGTGGACAGCGACAAGCTCATCGACCGGCAGCTGGAGAAGATCTCCGTCAGCGCCATTGCAGGCTTTGCCCGCATTTTTGAGGGCGCGGCCCAGGGTGTGAGCTACACGGTAGAGTAAGCGGAAATGTGGAGGAAGGGGGACGGGGACAGCTGTCCCCCTTTTCTTCCTTTTTGATTTACATGGAAGGGAGGCTGCTTCATTGGAATTGGATTTGGCAGTGGTCAAGCAGGAATTTGCCCGGTTCAGCGGGGAGGCCGCGGACGAGGAGGGCACGGAGCGGGAAGCGCTCTGTGCGGCGCTGTGCGCCCAGTGCGCCCAGCAGGTGCAGGGACAGGTGCGCCCCTGTTTGACGGAGGAAGAGCTGCAAGAATGGGAAGCGGGGCTGGAAGTTTTGGCGGCGGCCCAGGCCTTTTATCAGCTGCTTTTGACAGAGGAGGCCGTAACGCCCCAAAGCATTACGGCAGGAGAGGTGAAACTCACACAGGGGGGAGGCAGCGAGAGGGCCGCCCTGTTGGTAGAGGAAAAGCGCCGGGCCGTTGCTCCCGCGCTGGAAGAACCGGGCTTTTATTTTTCCCAAGTGAGGTGGAAGCCATGAGAAGCAGGGAAAAGGAGTGGTTTCGCCGGGCAGGCAGGGCGTCCCTTGTGCAAGAGGGGAAGGACCCCGCTCAGGGATTTGGGGTGGTGTTCCCCTGGGGGGAGGAAAAGGCCGACCTGTGGGGAGAGCGCCCCCACTTGCTGGGCAAGCTGGCCGCGCCTCTGTACCGGTTTGCCGGCAGCTTCCCCGAGCTGCTGGGGGCCCGGGGTGGAAAGCTGACCCAGGGCGGTCAGGCATATCGGGTGCTGCGCGCGGAGGAGGTCACTTTGGGCGGCCGGCGGCTGTGGGAGCAGGCCCTTTTGGAAAGGTGGGAAGACGATGGCGGAAACTGACCTGCTGGAGGGGCTGCTGGAGCTCTTCCAGGAAAATGTGGAGAACGTGGACTTCCGGCAGGCCTATGATCCCGGCTGGGGCACCCGGCTTCTGGTGCGCCCGGTGGTCTGCGGCCAGGTGGCGGCGCAGCGCCTGCAAGATGGCCGCCAGGAGACGGAGCTGGTCTTTTGGATTTTCGCCCCGGAGGAATCCCAGCGGGAACAGGTGCTCTCCGCCTTGTGGAGCCTGCTGCGGGAGCAGTGCCCCGGGTGCGGGGAATTGACGCGGGAAACAGGCCGGACCGACAACCTGACCCGCCATCGCTGCGCTGTTCTGCGAGCCTTATTTTCTGGGGAGGAGGGCCTCTCCCTCCAGGGCAGGGAAATCCTTCTGGGAGGAAAGGCGTACCGGGCGGCAGGGATATCGGTGTCCCTTTCCCTTTCCGGCGAGGAGCTGGTTTCAGTGGGGGAGGAAGAGCCCTTTGCCCTGCGGGACCCGGGGGTCCAATACCAGGTGGAGCTGGAGGGGCTTCAAAACCCCTCTGGTTTGGAGAGAATGGCGGTGTTTACCGCGCAGATTGGAAAGGCGCGCTATACGGGGTGCCGGTGGAAACGGTTGGAGCTTACAGCAGGGAAGGCGGTCTTCCTTGCCGCAAACCGGGAAGAAATGGAGGAGACGCCATGAGGGAAGAGAGAAGTGAAACCAGCCGTGACAGGGCCGAGGAGGTCTCCCGGCAGGTAGAGCGGGACAGCCGGCGCTACCCGGCTTCCCTGTAAAGGAGGTGGGCGGCTGTGCGGCTGATGGGAATGCGCTTTCGGGACTTCACCTGGCAGGATAACCCAGTGTCTCTGCAGGTGGAAAGCGCCAGAAATGTGGCAGAGGTCCGTGTTCCCTATGGGGAAAGCAGGGCCGAGGAACTGGGACAGCAGCGCCGCAAAGTCACTGGGGAGGGATACTTCTCCGGGGCAGACTGTATGGAGCGGTGGGCGGCCCTGCAGCGGGCCTATGCGCAAGAGGGGCCGGGCAGGCTGCAATTGCCTGGGCTCACCCCCTTCTGGGCGCTGATGGACCGGCTGGAGCTCACCGGAGCCCAGGGAAAGGACCTGGTTCGGTACAGCTTTTCCTTTACGGAATGGGAGGGGCAGCCTGCCTTTTCGGGAAGCGGAACCTACAGGGCGCAGGAAGGGGAAAGCCTGTGGGATTACGCCAACCGATGGGGCCTTCCCATAGAGGCGCTGGTAGAGTCCAACCCTCATATTCCAAACATCAATGAACTGGAGGCGGGAGAGAAGGTGGTGGTGCCATGACGTTTTGGGGAGAGCTGCCCCAGGGGCCAGAGATGCTGCTGGGAGAACCCCTGTCCGTGGAACTGCTTTACGACAGAGACGCCCCCGCAGACCAGCTGACTGCCGTATTCCCGGCGGAAGAGCCTTGGGAGGCGCTTTCTATTGTGCGGGTCTTTCACGAGGGCAAGCTGCTCTTTGGGGGCATTGTGGACGAACAGAATGCCACCCTGTCTGAAAGCGGGCTTCAGGTAGAGCTGGTGTGCCGCAGCTGGGAGGCGCTTCTGCTGGACAATGAAGCCCAGCCCGCTGTGCTCCGCTCCCCTTCCTTAGAGGCCCTGTGGGAAAAGTATCTCAAGCCCTTGGGGCTGGCGGGATATGCCGGGGAAAAGGGCGCCCAAACAGGGGAGATGACAGTTGAAAAAGGCATGAGCTGCTGGGAGGTGCTGGAAGGCTTTTGCCAGGACTACCTGGGGGTGTCCCCTTGGGTGGATAGCGGCGGTGTGCTCCACTGCGAGAGTCTTCCGGAAAGCCGGGTGGAAGCGGGGCCTGTGCTTTGGGCAGAGTTTTCCCTGCTGCCCTGCAAACAGTTGAGCACTGTGTGGCAGCAGAGCTACCGGGGCACTTACGACACCCCCTTCCGCGGGGGCGCGTCTCTGGGAATTCAGCGCCAGCGCTATGTGAGCATGGAGGACGGCCGGGACCCCCGGGCTCTTCTGCAGGAAGGGCAGCGGGAGAGCCGTCTGCTCATTGTGGAGTGCCCGGGGCTGTATTGGCCTGCCCGGGGGGCGCTGGCCAGCGGGCAGGCCGGCCCCTTGGGGCGCTTTGTAGATCTTCCGGTGCGCGCTGCCCGCTATACCCGAAACAGCCGCGGGGAACGCACGCGGCTTACCTTGGAAGGAGGGGCCGGCTCATGTGGTTGACAAGACAGGGAAGCCGCTCCTCTGGGGCCAGGCTCCGAAGGGGGCAGGTGTCCGGAACGGGAGAGCAGCTGCGCATCCAGGGGGAAAGCGAATACCATTCCCCAGAGCTGCTGTTCCCTTACGGCTATTCCGCCGCGGCGGCGGAGGGAGGCCGTGCCCTGATGCTGGACGGCGTGTGCGCGGGCATGGCTGCCGCCCCCGATGGAGACCTCTCCCAGGGAGAGGTGCGTATCTATTCTGCGGGCGGGGCGGAGATTTTGCTGAAGAACACGGGAGAGGTGGTCATCAACGGCCAAAGCTTCCCGCCGAAGGAACTGTAACAGGGGGATTTCTATGGACATGAAATGGGAAAATGGCGGCATAGCCCTGGGGCCCAACGGCCTCCCCCAGCGGGTTTCCGGCTTGGAGGAGGCGCTGCAAAACGCGGCCCTGCGGCTGCGGCTGCCCAGGGGGAGCATTCCCTATGCCCCGGACCTTGGCAGCGGCCTGGCTGGGCTGGACCCGCAGGAGGAGAACAGTGCGCAGCGGGCTTGGGCCCTGGCGGGAGAGGCGCTGCTCCCCTGCCCCGGCGTAGAGGTGGGGCAAGCCATGTTTGACCAGGAGGACTGGGTCTGGACGTTTACAATCACCACACCCGAAGGGACGGGGCAGGTTGCCGTCCCTGGAAAGGAGCAATCGGATGGACAAGTTTGAAGGAATCCTCCGGCGCATGGAGGAGACGTATGAGCGGGAAAGCGGGTGCAAAATAGAGGATGTCTCCGACGTGGGCCTGCGGATGCGGGCCCTGGCTGGGGAGCTGTACCGGCTGGAGGCCTCTATGGAATGGCTGGAGCGGCAGGCCTTTCCCCAAACGGCAACGGGAAAGCAGCTGGACCTGCATGGGGCCCAGCGGGGCGTCCTTCGAAAGCAGGCGGAGAAGGCCGCTGGGGTGGTGTCCTTTTCCCGGTACCTTCCCCTCTCCTTTGACCTGGTGGTGCCCAAGGGCACGCTGTGCGCCACCTCGGGAGAACCAGTGGTGGAGTACGCCACCACAGAGGAGGCGGTGCTGCAGGCGGGGGAGCTGACAGTGGATGTGCCGGTGGAGGCAGTTGTCGCAGGCGCTGCGGGCAACGCGGCGGCCGGCTATGTGACAACCCTGGTGGGAGCACCCGTGGGTATCAATTACGCCGCCAATGAAAGCCCTATTACCGGTGGCCAGGACCCAGAAGAGGACGAGGCCTACCGCAAGCGCATTCTAGACGCCTGGGCCCACAGCCCCAACGGCACCAACGCCGATTATTACCGGGAGATTGCCCTGAACCGGGAGGGAATCACCTCCGTGCAGGTGGTGCCCCGCTCCAGCGGGGCGGGAACGGTGGCCCTTTACTTATGGGGGGAGGACGCCGCCCCCTCCAACGATACAATTGCCGCGCTGAAGGCGGATTTAGACGCCCAGCGGGAGGTGGGCGTGACAGTGACGGTGCAGGCAGCCCGGGCTGTGCAGGTGAGCGTTTTGGTGAATATCCAGCTCTCTGAGGAGCTGGACCTGGAACAGGCGAAGGAGGACATTGAAGCTGCCTTGCGGGAGTTTTTCAAAGGCCTTGGCGTGGGGGACGGCTACCTGTTGACGGACATCAGCCGGGTGGTGCTCTCCGCTGTCCCGGTGGAAAAGCTGGAATTCCCCAGCACCATGCGCGACGTGCCCAGTGTGAAAGGCAGTATCCTCCGGCTTTCCAATGTGGTTGTGGGGGAGATTGCATGAGCGCCCGGGAGCATCTGGCCCAGGTGCTGGAGGGCACCGGCCTTTACGAGCTGACGGGGTCCTCGCCTGTGGATTGGGAGCTGGCCGCTTACGGAGCGGGCTTTGCCCTGCTGGAGGAACGGTTTGACCAGCTGTTGGGCGACCTGTTCCCAGCCACGGCCAGCCGGGAAAAGCTGGCCCAGTGGGAAGCGCTGTTCCGGCCCCAGCGGGCCCGTGCCAGCTTGGAGGATTGCCGGGAGACAGTCCAGTGCCGGCTCGCCATCCAGCGGGATGGGTTTACCCCGCCGGATGTGCAGGCGCTGCTGCCCGGCGCCGGAGTGCGGGGACTGCTCCTGGAGGGGGAGAGCGGCCTCACAGTGGTGCTGGGCCGGTTGCTGGGCGTCACCCAGGCGGAAGCCCAGCGGGAGCTGGACCAGCTGCTGCCCGCCCACCTGGCCTGGGCGTGGGAGGAGTCCATCACCTGGGTGGCATGGGACGCCTACTCCCATTCTTTTGAGGAGTGGGATGGCCTGGGCCTCACCTGGGCCCAGCTGGACCAGACGGTTCGGGAAGACCTGGAAGACTATTTTGAGGAGGAGACGTAATATGGCTGCAACCAATCATTCCACCACCCTGGGGCTCTCTCTGTGGGAGCAGACCGACTGCCCGGAGTGGGCGGACTTTTTGCAGGACAATCAAAAATTGGAACAGCTGGCGGGTGGGCATATTTCCAACGCGGCCCTGCACCTGACAGCGGAGGAAAAGCAGTTTCTTTCCCAGCGGACCGCTTTGGTGAGCTATGTGGGCACGGGCAGCGGGGCGGCCAGCGTCACCCTGCCCTTCTTGCCCCGCAAGCTGACGGTCTCTGCCCAGGGCAAGCCCGCCATGCTCCCCCGTTCCGATGGGGGATGGGATGTGTTCACAGAGGTGTGGCTCTCCGGGGAAGAGGCGGCTTACGGCACGGGCGGCATCACGGTGACAGGGGAAGGCCTGACCGCCCAGCTGGCAGAGGGGGCTTTCACAGGGGAGACGGGGCTCTATCACGCCTTGAACCGCTCCGGCGTCACCTATGTGGTGGAGCTGGAGGCCTAAAATCCATTGACGTTCGGGCGTTTCTGTACTATCATAGGGACTGACCCTTGAAAAAGGAGGGAATGCCCTTGTATGAAAATGAGACCCGGCCCCAGCGGGCCCTGCTGGTGTCTTTGGACACGGGGGAGTTCGACGCCCAAGCGTCCCTGCGGGAGCTGGAGGAGCTCTCCCGCACGGCCGGGGCAGACCCAGTGCTCACCCTGACCCAGAAGCGCCCCGCGCCGGATACCGCTACCTGCCTGGGCTCCGGCATGGTGGAGCAGGCCGCGGATCTGTGCCGGCAGGAGGAGATCGACCTGCTGCTGTTCGACCGGGAGCTGACCCCCACCCAGATCCGCAACCTGGAGAAGGCCTGCCAGGTGCGGGTCATCGACCGCACCACCCTGATCTTGGACATCTTCGCCCAGCGGGCCCGCAGCAAAGAGGGAAAGCTGCAGGTGGAGCTTGCCCAGCTTCGGTATTTGCTTCCCAGGCTGGGCGGCCAGGGCACGGCCCTGTCCCGGCTGGGGGGCGGCATCGGCACCCGGGGCCCCGGCGAGACCAAGCTGGAGACGGACCGCCGCCACATCCGGCGGCGCATCGGCTCTTTGAAGGAACAGCTGAAAGAGGTGGAGGCCGCCCGGGGCGTCATCGACCGCCGCCGGAAAAAGGACGGCACTGTCACCGTGGCTTTAGTGGGCTACACCAACGCGGGGAAGAGCACCCTGATGAACCAGCTCACCCAGGCAGGGGTGCTGGCGGAGGACAAACTCTTCGCCACCCTGGACCCCACTGCCCGGGCCTTGAAGCTGCCCTGCGGCAAGACCGTCATGCTCATCGACACGGTGGGCCTCATCCGGCGGTTGCCCCATCATCTAGTAGAAGCTTTCAAATCCACCTTGGAGCAGGCGGCAACGGCGGATATCCTTTTGAACGTCTGCGACGCCTCCAGTGGGGAGGCCCGGGAGCACCTGGAGGTGACGGGCCAGCTTTTGAACGAGCTGGGTGCCGCCGGGCACCCCATTATCCCCGTGCTGAACAAGTGGGACGCCGTGGAGGACCCGGACCTGGCCCCCCGCCTGCCCGGCGCGGTGCGCATCAGCGCCCTGACCGGGGAGGGCATCCCGGAGCTGTTGGCAGCTGTGGAAGACGCCCTGCCGGAAAAGACCTTTCCCGTGGAGCTGCTGCTGCCCTTTGCCAAAACGGGCTTGGCCGCCAAGCTGCGGGAGGAGGGGGCCGTGCTCTCGGAGGAGTATGTGCCAGAAGGCCTGCGGCTCTCCGCACAGGTGGATGAGCGCCTGTACGCGCAGGTGAAAGACTATCAGATCTCCTAAAAGGGCCCCTTCTGGGGCCCTTTTTCTGCTTTGAGGGGGAGGCTTCCAGAAAAGGAAGGGAAACTTTGTACTAATTTATTTTTTAACAAACCCTTGGAACTCTTGTAAAGAGAGTGCAAACTCTATATAATAAAATGTAAGCAGGAAAATTAAATGTATGGTTTGCTGCAATGCGGCCGCCTACGAAATTCCAAGAGAAGGGGGCACCTGATATGCCGGATAAGAGAGAACCTTTGCTGCTTTTGGATAACAGCACCATGTACGTCATCGGCGCGGGGGATTACCACTCCACCAACCTGAGCTTTGAGGAGGCCAAGGCCATCATCGACATGTACAGCACGGAGGACATCCTCCGCTGCTTCACCGACCGGGCCACCGAGCAGGTGCTCCACGACTTTGTGGGCATCGAGCCCCGGAACTTCGCCTACAAGCCCATCCGCAAAATGCGGGTGGGGCAGGACGCCATCGCCGTGAAGCTGCACATCACCCCCTCGGAGACACAGCCCGAGGTAGAGGCCTCGGACGGCGTCACCGCCAAGAAGATCCAAAACGTGTACGTCTACTGCCAGTACATCACCCGCACCAGCTGAAGAAAGAAACGAAGGGGCCTCCCGCCTGGGAGGCCCCTTTTCTGCGTCCAAGTTTCTTTTTCATATCATTTCAGTTTTCAGGGAGGGAGAGGACCTGCATATCATTCTCCATGGGGATGACCTCCTGTGTGATGATATTTTCCGCCAGGCTCAGGGCAAAGTCCTGGGCTTCCTCTTCGCTGGCAAAGCCCCATTTATCACACCGCACGGTCATGGCGACGCCAATGTCTTCCTTTTGGAAGGCAAGGGCAAAAAGCACGCTGTCGTCGTGATCGTATACGGGAGGGATGTAGGGCTGCCCTTCGGCGGGTGTGGAGAACTGGGAAAAATTAGTCTCTTCCTCCCAACGGAAAGCGTAGATATCCACTCCCTCCAGGGTGTTATTGGGCTCTGGGAAAAGGGTGGACAGGTACTTTGCCCTTGATACGGGGATATCCCCCTTTGCCAAATAGAGGGTAAAGGCGCTGATCCCAGTGGAGCGTGTCTCCTGTGTGGGGGAGCCGGATAGCTCCACCCACAGGGGCTCTTCCATCCAGTCCAGGGTGGCGCCCCCTTCCAGGATGGCGAAGTCTTCCTGGTTTGGGAGAAAATCTTGGTCCAGCAGGAAGTTCAGTTCATCCTCCTCCAGGCCCCGGCTGACTGACCAGGTTTCCCCTCGCTGCTCTGCTTCAGCGTAGTGCTGATAAAGCTGGGTCTGCTCCTCCATATAGGGGATATATTCGCTTGTGTTGAAGGAAACATCCAAGTAGTTCAGCCCGCCCTCTGTGCTCTCATTCTCTTCTATCTCAGAGGACACAGCGCTTTCCGTCTGGGACGAAGTGGACTCTTCCTGGGGGGCGGAGTCCGCCCCGCCGGCAATGCCCTCCAGGCTGAGGGGGCCGTACAGGCTGCGGCCCGTCACGGTCTCCACCAGGGCCTGGGCCTTGTCCCGGGCCAGGGCTTCGGCTGTTTGTTCCTCCGGGGTGGGGTCGTCTCCCGCCGCCCCCTGGGCGTAGCCGTACACGGTCACCGCCAGGCTGTCTTTCTGGAAGCTGGCCTGGTACACGATGTGGTCCCCCAAATCCACCCGTTCCCCGGCGTCGTCCTCATAGAACTGGTCCAGGGCGGTGGTGACGGCGTACACATCCTGGCCGTTCACCTGGTTGTTGGGCTTTTGGATGATATCATAGCTCAGTTCCCGCCGGCGCAGGGCTTCCCAGTCCAGGGGGCCGGGCCGCAGGACCACCAGGAACCGGCTGCCAATCTCCTGGCTACCTTCATCCGCGCCGTAGAGATATACCCCTTCCAAGTCCCCGGAGGGATCGAACACAGCCCATCCGGCCAGGGGGAGGTTTTCCTGCCAGGGCAGCTGCCCGCCCCAGATGGACTGCATCTCCTCCTGGGTCAGCTCCCGGTTGGTAGAGCCCTCTGCGAAGCCCTCCGGCCAACGGCCCAGGTTGAAATCCTCCTCCATGGCCTGTAAAAATTCCTCATAGCTGCCGTACTCCTCCTGGGTTTCCACCGTGTAGGCGGCGAAGTCCAGGGGCGCCCTACTGCCCAAGGGCCCCAGCACGGTCAGGTGGTAGGAGTCGCCGTAATTCACGTTGGGAGTATCCTTGCCCTTGGGCTCCGCGGAGAGGCCTTCCAGGCTCAGGCCGTAATGCACCCCATAGCCCGCCGCCACCTCCGCCAGGCGCTGGGCCTCCTCCTCGGTCAGGGCGGTGCCGTCGGCAATGGCCATCAGGCCCACGCTGGCGCCGTCCAGGGTGCAGCCGGTGCAGTACAGGGTGGAATCCACCTGGGTGGACTCCCCGCTCACCGGGTCGATATAGCTGTCCTGGTAGGGGAACTGGGCGGCCCGCACCCCCACGCCCTCCACGGTGTTGTTGGGCTCCTCCAGAAAAGCCAGCTGCTCCTCAATCTGGGTGGGGAGGTCCTCCTGTCCCAGCGCCAGCAGGAAGGCGGGGATTTTCTCCACGGGGAAGGTCTCCAAACTCTCGTCCACGATGGAGGAGTCGTACCCTGCCACCATCACCTGGAGGGTGGCCCCGTTTTCGTCAAAGAGGGCCGTGCCGGTCAGGTAGTAGTCCCCCATCCAGGAGAGGCCCGGCTGCTCCCGCAGGGAGGAGAGCTCATCCAGTGTCAGCTCCCGCTGGGTGCCCTCCCCCGCGGCGTAGACGCCGCCTGTCGCCCGGCCAATGCCCGTGTCGTTCACGGCGAACTCCAGGTGGGGGATGGGGACCTCCGGGGCTTCCTGTTCTGCCGCCCGGGCTTCCCCGGTGGCAGCGTTTTCCAGGGTGGTGGTCTCCGGGCCCGGGTCTCCCGAGGTGAGCAGAGGCCCGCCGAACAGCAGGGCGGCGCCCGCCCCTAACCCCAGGCAGAGGGCCAGGCCGGCGGCCAGAGCCCACACGGGATGGCGCTCCTTTTTCACGGCGGCGCTCCAGGGCAGGGCTTCCTCGATGTACCGTTCGTCGATGTCGTTGAGCGCTTGCATCAAGTCTTTTCCGTTCATTCCAAAACCCCCTTTTTCTGCAAGTGGGCCCGCAGCTTGTCCCGCAGGCGGGAGAGCCGCACGGCCGCGTTGTTCTCCGTGATCCCCAGCTTCAGGGCCAGCTCCTTGTAAGAGCTGCCGTACCAGTAGCGCCCCAAAAACAGCACCCGGTCCCGGTGGGACAGCCCTTTGACAAAGCCGTTCAAGGCGGCCCCCAGCTCCTTGGCGTCCTGTTCCCTCTCCGGCGTGGAGGACCCGGCCAGGCAGTTTTCCAGCTCCGAGAGGGCCACTTCCATCTGGTTGTTCCGCTTGCCGGCCCGGTTGTAGTGATAGCGCTTCAGGCACAGGTTGCGCACCACCCGCAGGGCATAGGGCAGCAGGGGCTGGGGCTTTGCCGGCGGGATGCTGTTCCACAGCCCCAGGTAGGCGTCGTTCAGGCACTCCTCCGCGTCTTGGGGGTCGGGCAGCAGGTTCCCGGCCAGGCCCCGCAGCTGAGAGCCGTAGGCCTCCTCCACCGCGTCCACGGCTTGGGGCAGGCGCTGCCAAAACAGCTCGATGATGTCCCGGTCCTTCATCCTTCTCACTCCTCCTTTTCCCTCTCTGCCTTTATTCTACGGTTTTTTAGGCGTTCCTTACAGAGGTTTGAGAAAAATTTCCAAAGATGCCCGCCCGGGCCCTTCGGAACGCAGGGAAGCCCGCGGCAATGGGAAAAAATTCAGAAACTGTTTAAGATTTCTTGAGCGCTTTCTTTTATACTAAAAAGAAAAGAAAGGGTAAATGGATCGCCCTGGCAGGTCCGGAAGGGAAAGCGAGTCTATGGAAAAGCGAGAGAGAAAAAGAAAACGGATTGTAGCCCTGGTGTGCTTGGGGGCGGCCCTGGCAGCCATGGGCCTGGTGTTTTGGTTTGTGGGCAAGCCCATGCTGCAGTTTGTCTCCCAGCCGGATCGGTTCCGGGAGTGGGTGGACGGCCATGGGGCGTGGGGCAGGCTGGCCTTTTTGGGCATGATGATGCTTCAGGTCTTTGTGGCCATCATCCCTGGAGAGCCCCTGGAGATTGGGGCTGGCTATGCTTTCGGCATTCTGGAGGGCACGCTGCTGTGCGTTTTGGGCACCACCCTGAGCAGCATTGCCATCTTCCTTTTTGTAAAAAAGTTTGGCATGCGGTTCGTCACGCTGTTTATCGCGGAGGAGAAAATCCACTCGCTCAAGTTTCTGCAGAACGCCCGCCGGCTGAACCTTATCGCCTTCATCCTGTTTTTTATCCCTGGCACGCCCAAAGATGTGCTCACCTATATCGTGGGCTTGACTCCCATGCGCCTGCGCACCTGGGTGCTTATTACCACGGTGGCGCGCATTCCTTCCGTGATCACATCCACCATCGGCGGGGATGCCCTGGGCACACAGAACTACCTGTTTGCCGTCATTGTCTTTGTGGCCACGGCGGCCATCAGCGGCCTGGGGGTGCTGGTGTATCGGAAAATCACCCAGCACCACCAGCGGAAGGAGCGGGAGCGCCAGGCCCTGGAGCAGGGAGTGGAGCCGGCAGGCAAAAAGTCTCCTGTATAATTTGGTGAATATTTTGCATAAAAATTGGAATGGGTGGGAGCTGCGCAAGTCGCTCCCTCATTTTTGTCCCTGAAAATAGGGAAAATAACGGAAAAAGAAGCCGTTCCCGTATTGGTTTGCAAAAAATATGAATAAATATGCAATTTGCTCTTGATTTTTCCCGAAAGGGGTGTATAATAGCAAGTGTCACAAAACCCAAGACTCTTTTGAATTTGCAATAAAGGAAGGGACCCATCATGGCAAACGAGATTAAAAAGGTAGTGCTGGCCTACTCCGGCGGCCTGGACACCTCTATCATCATCCCCTGGCTGAAGGAAAACTACAACAACTGCGAGGTCATCGCCGTTTCCGGCGACGTGGGCCAGGGCACCGAGCTGGACGGCCTGGAGGAAAAGGCCAAGAAGACCGGCGCCTCCAAGCTGTATGTGCTGGATTTGAAAGAGGAGTTCATCCAGGACTACGTCTACCCCACAGTGAAGGCCGGGGCTGTGTATGAGAACAAGTACCTGCTGGGCACCTCCTTTGCCCGTCCCATCATCGCCAAGGGCATCGTGGACATCGCCAAGAAAGAGGGCGCCGACGCCATCTGCCACGGCTGCACCGGCAAGGGCAACGACCAGGTGCGTTTCGAGCTGGCCATCAAGGCCTTTGCTCCGGATATGAAGATCATCGCCCCCTGGCGTATCTGGGACATCAAGAGCCGGGAAGAGGAGATTGAGTACGCCGAGGCCCACAACATCCCCCTGAAAATCAACCGGGAGACCAACTACTCCAAGGACAAGAACCTGTGGCACCTCTCCCACGAGGGCCTGGATTTGGAGAACCCCGCCAACGAGCCCCAGTACAACAAGCCGGGCTTCCTGGAACTGGGCGTCTCCCCCGAGCAGGCCCCCGACGAGCCCACCTACATCACCCTGCACTTTGAGAAGGGCGTGCCCACCCACCTGGACGGGGAAACCCTCACCGGCGTGGAGATGGTGGCCAAGCTCAACGAGCTGGGCGGCAAAAACGGCATCGGCCTGGCGGACATCATCGAGAACCGCCTGGTGGGCATGAAGTCCCGTGGCGTCTACGAGACTCCCGGCGGCACCATCCTCTACCACGCCCACAACAAGCTGGAAGAGCTGTGCCTGGATAAGGAGACCTATCACTACAAGCAGCAGGTTGCCCTGAAGTTCGCCGACCTGGTGTACAACGGCCAGTGGTACACCCCTCTGCGCCAAGCCCTGTCCGCCTTTGTGGACTCCACCCAGGAGACCGTCACCGGCGACGTGAAGCTGAAGCTCTATAAGGGCAACATCATCGACGCGGGCGTCACCTCCCCCTACTCCCTGTATGACGAGGAAATCGCCACCTTTGACGAGGACGAGGTGTACAACCAGGCCGACTCCGCCGGGTTTATCAACCTGTTCGGCCTGCCCATCAAGGTCCAGGCGAAGAAGGGCCTGACCTACGACAAGTAAGGGCATTTTATATGGACCACCCGGACGAGGGGGCTTTCCCAAGGGAAAAGTCCCCTTGCCCTTTTTAAGAGACTCCACGGGAGGGAACACTATGAAGCTTTGGAAAGGCCGTTTCCAAAAGGAAGCCGACCCCAAGACCAACGACTTTAACTCCAGCATCTCCATCGACAGCCGGATGTACCGGGAGGATATCGAGGGCAGCATGGCCCACGCCACCATGCTGGGGGAGTGCGGAATCATTGAGAAAGGCGAAAGCGAGAAGATTGTGAAGGGCCTACAGGGCATTCTGGCCGATTTGGATTCCGGCGCCCTGATGATTGACCCGGACGCCGAGGACATCCACACCTTTGTGGAGGGGGAGCTCACCTCCCGCATCGGCGACGCGGGCAAGCGCCTGCACACCGCCCGCAGCCGCAACGACCAGGTCGCTTTGGATGTGCGCCTGACCTTGCGCAAGGACTGCGCCGCCGTCCAGGCCCAGTTGAAGGACTTTGTGAAAGTGCTGTGCCGCAAAGCGGAGCAGTACGCCGCCACGGTGATGCCCGGCTACACCCACATGCAGCGGGCCCAGCCCATCACCTTTGGCCACCACTTGATGGCCTACGCCGAGATGCTGCTGCGGGACCTCTCCCGCCTGGAGGACGCCCTGAAGCGCATGGACGTCATGCCCCTGGGCAGCGGCGCCCTGGCCGGCACCACCTATCCCTTGGATAGGACCATCACCGCGAAGCTGCTGGGCTTTTCCCAGATCAGCCAGAACAGCCTGGACGGCGTCTCCGACCGGGACTTCTGCGCGGAGATCGCCTTCGACGCCTCTCTCATCATGGTGCACCTGTCCCGCTTCTGTGAGGAGCTGGTGCTGTGGTGCTCCTGGGAGTTTCAGTTTATCGAGCTGGACGACGCCTTCTCCACCGGCTCCAGCATCATGCCCCAGAAGAAAAACCCGGACATTGCCGAGCTCATCCGGGGCAAGAGCGGCCGGGTGTTCGGCGATTTGATGGCGCTGCTCTCCATGATGAAGGGCCTGCCCCTGGCCTACAACAAGGACATGCAGGAGGACAAGGAGGCCGTCTTCGACGCGGTGGACACCCTCAAGCTGTGCCTGACGCCCCTCATCCCCATGGTGGAGACCATGACCGTGAAGGAGGACAAGATGCGGGCCGCGGCCGCCGGGGGCTTTATCAACGCTACGGACTGCGCCGACTACCTGGTGGCGGAAAAGGGCCTGCCCTTCCGGGACGCCTATAAGATCACCGGGGAGCTGGTGGCCCTGTGCATCCAGAAGGGCCTGACCCTGGAGACCCTGCCCCTGGAAGACTACCGTGCTATCTGCCCCGCCTTTGACGAGGGCGTGTACGGCGCTATCTCCCTGGAGAAGTGCGTGGGCGGCCGGAAGGTGCTGGGCGGTCCCGCCCCGGAGAACGTGAAAGCCCAGGCCCAGCGTGTGCTGGGGCTGCTGGAAAAGGAGGGGAACTGACATGGAAACTATCAAAGTGGGCGTGGTGGGGGCCACGGGCTACGCGGGCAGCGAGATCTGCCGTCTGATCGTGGGCCATCCCCAGGCGGAGCTTTCTGCCATCAGCTCCGTCAGCTTTGAGGGCATGGCCCTCTCCCAGGTGTACCCCGCCTACAGCCAGATGATTGACATGGTCTGCGGCACCCAGGACCAGGTGGTGGAGCAGAGTGACGTGGTCTTTGCCGCCCTGCCCCACGGCCTTTCCCAGGACTTGGCCGCCCAGTGCGACGCCCTGGGCAAGACCTTCATCGACATGGGCGCTGACTTCCGCCTGGAGGACGAGGCCGCCTACCAGGAGTGGTACGGCGGCGAATACCAGGACAAGGCCCTCCATGAGAAGGCGGTGTACGGCCTGCCGGAGTTCTTCCGGGAGAAGATCCGGGGGAAGAAGGTCATCGCCAACCCGGGGTGCTACACCACGGCGGTGCCCCTGGCCCTGGTGCCCGCCCTGGAGGCGGGGCTGATCGAGCAGGAGGGCATCATCGCCGACTGCAAATCCGGCGTCACCGGTGCGGGGAGAAAGCCCACCCAGGGCAACCACTACCCCGAGCTCAATGAGAGCTTCACCGCCTACAAGGTGGCGGCCCACCGCCACACCCCGGAGATTGAGCAGACCTTGTCCAAGATGGTGGGCAGTGACATGAAGGTCACCTTCGTGCCCCACCTGCTGCCCATCAACCGGGGCATCCTGGCCACCTGCTACGCCAGGCTGAAGCCCGGCGTCACCGAGGATCAGCTGTGGGAGGCCTACCACGCCCGGTACGACGGGGAGTTTTTCGTCCGCCTGCTGGAAAAGGGCCAGGTGGCCAACGTGAAGAACGTGCGCTACAGCAACTTCTGCGACATGTCCCTGTTTGTGGACAGCCGCACCGGCACCTTCATCGCCATCTCCGCCATCGACAACATGGTCAAGGGGGCGGCGGGCCAGGCCATCCAGAACATGAACCTCAGCTTCGGCCTGGAGGAGACCGCGGGACTGACTATTGTCCCTCCGGCCTTTTAAACAGGGGAACCACATAGATTAAGTAGAGAGGGGATCACTTATGAAGATGATAGAAGGCGGCGTTACGGCGGCCCAGGGTTTTGTGGCCGGGGGCATCCACTGTGGCGTCCGCAAGAATAAATCCAAGCCCGACCTGGCCATGATTTACAGCGAAAAGCCCTGCGCGGCGGCCGCTGTGTACACCCAGAACCTGGTAAAGGGCGCGCCCATCCTGGTCACCCAGAAGAACATCGCGGACGGCACCGCCAAGGCTGTCATCTGCAACTCCGGCAACGCCAACACCTGTAACGCCGACGGCGAGGAAAAGGCCCAGACCATGTGCGATCTCACCGCCCAGGCCTTGGGGATCGCCCCCCAGGACGTGGTGGTGGCTTCCACCGGGGTTATCGGCCAGGTGCTGCCCATCGAGCCCATCCAGGCGGGCATCCCAGAGCTGGTAAAGGCCCTGAGCGCAGACGGCTCCCACGCCGCGGCCACCGCCATTATGACCACTGACACCATCGCCAAGGAAGCGGCGGCGGAAGTGGAGATCGGCGGCAAAACCGTGAAGGTGGGGGGCATCTCCAAGGGCAGCGGCATGATCCACCCCAACATGGCCACCATGCTCTGCTTTGTCACCACGGACTGCGCCATCAGCCCGGCCATGCTGGACAAGGCCATCCACCAGGTGACGGAAAAGACCTTCAACATGATCTCCGTGGACGGGGACACCTCCACCAACGACACCTTCGCCATCCTGGCCAACGGTGCGGCGGGCAACCCGGAGATCACCGCCCCCGGCCCGGACTACGACGCCTTTGCAGAGGCACTGGAAGCCGTGTGCCGCCAGCTCTCCAAGCTGATGGCGGGGGACGGGGAAGGGGCCACCAAGCTGCTCATCTGCCGGGTGGACGGCGCCGCGGACCTGTCCATGGCCCGCACCGTGTCCAAAAGCGTCATCTGCTCCACCCTGTTCAAGGCGGCCATGTTCGGCGCGGACGCCAACTGGGGCCGGGTGCTGTGCGCCATTGGCTACTCCGGCGCGGCGG
>UQRL01000031.1 GCA_900543555.1 uncultured Oscillospiraceae bacterium | reverse complement strand
TGCGCATTGCCCGCCTGGCCCGGGAGCTGGGCTGCGGGGACTTTGTGAAAATTGAGATCATGCGGGACACCAAGTACCTGCTGCCCGACAACCAGGAGACCATTAAGGCCACGGAAATCCTGGCCAAAGAGGGCTTTGTGGTGATGCCCTACATGTGCCCCGATTTAAACGCCGCCCGGGACCTGGTCAGCGCCGGGGCCGCCTGCGTGATGCCCCTGGCCTCCCCCATCGGCTCCAACAAGGGTCTGGCCACCCGGGACTTTATCCAGATCCTCATTGACGAGATCGACCTGCCCGTCATTGTGGACGCGGGCATCGGCCGGCCCTCCCAGGCCTGCGAGGCCATGGAGATGGGCGCCGCGGCCATTATGGCCAACACCGCTTTGGCCACCGCCGGGGACCTGCCCCTGATGGCCGCCGCCTTCCGCCAGGCCATCGAGGCGGGCCGCAAGGCGTACCTCTCCGGGCTGGGGCGGGTGCTGGCCCGGGGCGCCAGCGCCTCTGACCCCCTGACGGGCTTTTTGCGGGACTGAGGGGGCGTTATCATGGCACAGCGGGAAAACCAGTTTTTGATCGACTCTGAATTCCTCTCCCCCCAGGCTTTGGAGAAAAAGCACCGGCTGGAGACGGACCCCTCCTCCCGGAAGAGCCACCTGGAATACCTGCCCGGCATGGAGGTGCTCCACTCCGACGTGATGGAGAAGGTGCTCTCCCAGATGGACAGCTACGACTACGCCCAGTACACCGCCCGGGACGTGCGGGCCGCCCTGGAGCACGAAACCTGCACCATCGAGGACTTTAAGGCCCTGCTCTCCCCGGCGGCCGAGCCCTTTTTGGAGGAGATGGCCCAGCGGGCCTGCCTGGAGACCAAAAAGCACTTCGGCAACACGGTGTACCTGTTCACCCCCTTGTACATCGCCAACTACTGCGAGAACTACTGCGTTTACTGCGGCTTTAACTGCTACAATCACATCCACCGGATGAAGCTTTCTCTTGAGCAGATTGAGCACGAGATGGAGGTCATTGCCCAAAGCGGCATGGAGGAAATCCTCATCCTCACCGGGGAGAGCCGCTCCATGAGCTCCGTGGAGTACATCGGCGAGGCCTGCAAGCTGGCCCGGAAGTACTTCCGCAACGTGGGGCTGGAAATCTACCCGGTGAATACGGATGAGTACCGCTACCTTCACGAATGCGGGGCGGACTACGTCACCGTGTTCCAGGAGACCTACGACCGGGACAAGTACGAGACGCTGCACCTGATGGGCCACAAGCGGGTGTGGCCCTACCGCTTCGACGCCCAGGAGCGGGCCCTGCGGGGCGGCATGCGGGGCGTGGCCTTCTCCGCCCTTTTGGGCCTGGCGGACTTCCGCAAGGACGCCCTGGCCAGCGCCTTGCACGTCTACTACCTCCAGCGGAAGTACCCCGCGGCGGAGATGTCCCTCTCCTGCCCGCGGCTGCGGCCCATCATCAACAACGACAAGATCAATCCCCTGGACGTGGGCGAGCGCCAGCTGTGCCAGGTGCTGTGCGCCTACCGCATCTTTTTGCCCTTTGTGGGCATCACCGTTTCCTCCCGGGAGAACGCCGCCTTCCGCAACGGCATTGTGCGCATCGCGGCCACCAAAGTCTCCGCCGGGGTGAGCACCGGCATCGGGGATCACGAGAGCAAGTACCAGGGGAAGGAGGCCGAGGAAACGGGCGACGAGCAGTTTGAGATCAGCGACGAGCGCAGCCTCTCCCAAATGTATCAGGACATGGCGGAGGAGGGCTTGCAGCCCGTCCTCAACGATTACCTCTATGTTTGAGATCGTGTGCGTCACCGCAAGGGCGCTGTGCCCCAATGACTTTCTCTCCCAGCTGGAGCGGGTGGCGGCCGCCGGGGTGGACAAGATCCTCCTGCGGGAAAAGGACCTGCCGGAGCCGGCGTACAAAGCCCTGGCCGCCCAGGCGCTGGACCTCTGCCGCCGGTATGGAACAGAGTGCGTGGTGCACAACTTCCCCCAGACAGCCAGAGAGCTGGGCGCCCGCGCCCTGCACCTGCCCCTCCCCCGGCTGCGGGAGCTGACCCCGGCGGAGAGAGGGGAATTTCCCACGCTGGGAGCCTCCTGCCACAGTTTGGAGGACGTGCGGGAGGCGGCGGAGCTGGGGTGCTCCTATGGCACGCTGGGGCACATCTTCCCCACCGGGTGCAAGCCGGGCCTGCCCCCCCGGGGTGTGGAGCTGCTGGCACAGGTGTGTCATGCCTCCCCCCTGCCCGTGTACGCCATTGGAGGCATCGGCCCGGAGAATATCGCCCAAGTGAAACAGGCTGGGGCCGCCGGGGCCTGCGTGATGAGCGGCCTGATGACCGCCCCCGACCCGGCCCGCCTTGTGGGCCAACTGAGAAAGGAGGCGGGAGAATGAACTTTACCGCCCAAAACCTGCTGCTCTACGCCGTGACGGACCGGGCCTGGGTGGGCAGGCAGACTTTGCTGGAACAGATAGAGTCCGCGCTGAAAGGAGGCGCCACCTTGGTGCAGCTGCGGGAAAAGGATCTTCCCCGGCTGGACTATATTCGGGAGGCCGCCCAGGCCACAGCCCTGTGCCACCGCTACGGCGTGCCCCTGATCGTCAACGACTCCCTGGAGGTGGCCCTGAAGAGCGGGGCTGATGGCGTCCACGTGGGCATTGAGGACCAGCCGGTGGCGGAGATCCGCCGCCAGGCGGGCAAGGGCTTCCTCATCGGGGCCACAGCCAAAACCGTGGAACAGGCCCGGGCCGCCCAAGCCGCCGGGGCGGACTACCTGGGGGTGGGGGCAGTGTTCCCCTCCCCCACCAAGAAAAACGCCATCCGCATCACCACGGGGCAGCTGCGGGAGATCTGCGCCAGCGTGTCCATCCCCTGCGTGGCCATTGGGGGCATCAGCCGGGAGAACCTGCCCGCCTTGGCGGGGGGCGGCATGGACGGCTTTGCCCTGGTCTCCGCCATCTTCTCCCAGCCGGACATCGAAGCCGCCTGCCGGGAGCTGCGTGCCCTGGCAGAGCGCACTGTAAAGGAGGGGAAAGCATGAACACCTGCCTATCCATTGCCGGAAGCGACCCCAGCGGCGGGGCGGGCATCCAGGCGGACCTGAAAACGATGACCGTGAACGGCGTGTACGCCATGTGCGCCATCACCGCGCTGACCGTGCAGAACACCTTGGGCGTCACCAACATTTTAGAGGTGGGCCCAGAGTTTTTAGGCCAGCAGATTGACGCCGTGTTCCAGGACATCCGGCCCGACGCGGTGAAGGTGGGCATGGTGTCCTCGGCGGGGCTCATCCGCGTCATCGCCCAGAAGCTGCGCCAGTACGGCGCCCAGAACGTGGTGGTGGACCCGGTGATGGTCTCCACCAGCGGGTCCCGGCTGCTGGAAAGCGACGCTGCCGCCGCCCTGCGGGAAGAGCTGTTCCCCCTGGCCGCGGTGGTGACGCCCAACATCCCCGAGGCCCAGGCCCTTTCCGGGCGGGACATCCACACCCCAGAGGACATGGAGGCCGCCGCCAAAGCCGTGGGGGACGCCTACGGCTGCGCCGTGCTGTGCAAGGGCGGCCACAGCCTCAACGACGCCAACGACTACCTGTACTGCCAGGGGCAGGGCCGGTGGTTCTTGGGCCAGCGCATCGAGAACCCCAACACCCACGGCACCGGCTGCACCCTTTCCAGCGCCATTGCCGCCAACCTGGCCAAGGGCCAGGACCTGGAAACCGCCGTGGCAACGGCCAAGGAGTACCTCTCCGGGGCCCTGGCGGCCATGCTGGACCTGGGCCACGGCAGCGGCCCCTTAGACCACGCCTATCCACTGAGAACCCACAAGGAGGACTGACCTATGGAATACACCACCCAAATGGACGCCGCCCGCAAGGGCATTGCCACCCCACAAATGAAGGCCGTGGCGGAGAAGGAACACATGCCCCTGGAGCAGCTGATGGAGCTGGTGGCAAAAGGCCAGGTGGCCATCTGCGCCAACAAGGCCCACACCTGCCTGGACCCCCAGGGCGTGGGCAGCATGCTGCGCACCAAAATCAACGTGAACCTGGGGGTCTCCCGGGACTGCAAGGACTATGACATCGAGATGAAAAAGGTGCAGAGCGCCATCGACCTGGGGGCCGAGGCCATCATGGACCTGTCCTCCCACGGGGACACCCAGCCCTTCCGGAAAAAGCTGGTGGCCGAGTGCCCCGCCATGATTGGCACCGTGCCGGTGTACGACAGCGTCATCCACTACCAGCGGGACCTGGGCACCCTCACCGCCCAGGACTTCATCGACGTGGTGCGCCTTCACGCGGAGGACGGGGTGGACTTTGTCACCCTGCACTGCGGCATCACCCGCAAAACCATTGAGCAGATCCGCCGCCACAAGCGGAAGATGAACATTGTCAGCCGGGGCGGCAGCCTGGTGTTCGCCTGGATGACCATGACCGGGGAGGAAAACCCCTTCTACGAGCACTTCGACGAGATTCTGGACATCTGCGAACAGCACGACGTGACCATCTCCCTGGGGGACGCCTGCCGGCCCGGCTGCCTGGCCGACGCCACCGACGTGTGCCAGATTGAGGAGCTGGTGCGTCTGGGCGAGCTGACCAAACGGGCCTGGGAGCACAACGTCCAGGTGATGGTGGAGGGCCCCGGCCATGTGCCCCTGAACCAGGTGGCGGCCAACATGCAGGTGCAGCAGAGCATCTGCATGGGGGCGCCCTTCTACGTGCTGGGCCCCCTGGTGACGGACATCGCCCCGGGGTACGACCACATCACAGCCGCCATCGGCGGGGCGGTGGCGGCCATGAGCGGCGCGGCCTTCCTGTGCTATGTCACCCCGGCGGAGCACCTGGCCCTGCCCAACGTGGAGGACGTGAAGCAGGGCATCATCGCCTCGAAAATCGCCGCCCACGCCGCGGACATCGCCAAGGGCATCCCCGGCGCCCAGGAGATAGACGACAAGATGGCCAACGCCCGCCGTGCCCTGGACTGGGAAGCCCAGTTCGCCTGCGCCCTGGACCCCGAGACCGCCCGGGCCATTCGGGACAGCCGCAAGCCCGAGGACGACCACAGCGACACCTGCAGCATGTGCGGCAAGTTCTGCGCCGTGCGCAGCATGAACAAGGCCCTGAGCGGGGAGTACATCGACATTCTGTAACCCGTGCCTTTACACTAAAACAAAAGCCCGCCGCCCTCTCTTTGCTTTGAGAGGGCGGCGGGCTCTTTCTCACAGGGGGCCTGTTTATTCCTGGAAATTGGGCAAATAAGCGCCCAGCTTCTTCAGCTTTTTCTGAACCTCTGCCACCGGCACCTGGTGGACGTCCATCTCTTCCAGGGCACAGATTGCCGCGGCGGTGCCAGCCGCCTGGCCGGTGATGTAACACCCGGGCATCACCCGCACAGAGGACTGCATGTAGCGGTCTGTGCAGATGCTCCTCCCAGCGGTAAGCAAATTGGAAAAGCCCTTTACCGGCAAGGTGCGGTAGGGAATGCCGTAGCTCTGGCCGGGCTTGTAGCGGTAGGTGGTGTGCTCCTTCTCAAACAGCTCATAGTCATCCAGCCCCACCGTGTTGGCGTGGATATCAATGTTGTAGCTGTAACGGCCAATCTCATCGGGGAACACCGCCTCATCCAAAAAGTCCTGGAGCACCAGCCGGTAATCGCAAATCACCCGGCGGCTTTCCCGAATGCCCATCATGGCCGCAGTGGTCACCAATTGGAGCTTCGGAAGGTCATAGTATTTCTGGTAAAAGCGCAGGTACTCCTGCACCAGGCGGCGGCCCCGCACCATGCCCTGGGACAGGCTGGCGCAGTTTGTGGAGCTCATCCCAAACACATGGCCCGCGTTCATGGAACCTAGATTTCCCATGCTCATAAACAGGCCGGGCGCATGGTGGTCCGGCTGGGAGAAGAACCCATCGGCAATGGCCTGGTCGATTTTGGCCTGATGGTCCGGCAGGCCCACGTCCTGGTACCCCGTTTCGCGCCAGTCCACGCCAGAGAGCAGGGCGCACAGAGTGGGCGGCATGATGTTGGGAGTGTCCGTGCCCGCGTCCCAACAGCGGACGCCGTGAGCAGCATGGCGCCAGCCAGCAACAGAGCCGCCAACTTGATTTTCTTTGCGCTTTCACAGTTCCACAAAAAAACGCCTGCTTCGCCAGGGAGGGGTTCCCCCTTTCTCCAAAAGGGAGGCCTCCTTGGGCAGCAGGCGTTTTCTTGTTCAGCATTTAGAAATTCCCGTTATTCCAGCCCCAGTCAGGAGAGGCCAAATAGCGGACATACAGATCCTTGGGGTCTACGCCCAGCTCCTTCTGGAACAGGGCGCACACCTCCTGTGTCATCCGCTCAGAGCCCTCTCTGTCAATTTTGTTTCCGAACACCTTCACCTCTACAATCGCCAGGGGCTTGGCGCTCTCTCCCCGGAACCACATGCGGCACTGGTCCTCCAGGGTGACCATCAGCCAGTCCTCCGTCTTCTCGGGCAGATGGGTGATGATGCGCCCCAGCTGGCTTTTCACCGTCTGGGCCGTCTCGTTGGAAACCTGCACGTTCGTCTTGATTTGGATGCAAGGCATAATAAAGACCTCCTTCTTCCAGGGCCTCTTTTCCCAGGGCCCTGGAACTTTTCTAACAAATATAGTATAATCCATTTTAGAACAATTGGGCAGTGCCCAAAGCAGAAAAGAGCGATCCGCCATGAAAATCACGCAGACAAAGGACATCCGGGCAGCCAACCGCTGGGAGATTATGCGGCAGGTGCTGGGGAACTACCCCATCAGCCGGGCGGACATCGGCCGCCGCACCGGCTTGAACAAGGCCACGGTTTCCACCATTGTCAAGGAGTGGATTGACGCCGGGCTGCTGATGGAAACCGAGCTGGGCCACTCGGAAGGGGGGCGCAAACCCATCCTCCTCTCCCCCCTCCACGGGGCGGGCTGCGCCGTGGCCCTGGACATTGATATCAGCCGGGTTCAGGCCATTTTAACGGACCTCTCGGGAGAGACCGTCCTGGCCCGGGAGCAGTTCCCCACCCAGGGGGAGGATTTCCCCCGGGTGTATGAGCGGGTGTGCCATGCGGTGGACAGGCTTTTGGCCCAGATGCCCGTCTCCCAATATGGGCTGGTGGGCATGGGGGTGGCTGTCCACGGCGTGGTGGACCTGTCCGGGCTGATCCGCTTTATTCCCCGGCGGGGCTGGCGGAACGTGGACCTGCGCAGCCTGCTGGCAGAGCGCTACCAGGTTCCGGTTTCCCTGGACAACGACGGCAACCTGGCCGCCCTGGCCCAGCAGGAACTGATCAGCGGCACGGGGGAGTGCCTGCAAAGCCTGGCCATGGTCAACATTGGCGACTCCATCTCGGTGGGGCTCATCACCAACGGCGAGTTGTTCCGGGGCTTCCACGGCTTTGCCAACGCCATCGGCCACCACACCATCAATTTTGACGAGCCCGTGCAGTGCTCCTGCGGCAAATATGGCTGCTGGGAGCAGTACTGCTCCGACGGCGCCCTGATCGCCTATGCCAACTCTGTGCTCTCCCAACCCATTTCTTCCATTCCAGAGCTGGCGGACCTCATCCGCCGCCAGGACCCCACCGCGCGGCAGGTTCTGGACCGCTTCATCACCTACCTGGCCGTGGGGCTGACCAACATCATCTTCATCTTTGACTGCCAGGTCATTGTCATCAGCTCCGAGCTTCTTTCCGCCCTGCCCTATTACATGCCCGACATTCTGGGGAAAATGGTGCTGCCCATCACCCACGCGGAGGAGGTTGTGCTCTCCCCCCTGGGGAAAAGCGGGCCCATTCTGGGCGCTGCCCACCAGGCCATCTGCCAATTTTTTCAGGATATGGCAAACGCCGCGGAAACAAACGGCTGAACCCTGTTCTCAGCAAAAGAGGAGCCGCTGGAAGGCTCCTCTTTTTTATAGGATGGATCCCGCCCGTTCAAGCCGCGGCTTTCCGCGCTCAATCGTAGAGCAGCTTGTGGCGGAGATAGAAGAAATGATCGCTGTGGGTGTGGATGGAGAGCATCCGGGTGTGGGGGTGGTCCTCACTGGTGAACTCCTTGCCGAACTTGCCAATGGTCAGCGCCTGGCCGCCCACATAAATGCAGGAGTAGTTGAAGAACAGCTCGTCCATCATCTTCTGGCTTACCAGGTAGTGCATGTAAGAGGGGGTCTCCACCAGCAGCCGGTCAATGCCGAACTTCTTCAGCACATACAGGGCCACTTTGGAGTCGGGGGCGGTGTCGCCGGTGCCGATGACCAGCACCTTGTCCGCGTTCTCCTTCATGCCCTGGATGAGCTCCTCTGTCACAGCCTCCATGGAGGGGGCGTCCACAAAGTAAGCCTCGTTTTTCAGGTTCTCCCGCACCAGCTCCATGCCCTCGCGGGAGGTAGAGATCATCACGGGCACCTCGGGGGTGTTGAAGAGGATGTGGCCGAAGGGGATGTCTGTGGCGTCCAGAGAGGTGATGATGTTCCAGGGCACCGGGTTCTTGCCGTTTGCAATGCGCATGTCCTCCATGTCCTGGTCGAACACATGGCAGGTATAGTCGGCTTCGGCGTTCATGGTGCCGGCGCCCAGCATCACGCCGTCGGAAACAGCCCGCAGCATATTCAGGATGAACCAGTCGGCGTCAGCGCCGGCGGGATCATACTTGTTCTTCTTGGCGATCAGGGGGCCCTGGGGGGCGTCTGTAAAGGCAATGCGCCCGTCGATGGAGGTCACCAGAGAGGTGTAGGTGCAGGGACGGTCCTCATGGAGCTCCAAAAACTTCAGGTCGCCGTAGATCTTCTGGATCTTGGGGCAGCTCATGGTCTCCACCTGGCAGCTTTCCAGCTCCTTGCTCTGGTAGATGCGGGTCAGGTGCAGGCGGTCCACGTCGAAGGGCATTTTAAACAGGGATGTAGCCATGGTGTCCCTCCCTTAGATCAGGCTGCCGCCGCAGACGTTCATAATCTCGCCGGTGATAAAGCCGCTGTCCTCGCTGCAGGAGAGGAACCGCACGGCGTTGGCCATGTCGGCCACTTTGCCCATCTTGTGCAGGGGGTACAGGGAAGCGTACGCCTCCTCCAGGGCGGCGGGGTCCTCTGCATCCAAAAAGCGCTGCTCTGTCATGGGGGTGCGCACCAGGCCGGGCAGCACGCAGTTGACCCGCACCTTGGGGGCGTACTCCAGGGCGATGCACTTGGTCAGCATAATGACGCCAGCCTTAGAGGGGCAGTAGCCAATGCGCTCGGGGATGGGGCGCACGCCCAGGTCGGAGCCGATGGTGACAATGGAGGGGTCCTCGCTCTTGACCAGTTCTTTCACAGCGGCCTTGCACATGTTGAACACGCCGCCCAGGTTGATGGAGATTTCCCGCATAAAGGTGTTGTACTCGGTATTCTCCAAAGAGCCGATGAAGGTGACGCCGGCGCAGCACACCAGCTTGTCCACATGGCCAAAGGCCTCCACAGCCTTGTCCACCACGTTCTGGGCCTGGGCGGGGTCGGTCAGGTCGGCCTGAACGTAGATGGCCTTCTCGCTTTCGATCTTCATAGCGGGCTCAATGCCGCAGCCCACCAGGCGGGCGCCCTCTTCCAGGAACATTTTGGCCACGCCCTCGCCAATGCCAGAGCTGGCGCCGGTGACGATGACCACTTTATTTTCAAATTTCATTGCACACAAGTCCTTTCCCTAACAGTTTTAGATGCGCTCGAAGCGGCTGTAACGATGGATGCCAAAGTTCTCCTCGTTCTGGATGCAGCGGGTCAGCTTATAGGGATGCTGGAACTTGGACTCGAAGCGGGCGATCAAAGCGGCCTGCACTTCCTTATCGTCCACCTTGCGCCAGCTTTCAAGGCTCTCCCACACAAAGATGAAGTGCATCTCGCCGGGCTTGTTGTCGTTGACCCAAACCTCTTTGTACAGGAAGGGGATGTGGTCGAACAGGTCGCTTTCCGCCTCGCCCAGGGTCCAGACCTCGTGGTCCACATCCAGGAATTCCTGAACGTGCTCGGGAGCGGTCTCAAAAATCAGGTGTTCTACGGGATAGTGCTCGCCTTTGACATAGGTATAGCCTTGCATGATTGTATCCTCCTGTTTTTTCATGTTTCAGTATCAGGGAAGGGGAGCGGCAAAGCCGCCCTGTTCCCTGGTTTTTTGTTGTTCATATTGGGGCTTTCTTGGTCTCCTCCGGGGCTGCGGACCAGCCGCCTGGGGCGGCGTGCGCCCTTGCCCCTGGATTTCTTTTTCGGCTGCGCCGGTTAAGGCCGCGAGACGCTTCTCACCTGCCGGTTCGGTCAAGCGCTGAACGGTCTCCACAGGAGACCAGCGCCCCGCGCTCTGCAAGCCTTTTGAAAGAAGGCCAGTACGTCCTGCGGACGTACTGCGAAAACTTTACGCCGCTTCGCGGTTTTATTCCTGCGCGGCCTTCATCTTCTCCGCCAGCTCCACCACCTGCTGGGCGATGTCCGGGCGGGTCTCCAGGGAGTCATGGTCCGAGTTGGGCAGACAGACCTCGCCCAGGCACTCGGTGCTCAGGTCGTTCAACAGGTTCTTCAGCACCAGCTCGCCGCCCAAAAACTGGTTGGGAAAGCTGGGCGCGCCGCCCACCATGAGGATGGCGCCCTTGCGCAGGGGCTTCTCGGGCATATCGTTCCGGACATGGCCCGCCCAGTACACCTGGAAGCGGTCGATGAGGGCCTTCATCTTGCCGGTGATGGAGTGGAAGTACATGGGAGAGGCCAGCACCACGTTGTCGGCCTCCTCCAGCAGCCGGTAGACTTCGTCCATGCCGTCGTGGATGGAGCAGCCCTTCTTGTGCCAGCAGTAGCGGCAGTCCTTGCAGGGGGCGATGTTTTCCGCGCGGTAGGCGTCAATGATGGTGTACTCGCCGCCCAGGGTGTCCAGGAACAGCTTCACCATCTGGTTGGTGTGGCCGTTCTTCCGGGCCGCACCGGTGATGACTAGGGTTTTCATAGGACAGATTCCTCCGGAATTATTCTTGCTTGGCGGCTGCCAGGGCGGCGGCTTTTTCCGCCTCCAGGTCCGCCTGATGGGCCTTCTGGTTGAACTTGAGGAAATGCAGGACCAGGAAGGCCACGGCCAGCACGCAGTAGGCCGCCACAAAACCCAGGTCCGGGCTGTACGTATCGGTGAACAGCAGGCCCGGGGAGTGGATCATGCCGATGCCGGTAAGGGCCAGGGCAACCACGTTGGTGATGGCGACCTTCATCCACTCGTTGTCAATGATGAACACGAACACGCAGCCTACCAGCAGGCCCACGAACGCCGAACCGGGGTCGAAGGCCAGGAAGCCCTGGAGCTTGCCCTCGGCCACATTGTCCATCATAAAGTCCATCACAACGGGCAGGGAGGCCATGATGACCGCGGGGTAATACTTCTTGGTGACCACCTCGAAAGCCTGAGAGTAGCTGGAAATGCCCACAAACACCAGGATGGGCAGCACCACAGCCTCGGGGATGAAGGCGGTGATGATGGCGGACAGGCCGGTCAGGCCCACCAGGGCGTAAAGCACCACAATGCCCAGATGGTAGCCCGTGCCGGAGCCCATCTTCTTCCAGCCGGGATAGCCCCAGTACAGGCCCACAGCCAGGGGGTTGCCGAACAGGGCGCCCACCATAGAGGCCACGCCGCACAGCACCAGGGGCTTGGTGGTGGTGAAGAAGGTGTCGCCGCACTCCTTGGCCTGCTCAACGGCCTGGATGCCGGTGATGACCTCGTTCAGGGAGAACACGATGACAATGGGCAGGAAGGGCAGGGTCTGGGAGAGCACGTCCCCAGAGAAGATGCCGAAGGTCACGTTGGGAATGTAGAAGTTCAGGTTCTGCAGGGAGTCCGTCACGGTGGAGAAGCTCATGGAGCCGGTGACCCAGGCGATGCCGGCGCCCACCACAATGGCAATGAGGGCGGCGGGCAGCTTGGTGTTCACCTTGCCCAGGTAGATGACAAAGAGCACAATCAGGGACAGCCAGCCAACCAGGGGCATTTTCAAGGTGCCGTCCATGGACTGCAGGATCAAGAAGGCCATAGCGCCGCCGGCCAGGCTGCCGAACAGGGCGCCCGCGGGGACAATGCGCAGGATCAGCGGCACCACAAAAGCGCCGATGATGAACACCGCGCCGCCAATGAAGTGGGCCAGCACGCCCACCTTGAAGGCCATCTCCGCGTCGCCGGTGGTGTTGAACACCGGCAGCATGATGGAATACAGCCAGATGAACATACGGCCGGCCTGCAGGCCAGCAGGCACAGCGGTCAGGTTCGCGTCGCCGCGGCTCTTGGCGATGTGGCGGTAGTAAAGCCACAGGCCGCCGTTCATCACCAGCACCGTCACCAGCACGCCGGGCATCATGGTGCCAAACACCGTGCCGCCGTCCAGGCTAAAGGTGCCCAGCAGAATGGCCACGGCCACAATTACCTTGGAAAACCCATCGAAGAATACACCGATGGAAGCGTCCAAGTCCGCTTTTTTGAACAGTGGAATTTTTACGCTGTCCGTCATTTTTCTTCCTCCTAATGATGAAAAAGTTCCTTTATGTGGCACGCCCCGCTTTCCAGGGCGAAATCACCTTAATTTTGCAGCGGGCCCGCGGCGGCCTCCTCCTGCGCTTGGGGCTTGCGGAACAGCAGGCCCTTGGCCACCAGCCAAGCCCCTGCCACCAGGTACACCACCCCAAAGGGCAGGCTCTCCGCCGGGAACAGCGCCACCGAGGGCGCGTGGATCATCCCGATGAAGGAGCAGAAGGCCAGGGCCGCCGCAAAGGAGGCGGCGTGGAAGTATTTCTTGTCCAACACATAGGCCAGCAGCCCCGCCAGCAGCAGGCTGGAGAGGAACGCCCCGTTACCCAGGTACTGGATGCCGTTGATGGGCACCGAGTACTCCGCAAACTGGGCGGCGGTCAGGGCGTCCACCGTGGTGCCCGCCGCTTGAACCGAAGAGCTGATCTGGGTTTGGATATACTGGAACAGAATGGGGATCAGAGAGAGAAGCACCACGTTGACGTACTTCTTGTCCAGCTCCTGGAAGGTGGAGGCCGTCACGGAGAAGCCCACGAAGATCAGCAGCACCATCACCGCTTCTGTGGGGATGAGGGCCATCAGCACGCCGGTCAGGCCGGTCAGGCAGATGAGCAGGTAGGCCCCCGCGTTCACCAGGGAGAAGCCCGCCCGGGCCCCCAGCTCCTTCCAGCCGGGATGGCCGAAGTACACCGTGGTGGGGAAGGGATTTCCAAACAGGCTGCCCAGCATGGTAGAGCAGCCGTCCATCACCATAGAGCGGCGTTCGGGGTACACATCCCCCACCGCCTTGGCGGCCTCAATGCCCTGAAGGGTGGAAAGGAAATTGTTGATCTGCAGGGGGATAATGACCGGCAGGAAGGGGAAGATGCCCTTCAGGCCTTTGACGATGTCCACACCGCAGAAGGTGGGCGGGTAAAAGCCCAGGTCAGAGAAGGAGGCGGTGAAGTTCTCCCAGGTCAGGCTGCCGGTGCACCAGGCGATGACAGCGCCCAGCACCACGGCAATGACGCCGGTGGGGCTCTTCTGGAACCGCCGGTCCGCCTTGCCCAGATAGTCGATGATGACCATGCAGAAAGGCAGCAGGGCGTAGATGGGCTTGTCGAACACCATGGCGATGCCCACAAAAGAGAGCCACACCAGCGCCGAAGAGGCCATGTTGCCCATCAGGGCGCTGTGGGGCACCACCTTCACAATCCAGCGGCCGATAAAGCCGCCCAGCACCTCGATCATGCCGCCAATCAGAGAGGCTGCCAGGCCCACCTGGAAGGCCAGCTCCGCATCGCCCGTCTGCCAATAGACAGGGCCCATGATAAGGTACAGCCAGCCCGTCAGCTGAGAGGCCCCAATGCCAAAGGGCTGGGCGGTCACATCTTGGCGCTGCTCTTTTTTAGCCAGGGCCCACGCCTCGTAAAAATACCACAGGTTGCCCGCAAAAATAGCCAGGCCCACGCCTGGCACAATCTTCCCCAGCACGATGTCCGCCGGCATGCCGAACACAAACAGCATGATGCCTGTGGCGGACAGGATCTTGGAGAAGCCGTCGAAAAAGATGCCGATAGAGGCGTCGATATCGCCCTTGCCCCACCAGCGGTACTTAAATTTCATGGTTCCACACTCCACTTGCTTGATATTGGACCGGTTCCCTCGTCCACAGTTCAGCCTTTTGTTTAAGACTTAAACTATCCATTGCTTAGAATACTACTGATTCCCCCTTTTGTCAATCCTTTATCAAAGCTTTTGCGCTTCGTGAAAAAGCAGGAAATTCCCGCATTCTCTCCTCTGTTTTCGGCAAAAATCACCCCCTTGCGGGAACCCTGCTCGGGAAAAACCCCGCTATACCGGCTTTTCGGCCTTTCCCCTGGGTTCCGGTCCCATTTTTCTTTTCCATAGAGAGTATGGGTAAATATTTTTCTTTTTTTCACAGACCGCCCTCTCTCCTGAAAAAATTGCCTCCGGGGGAAAATCCCTTGCACTTCGACAGGCAGGTGTGGTATAATAAGTGTTCCAAACGAGGCATCAGTTTGGAGGAAATTCCGCAAAGGAGGAGTGACCGTGGCAGGCAAGGCCAACACAAAAACCATTGCCCAAAACAAAAAAGCCTTCCACGATTACTTCGTGGAAGAGAGCTTCGAGGCCGGCATCGAGCTGAAGGGGACAGAGGTAAAGTCCCTGCGGGCGGGCCGGGCCAACCTGAAGGACGCCTGGTGCTCCGTGGTAAACGGGGAGATGGTGCTCAACGGCTGCCATATCAGCCCCTATGACTTTGGCAACATCTTCAACCCCGACCCCATGCGGGTGCGGCGGCTGCTTATGCACAAAAAGGAGATCCTGCGGCTGTACGGCATTGTCAAGCAGCAGGGGTATTCCCTCATCCCCCTGTCTTTGTACTTCAAGGACTCCCGGGTGAAGGTGCAGGTGGGCCTGTGCCGGGGCAAGAAGCTCTATGACAAGCGGGCCGACATGGCGGAGAAAGCCGCCAAGCGGGACATCGAGCGCGCCATAAAAGAGCGCAACCGGTAAATGTACCTCTTCGGGCGGTGCGCCGCCCAAAACCCAAGGGCAGCCCTGGCTGTCCCAGATAGGGGGATGTAAAGGTTTCGACGGGGAAGGAGAGCCCTGGTAAGCGAGCAGCGGTGCGGGACCGCTATAAAATCCGCAACCTTTAAAATTAAACGACAACGAACCTGTTGCTGTTGCTGCCTAACTAAGGCAGCCGTCCTCCCCCGGAGCACCGCGGCCGGGGCTAGGGCGTCGATGAGCGGTGAACGTGAACGGGGCTATGCCCTTACCCCCGTCATGACCTAAGGGCTACTAAAACCCCCAGCCTGCTTTTGGGCGGGGGGCGGCGGGAATCTTAAAACAGAAGCTACGCTCGTAGAAAGCCTTGGTAATCCTTTTTCGGACGCGGGTTCGATTCCCGCCATCTCCACCAAAAGCGGAAGCGTCGAACTATTCTTTATACGGAATAGGTTGGCGCTTGTTTACAGACCGGGAGACACTCCTTGAGAGTGTCTCTTTTTTTGTCCCTAGAGATATTAAGCTGTATTCTCCGGGACAAAATCCGAAAAAGGCAGTGCAGAATTTAGGAAAAGAGAAAACTCAGAGAAATTTCTTTTGTAGTCGTCCCCGTGTTTTGCTATCCAGGACAGGCAATCCCTGTTCGGCTCGTAGGTGTCTAAAGACATGATCAAACGATTAACGAACTCGCTGACACCTTCATAGCCCCAGATTTCCCGGATTTTGAAAAGGGTCGGATACAAACCGCTGCCATTCAACAGGTATTGGATACTTCGAATCAAATCGAAGTTCCGAGAAGTGGGCGCATGAAGCGCGAAATCTCCCTGTTTCAATGCATCGTATAGCATTTCTGAAAATTCTGCTTCATTCTGAACCACACCGTTTTCCACTTCCCTAAAATCAAACTTTTGTAAAAATGAATTGGCAATTAAAGTGAGATATTCATCATCGTTTTTCACGGAAAGTAACTGGTCTGTCAGCTGGTGGGCGTAATCGCCTTTGAAAACTGCTTCAAATCGTGTCCAATCTTCACAAGCTAAAGCCTTATCCAGCTTAGGCCCCTTACGCTCAATTTGTTCCCGGCGCTTGTCATAAATCCGTAAAAGCGCATTGGATTTTTGACTTCCTAGATAAATCGTTGGCACTTCGGAAGCTTTTAAAAATCCCCGATAGGAAAAAGGAATTTTCAAATAACTCGTCTCTGTTTTTCCAGACGCTGTTTTGCGTGTTTTTTCCCGGAAAATGGCCAATTGACCGTCCATTAACTTCTGGTAGATTTTGGTTGGGTCTATGCCGCAATTCAAATAATCCGCTGTGAAGTCAATGCGGCTGAACCTAGCTGTGTAGGCCGTATCTTGGATTTTTCCGAGGAACTCATACACTTTTAGCCCGGATTTATCAGAATAGTAGTCAAGCGCTTGGGCCGAAAATCGTAAAGCCACCCCCATGTCGTCTCTGTCCATATGGTAGGCAACACAGCTATAAAAGCTGTGTTCCCCAAACGTGTACCCATGAGTATACCCTTTCAAACACTTGAGTTCAGTCCGTATAGGTCCCAAAACGGTTTCCAGGTCTCCGCGGTCGGACAGCTTTTGAATTATGTTTTGAGCAACATGGGGCCAGTTGTCCCTTACAAAGTTTGAATGTAGGGCTGTGGGCCGGCAAACCACCGTGAATTCATCAACACCAAGTTCCAGCAATCCCATCACCCCCTTTCCACGGGCACAAGGCCCACAAATGAGGAATGCAGAGTGCTTCCTGGGATTATTTTTTTGAGGAACCCCCGTGGTTACACCACGGGGGTTCTCTCCTTACAGTGCTCCCAGAATGTCAAAATCCAGTTCTGGAAATTGCACCAATCTGGGCTTTCGAGTTAATTCCGGGTGGGTAAACACCCCCTCTCCCCTTGCATATTTTCGCATTGGAACATCGGCAGCACTGCCAAAACAGGTAATATACGTGGTGTCCTCACTCTGGCCCAATACAATTTTCAGAGGAATATTGTCCCGCAGCGCCGTGTCGATCAGAGTAGCGTCTGACTTTTGCATGGTGATCACCAGGAAAAAGCCAAGCTGCCGACCTTGCAGCACAATCTCATATAGCAGACCCATTACTTCGTCCCGCAGCTTTTTCTCTTTCCCCTTCAAAATCTGAGCAAATGACGCATACTCGTCAATGATCATGACATGGGGCGGAAGGCGAAATGTGTTATAATCCCCCGTTGGATTGTTTTCTAACAATTTTTCCATATCCTGTTTCCGAAATCCCATCTCTCGGTGAAAAATGCGGATTTGCTCAATCGCCTGGTCAAAAGTCATTGCGGTGCGGTGCGGGGAGATCCTACGACCGATTACGCCTACTGTGGAAGCCTTGAGATCGACAAAACTTACCTCTGGGTATGTCCCCATTAAACGCAGCTGCAAAATCAAGCTAAGCGTCGCATAAGTCTTCCCCGACCCTGTCTGTCCAACAATCAACGTATGACATAGCGGAACCTGTGTCCGTGCGTCCAGGAACCACTGGTTAGGAAGAATTTCATCAGCATAGGTAGAAAAGTCATGGGCTGACGGAAACACCAGTTTATAGTCGGCCCGGCCATCTACCAACTCATACAGATAATAATTACCGTCATACGAAGCGAAGCGGTTCTCCACCACAAAATACCCCAACGCCGCATTGATTACAGCGTCATCCAATTTTCGGTCAAGCTTGATCGTGTTACGAACTTTCAACAACCCTCTTGAAAGATCGTCTGAAAAGCTAAGCTTAAACCAGGGAATTTCCACATAGCGTTCCCGCTTGACTGCGAATCCAGCGTCTTCAAACTGGCGCTTTAAGCGAGCCGAAATGCGAACGTGCCGCCAAAAATATTTGCCGCCTTTGCGAATACCGTGAGATAAGAAAAACCGCAAAATCAACCCCAAAATCCCAACACACTCCAAAGCAGATAGAACATTCAACGCCACCACAATGATTGACCAAACGGTCCCCGCTATGGGCAGGTAGGGAATTGTCAAGGCTGGAAGCAAATGCGCACCGAGCGTGAGAGAAAACACGCACACGCATGACATAAGAAAAAACGTATGATAATATTTTGACTTTGTCATATACTTTTACCCCCCATGTTTTTTGGTTGCTGCGGCTGCAATACCCGAAGCCCCTTAAACCGTAAAATCACGCTATAGTTGATCACGTAACTATGTTCCTGGTCAAAATTTTCAAGAGCAATATAGTCCCCCTTTCTTACCATTGGGTCGCAGGACAAAACCGTTACATCAAAATTTTCATCTACAAGATTGTCTTGCGGATTCCCGTTTTTATCCGTAGGCGGCGTACCATCATCTTCCAAGATTTTCAGTGTCAAACGCTGCCCATCTGGAAGTTTTCCCTTTTTGTCACTGTAAGGGCTGACGGAGACAACCTTAAATCGGTTGCGGGTATCCTTCAAAAAGTCCTTATCACGGAATATCGTTTTCGCGTATTTAAAGAGAGCCACGACACATACCTCCTTGTAGCATAAAATTAGGCTTAACAGATTTCCTGTATACACACAAGATCTTCCGTTTGTGATTTTGGAACCCCTTGCGAAAAGCAAGGTTTTTTATGAAAAATATGATAGAATCACCTCCTTTCACAATAGTAAATTTCAGGAATTGATTGTCGCGTTATCTCCGGAAATAATGTTATATTTTTCCAATTCCTATGCTTTCATTATAGTTTTGCATATATGCATTGTCAATGTATAAAATTGTACAAATAAACTTTTATAAGCTTTTATTGACACTATTTTTTATCTATTTTATTCACAATTTGTTCATTGGCACGAAAATTTGAAATAAATTTTCATGCCTGAATTGCCTATTTTATTCACTGAAAATTCATATTTATTTATAACTGTGTCAACTTTTGACACCAAAACGACACAGCTGTGTCACTTTGGTGTCAAAAGTTGACACAGAAACGCTTGCGTTTACATAATTTCTGAAATTCGTCAAAATGCACAACAGGTTTCGTCAAAAAAATAGACGTTCAAAAAATTTTTTTCAACATGGCTTTTTGAGCAAAAAAATAACGGATATCCGGCTTTTAAACCGAAATATCCGTTTATCTATTAGAGCTAATTCAACTTGCTAGAAGGTCTCTTAACGGTTCTACACAGTAATATGTGACACTTGTGCGACCTTTACCGCGCCGATCAATGGATGAGTTTTTCAGAGTTCGAAATACGGATGATTTCGAGACTTTGCAAATCCGGGCTATTTTTTCACAAGTAAGACTTTCGTCATTCTTGTAAAGATCGACGATCTTTTGTTTGGTTTCTTCGGCAATCCTGGGTCGAAACGGAAGTCTGCTCATAAGTGTCACCTCGCTTTCTTTTGAGACTTTTTTTGTTAGTTTCATCATAGCTTTGGATGACACTTTTGTCAAGGCATATTCTGGAAAAAAGAGAAGGGAGCTGAAATCATTCCAGCTCCCTCAGGTATGTGTCCGCAAACACATATCTCTATTGAGACTATTATACTGGATTGTTTGGGATTTCGCAAGACTAAAAAATAACGGACACCTGGCATGAAACCAGATATCCGTTACGTTGTTGTTGACTTAGCTTAACACCAAGATGACTGAGGAACCCATACCTTCGGCACGGGCGATACCGATGGCGGCGTACGTTTTGTTCGGGTCCATCATGATTTTTTTGTGGCCTTGACTGTTGTACCAGTTGTTAGCAGCACGTGTGTCTACATTTAAAGAACGGCTCCATGTGACAATTTCGGTAACGTTTTCGCCTGCATAAGAGTTGAGAGGGTATTCGTCTGCAGTGTGTTTGCACAAACCCGCATAATTATCTTCGTACCACCAACCTGTCATACCAGCCCAATATTCGGTATTAAGTGTGTAGAAATCGACGGTGTTCAGTTCATTAGTGGACACTCGATTTTCACCTATCCAAAGATTGTGCGCCCATTTACCGCTACCAAGTTTGTTTTCCAGAATAGATGGGATTTGTCCGTTTTTCAAATTAGGTTCTACGAAAGAATCGCTGATTTTTGACTGGTTAGCGAGTTCAATAGCACGTTCATCAGCATAAATCTGCATCATTTCGTTCCATTCCAGCTCGGGGATGCCGGCGTTGCGGCGATACTCGTTCACATCTTCCAGCACAGCCATTTCCGCTTCGGTAGCTACACCGTCAACGGAAGTTACGTCGAAGCCCTGTGCGGTGTAAATGCGGCCGTTCTCAACGTAGCCGCCGCGGGGAATGATACCCAGTTCGGTGTAATAGGGATAAGAAGTGTCAGGGAAGTTGGGGTCTCCGTGATAACCAGTGTCTCCGTCATTTACCACACCGTCGGCAGGTACGGGCAGCAGGTCTACGCTGTCACGGTCGAAATATGCCTGCATACCGGCGCCGTAATTGTACACGGGGAAGGTGATGATGGTGTCGTCGGCAGTCTTTTCGATCTTACCCTCAGATACCAGGCCGCCGGTGCTTTTCTGTTCCGGTGCCAAGCCGTTGACGGGCTTTGTGTCGGGGTCTTCCGGTTCGGGAGTGGGGGTAGGAGTAGGAGTGATTTCACTTCCGGAATCATCTTTGAAGTAATTCTTGATGAACTGAGCGAGCTGGGCACGGATGCAAGTGCCCTGGGGGTCCAGAGTAGTTTCACTTGTGCCGGACATCAGACCGTAATTCACGGCCCAGGAAATATTCTCCTTAGCCCAGGCAGAAATCTTGTTCTGGTCAGAATACTTGCTCAAATCGCTCTGAGCGCCGGAATAGTTATTTTTGAACTTGGCGTAATTTGCAAAGAACGTAGCGACCTGCTCTCTGGTAATGGGGGCGTTCGGCTCGAACGTCGTCGCGCTGGTGCCGCTGGCGATACCGTTTTCCTCACTCCAACGAACAGCGTTGTAGTACCAGGAACCGGGAGTGATATCTACGAAAGGTGTGTGGCCGGAAGTGTATCCGGGCTGGCCTTCCAGATTGTACAGCACCTGCACCATCTGAGCACGGGAAACAGTTCCGTTAGGGTTGAACTTGGTCTCGGACTCGCCGTTCATGTAATTGTTATTTAAACAATACCGAACAGCAGATTCATACCAGGAGCCGGAGGGGATGTCTGTCATGTTGGATGCGCTGGCAGCAGAGGCGTTCAGAGATACGGTCGCGGAGACAAGCAAAACGCAAGCCAGCGCGGCGGAAAACACGCGTTTTCCAAGGGACTTCATTTTTCATTACTCCTTTCTTTTGGCAAAACAAAAAAGTGCGTAATAGCAACTCGGCCATCACGTACTGAAACCATGTGGCAATTAAATCATAGCACAACCAATTAGAAAAATCAACAAAAGGAACCCAACAGCCATGTTTGACTTTGTAATACCATTTTAATATAATAAAATGTATAAATTAGGAGGATATTTACTTGTTCGAAAAACCGCATGAACCTGGTACACCGCCCTGCGCCCAGAGTATAAGAATATACAAAAAAATCCGTCAGTAAAGGCTGAAATGAACTGCTTACGCAGGCCTTGACTGACAGATTTTCTTGTATGAATTGCTATCACGGGTGCAGGCCCAAAACGAAGGAGGTCATAGACATGGGCAAAAGCAAAAAATTTCATGCAAACGACAACAATTTAGCGATTGCTTATTATCGCTTTTCCAGCCACTCTCAAAATGATGCCAGCATTGATCAACAGCGAGAACTCGCCCACACATGGGCAGACACTCACGGATATAAAATCATCAAAGAATATGAGGACGCTGCAATCTCTGGCACAACCGAAGACCGCCCAGGTTTCCGGCAAATGCTTTCAGAAGTGGGTAAAATAAAACCCCATGTGCTGATCCTGTGGAAAACCGATCGTTTGGGCCGTGACAAATACATTCTCACTATGGCTAAAAAGACAATTCGGGATTCCGGCTGTGAAATTCGCATGGTCGCCGAATCGATTCCCACTAATGTACCGGAAGGAGTTCTGATAGAGGGATTCTTAGACTCCTTTGCAGAATATTACAGTATCCAGCTTTCTCAAAACATACAGCGGGGCATGAGATACAACGCCGAACACGCTCTTTACAATGGGCATAAACTTTTCGGCTATTCTGTGGATAAGGAAACAAAGAAATACATCACAGACCCAATCACCGCCCCCTTTGTTCAACGTATGTTTCAGGAATATGCCGCCGGAAAGCCCATGCAAGCTATCTGCGATGATTTCAACGCCCAAGGGCTGCGCACCACTAGAGGGCAGAAATTTGGCGTGAAAACCATGGCTAAAATGCTGCGAAACCGTTCGTATATTGGGGAGTATCACTATGCAGACATCGTAATTGAAGGCGGTATGCCTGCTCTGATTGATACAGAAACCTTCGAGAAAGCCCAAAGGAAATTATCTGAAAATAAACGTATGGGTTCACAGAAGGCAAATGGTGCAAAAAAGGACAGATCCCCTCGCTATTGGCTCACAGGAAAGTTGTTTTGTGGGAACTGCGGACAACCTATGCATGGAGTTTCAGGTACGAGCAAGACCAAAAAGACGTACTACTACTATTGTTGTTCCTCTCAGCATGGCAAAAAAGGCGATGGAAAAAAATGTTCAATCCCCAAAGTGCGAAAAGAGTATTTGGAAGGGATCGTTTTACGCCTTTTAAAATGGCTTTCAAATGAAAGCGAATGTGTCTTGGATCTGGCTGCTGTGGTTGCCGATTACTATGAAAAGAACTATAAGGATACAGGTTACCTGGACGCCCTAGAAAAGCAGCGCAAGGAGACAGAACGCAATCTGGCAAATTTGCTGAAAGCCATCGAAAATGGCATCATCAGCGAAACAGTGACCAATCGTTTTGCCGAATTGGAACAAAAGAAAAAGTCGTTGGACGAAGCTATTCAAGCAGAAACTGTTCGTTTATCTCTGTTTGAAGAAAAACATAGCATTGGCGCATACTTTGAAAAATTCCTAAACGCAAACTTAGATGACCCAGATGTCCGGCAGATGGTATTTGAATACTTCGTCAGCAAAATAATCTATGACCGAGATACAATCACTATCCTTTCTTCCGAACTTGATGAAGATTATTATGGGAGAGATTTTTCCTTTGAATGGGAAATATTGCAAGAAGACTTGAGAGCTGAAATGGAAGCTGAAATGGAAGCCGGTCAAATAAAGGACCCTTTTGTGGCAGGGGAAACAGTAGTCAAGAAGTTCTACTGCTTCCCCTTTGAGTCCACCAGCGGCAAGCTGCCGCTCCCAATTCGCGCACCTCACGTTGTGGGGTGCGTTTTCTTTTTCGCCCGCGTTTCCCATTGGCGGCGTCCCTGCCTCCTTAACCCCGGCTGCGCCCCGCGTCTTCTCCCCTTGCCGCAAAGGCTCCGGAAAGGCAAAAGGGGCCTCCGGCGCCTCACGCGCTGGAAGCCCTCCTTCCCCCTTCTGTCAGCCCATTCCCTTCTCCCGGTTTTCCTCCAAAACCCGTTTCAGGGCCGCGGCCCCCTCTTGGGGCAGCAGATGGAACGGGGCCCGGCACCGGCCCACATCATATCCCAGCATGGCCACCGCCGCCTTGATCACCGTGCCGGAACCCCCATATTGAAAGCACTGCCGGAAAGAGGCCAGGCTCTCCTGCTCCCTTTGGGCGCCCTCCCCGTCCCCGGCGAGAAACCGGTGATAGAGGGAGACCAGCGTGCGGGGGTACACGTTGGCGCACCCGGCTACGGCCCCCTTTCCCCCGCTGCGCAGGCAGTCCAGGATCAGTCCGTCGTTGCCGGAGAGGACCGCGAAGTCCCTGCTTTTGCCAATCTCCAAATAGGCCAGCATGCTGTTCCAGTCCCCGGAAGAATCCTTGATGCCCACAATATTGGGAAGCTGGGCCAGCCGCGCCACTGTCTCGGGCAGAAGGGTATTCCCCGTGCGGGCAGGGATGTTGTAGAGCAGAATGGGCAAATCCACCGCCCGGGCCACGGCGGCATAGTGGTCATAGAGTTCCTGCTGGCTGGCAGCCCCAAAGCTGGGGGTGACGATGCTGAGCACATCGGCCCCTTCCTCACAGGCCATGCGGGATTGGGCGATGGTCTCCCGCGTGGTGACGCAGCCTGTCCCCGCATACACCGGGACCCTTCCCCGCACCTGGCTGACGGTGGCTTTCAAAATCTGGCGTTTCTCCCCGCCGTCCAGGGCATAGCCCTCCCCGTTGGTGCCAAAGCAAAAAATCCCATGCACGCCGCTTTCCAACAGCCGCTCCACCTGGCGGCGCAGCTCCTCCAGGTTGACCTCCTCGTCCGGGCCCATAGGGGTGATGACGGGCGGGATGATGCCTTTTATCTCTACAGGCTTCATTCCTTTTTCCTCCTTTTATCTCTCCAGCCGGCGGGCCGGATTCTTTGCTTTTAGGATACAGGCTTTCCCCCCGCCGCGCTACAGGGCCCGGTGGGAAAAGCGTTTCAAATTCAAACACTTTTTCAAAAAAAGGAGTGGACGCCCCCCGGGACTGTGGTATACTGGTGGCAGGGAACAGAAAGGATGGCGCTGGGATATGGTGAGTACGCGATGAGGGTGTTCGGAGAGGTCCCGCGGGAGGAGGCCGCCCTTTTTCTGGAATGGGCCGCCAAGGCGTTTCCCCACGTCCGCCTTACGGTGGAGGGGGAGGCTCCCCAAGGCCCCCCTGCGGAACGGGGACCTTCTCCCCGGGGGGTTTGCGGCCGCAGGGGAGAGACCTACTGGAAAAGCGCCCCCCAAATCGACTGGGAGGTGCGGGAGGGCCTGTATGGGCTGGAGGGGCTGGAACCCTCTCTGCGCCGCGCCCTAAAACGCCTGGCCCCCTCGCCCAAGCCCCTTCTGCTGCTGGGGGAAGTGGGCTCTGGCAAGGACTATGCCGCCCGGCTGCTCTATCAGGGCGGCCTGCGCCCCGGCGCCTTTCTGGAGGTGGACTGCCAAACCCTCTCCCCCAAGGGAGCGGCCTTTTTCTTTGGCCACGCGGACTCCCCCTTATTCCGGCCGGGGAACACCCTCTATTTCAAAAACCTGGAGGCCATGTCTCCCCCTTTGCGGGAGACCTTGATCGACCTGCTGGACAGCGGCTACACCCTGCGGCAAAACAAGCTGCTGCTCTCCGTCTCCACCACCCTGGCGGATGACGCCGGGAAAATAGCGGGGGAGTTCTTCCAGCGGTTGGGCTGCCAAACCTTCCGGCTGCCCTCCCTGCGGGAATCTCCCCCCTGGATTCTCCACCTGGCCGAGGGTTTCCTGCGGGGAGAGGGCGGGCGCCCGCCCCTTCAGGCCAGCCCCCAGGCGCTGGAGCTGCTGGCGCAATCCCCCTGGCCCGGCAACTATATGCAGCTTTCCAACGTGCTGGAGCGCCTCCAGGCTGGGGCACAGGGGACGATTCTCCCCCAGGACGTGGAGAAGGCCCTGGCCCAAGAGGAGCTGATGGCACAGCAGGCCAAAAGCTCCATCCCTTTGGATTTATCCCGCCCCCTGGAGGAGATCCACCGGGAGATTGCCCGGCGGGTGCTCCGCGCCAAGGGGGGCAACCGCTCTCAGGCGGCGGCAAGCCTGGGCATTGCCCGCTCCACCCTTTGGAGGCTCCTCAAAAAAGAGGGGGACGCTCCGGGCGGGGGCCGCCCCCGCGAAACACACGAAGAAGGAGGAACCCCTTTTGATGAAACACCTTGAATCCCTTGTGAACGACGGCTGCCTCTACACCCTTCCCGGCTCCCCTGAAAAGGTGGAGGCCATTCTGCCCACAGACCGGCGCTCGAACCACGCCTCCTCCCTGATCGAGCTGGAAAACGGGGACCTGCTCTGCGCCTGGTTTGCCGGCCTGGCAGAGGGCAGCAGCGACATCTCCATTGTGGCCGCACGCCTGCGGGCAGGCGCGGACCGCTGGGAATACGAGGGGGTGCTGTCGGAAGACGCCCAGTGCTCTGAACAGAACCCCTGCTTTTTCCAGGAGAAGGACGGCACCCTGTGGCTGCTGCACACAGCCCAAAAAAGCCGCGGGACCATGACAGAGGCGGAATGGCTTGCCCTAAAATCCCAGGGCAAGGTCACCGGCAACTTCTCCATGCAAGAGACCGCCCAGATCCGCCGCCGCCTTTCCCAGGACCAGGGCCGCACCTGGCAGCCCACCACCGTGTTCTCCCAGAAGCCCGGCTCTTTCTGCAGGCACCCCATTTTGGAGCTCTCCAACGGGGACTGGCTCTTCCCCATGTGGTACAGCGTGGAAGACCCCCACTCGGACAAGCAGTACGGCAAGGACTACTCTGTGGTGCGGCTCTCCCACGACCGGGGCAAAACCTGGGAGGAAGTGCCCGTGCCGGACTCTGTGGGCCGGGTTCACATGACCGCGGTGGAAACCCGCCCGGGCCATCTGGTGGCTTTCTTCCGCAGCCGGTGGGCAGACCGCGTCTACAAAAGCCTCTCGGAGGATTACGGCCGCACCTGGTCGGCGCCCACCCCCACCCTTCTGCCCAACAACAACGCCTCCATCCAGGCGGCAAAGCTCCCCAGCGGGGCCATCGCCCTGGTCTTCAACCCCTATGGCCTGCCGCCCCGCGAAAAAAAGGAGGTGGAGTGGCCCGGCCTGCGCTGGAGCGTCTCTGTGGCCATCACCGAAGACGAAGGCGAAACCTTCCCCCTGCAAAGGGTGATTGAGCCGGGCAGCGGCTTTACCGGCGCGGAAAACCGTTTGGAAAACGCCGCCTTTGAATACCCCTGCCTGCTGGTTGGACGGGGCGGAGCCATCCATATCGCCTATTCCGCCTGGAACCGCCGGCACATCCACTATGTCCGGGTGACAGAGGGGTGGCTGCGTTCCTCCCCAAAAAATCAATAAAAGCTCTTAAATTTTAATTGAATCCCATTGCCTTCTGTGCTATAATACAGCTGTCCCGCTTCTGAACGGTCCGGCCGCTCCCCTGTGGAGCGCCCGGCAGAAAGCGGCGGGACCCGCGCCAACCTGGCAATTTCTCACGCAACGTGCTCTGACGCTGAAATCCTCTTGAGGCGGAAGGCTTGGAAAAAAGGAACTTTTCACGGGGCCAGCGCCCCTTCCTTTGCCGCGCCTTTCGGGCGCGGCTTTTTATTTTGTCAGAAAGGAGAAACCAAATGGAGACACGGATCGCCGTTGTCGGCATTGTAGTGGAGGAAGAGGAGTCTGCCGAGGCCCTCAATGAGATCCTCCACGAATACCGGGAATACATCATCGGCCGGATGGGCATTCCCTACCGGCAGAAAGGGCTGAACATCATCAGCATTGCCGTGGACGCCCCCCAGGATGTGATCTCCGCCCTCTCCGGCAAGGTGGGCCGTCTGCCGGGGGTCAGCTCGAAAACAGCCTACTCCGGGGTGCGGCCATGAGCCGGGCCCTGGCGCTGGCCCGGCAGCTGGCAGATACCCACAACCTGCCGGACGGGGACCTGCTCTACCTGCTGGAGCACCGGGACCCGGAGGCGGCGGAGCTGCTGCGCAGCCGGGCCCAGGCCCTGTGCCAGGAAGTCTATGGCCGCCGGGTGTTCATCCGGGGGCTCATCGAGTTCACCAACTTCTGCAAAAACGACTGCTACTACTGCGGCATCCGCAAAAGCAACCGCCGGGCCCAGCGCTACCGCCTGAGCCAGGAGGACATCCTCTCCTGCTGCGGGATGGGCTATGGGCTGGGGTTCCGCACCTTTGTGCTCCAGGGCGGGGAGGACCCCTGGTTTACCGACGAGCGCCTGTGCGCCATTGTGCGGGCCATTAAGGCGCGCTGGCCGGACTGCGCCGTCACTCTTTCCGTGGGGGAGCGCAGCCGGGAGAGCTACCGCCTGCTGCGGGAGGCCGGGGCCGACCGGTACCTGCTCCGCCACGAGACCGCCACCCCCAGCCACTACCAGAAGCTCCACCCGCCGGAGCTCTCTCTGGCCCACCGGCTGGCCTGCCTGAGGGATTTGAAAGACCTGGGCTACCAGGTGGGGGCGGGCTTTATGGTGGGATCTCCCTGGCAGACCAGGGAGGACCTGGTGCGGGACCTGCGCTTTCTCAAGGAATTCGGGCCCCACATGGTGGGGATTGGGCCCTTTCTAAGCCAAAAGGACACGCCTTTCCGGGAGTTTCCCAACGGCAGCGGGGAGCTGACCTTGTTTTTGCTCTCCGTCATCCGGCTGCTGCTGCCAGAGGTGCTGCTGCCCGCCACCACGGCCCTGGGCACCCTGCTGCCCGGCGGCCGGGAGCAGGGCATCCTCCACGGGGCCAATGTGGTGATGCCCAACCTCTCCCCCCAGGACGCCCGGGAAAAGTACACCCTGTACGACAACAAGCTCCACTCGGGGGCGGAGGCCGCGGAGAGCCTGGGCCTTTTGCGGGAGAGCCTGAGCAAGATCGGGTATGAGATCCCCATAGACAAAGGGTCCGGTCCGTGACCGGACTGGACGAGTCGCGAACGGCGCTTAAAGGCGCCGGGGCTTGCTGAGGGCGGCTAGTAAGCGGCCCGCGCTTGAGTTTGAGAGAGACAAGTAAAAGTTTTGCCAGCTTTTTCAAAAGCTGCGGGTTGTAGGGCGGAGCCCTACGG
>UQRL01000030.1 GCA_900543555.1 uncultured Oscillospiraceae bacterium | reverse complement strand
GGCGCCCTTCCCTGCTTTATGGCGGTACGTTTATTCCGTATACACTTTTGCCAGGCCGCCCTCGCTGGTCTCGCGGTATTTGGAGAACAGGTCCCGGCCAGTCTCGTACATGGTTTTCACCACCATGTCGAAGGAGATCTTCCGGGTGTAGGTGAGGAAATTGGCCAGGCTCAGGGCGTTGATGGCGCGCATGGCCGCCACAGCGTTGCGTTCGATGCAGGGGATCTGCACCAGGCCGCCGATGGGGTCGCAGGTCAGGCCCAGGTGGTGCTCCATGGCCACCTCTGCCGCGTACTCGATCTGGTCCAGGTCCATGTGGTACAGCTCCGCCAGGCCCGCCGCCGCCATGGAGCAGGCGCTGCCCACCTCTGCCTGGCAGCCGCACTCCGCCCCGGAGATGGAGGCGTTGGTTTTGATGATGTTTCCCACAATGCCCGCCGCCGCCAGGGCGTGGAGCACGTCCGTGTCGGAAAAGCCCTGCTGCTCCTGCTTGAAGAGCAGCACCGCCGGCAGTACGCCGCTGGCCCCGCAGGTGGGGGCAGTCACCACCACGCCGCCGCCGGCGTTTTCCTCGCTGACGGCGAAGGCGTAGGCGCACACCTTCCGGTTTTCCCGGGTCTCGGGGCTCTCATCCATGTGGCGCTGGCGCACCAGGTATTTGGCCTTCCGCTGGACGCCCAGTCCCCCGTGGAGCACCCCCTCGGTGTTGAGTCCCGCGTAGACGGTGGCCTTCATCTGCTTCCACACGTCCCGCAGGTAGTCCCAGATTTCCGGACCCTCGTTCTCCTCCACGAACTGCCAGAGAAACTTCCCATTCCTGCCGCAGTATTCCTTGATCTCCCGGAAGGTGGAAAGAGGGTACACATCTTGGGGGGCCACGGCGGGCTGCCCCTCGATCTGGATTTTCCCGCCGCCCACGCTGAACACCCGCCACTGGCCCAAGGGCCGCTCCTGCTGGAAGGCTTGCAGCGCCAGGGTGTTGGGATGGGGCAGGCTCTCCTCGGGTGTCTCTGTATCAAAGACGATTTCCGTGGGAAGGGGAGCGAAGGCGTCCCGGATGGCCACGTCTGTCAGGTGGCCCCTGCCCGTTTTGGCGAGAGAGCCGTACAGGGTGGCGTGAAACCGGTCCGCCTGGGGAAATTCCTGCCGAAACAGGACGGCCGCGTGGGACGGCCCCATGGTGTGGGAGCTGGATGGCCCCCGTCCAATGCGATACAGCTCCCGCAGTGATTCCATAAGAAAATACCCCCATCTCTGACTTGTTCTTCACTGGAATACACTTATTTTCCCACAGCCCGGGCGGAAAATCAAGGGGTTCCCATGAGAGGGGGAATTTTGCCATTTCTTTTATAAAATTTGGGATGTAAACAAAGCGTTTCCTATCGAAATCTTACAGGACCCGAGTATAATAAAGGTATCAATTCCCTGTCCTAAGGGGGACAGCTGAAGGAGGAAGTAACGATGAAACGCAAACCCATGAAACGGCTCTTTGCTCTGGTGCTGGCCACCTGCCTGCTGCTGGCCGGACTGCCCCTTTCCGCAGGGGCGGCAGGGTCCCCCTCCGTCAGCGGCAGCAATCCCTTCCGGGATGTGGCGTCCGGGGATTACTTCTACCGTCCTGTGCTGTGGGCAGTGCGGAACAACATCACCGCCGGCACCAGTGCCACCACCTTCAGCCCCAATGACGGCTGCACCCGCGGGCAGATCGTCACCTTCCTGTACAAGCACTACGCTTCCTGAGCGCGGTAAAGAGAACACCCCTCCGGGCTTGCCGGAGGGGAGCTTTTGCGTTTATTTCAGCCGGTAGCTGACAAAGGCCAGCTTCTTCCCGTTGGGGGACCAGCTGTTCACGTTCAGGGTGCCCTGGCCGCCGAAGAGCTTTGCCAGCACCCGGGTGTTTTGGCCCCCGGCGTCCATCACCCGGATCTCCACGTTTTTGTGGGCGGGGTGGTCGCCGGGCTCCACATCCCCCTTTTTGTAGGCGATGTAGGCCACCTGGGTCCCGTCGGGGGAAAGGTGGGGGAACCAGCAGTTTAAGTCCTCCTCCCAGGTCATACGGGTCTGGTCAGAGCCGTCCGCGTTCATGCGCCACACCTGCATCAGCCCGGAGCGCACGGAGTTGAACCAGATGTGCTTTCCGTCCGGGGAGTATTCCGGGCCGTCGTTCAGGCCGGGGGTGTGGGTCAGGCGGGTTTCCTCGCCTCCCTCCACCGGGATGGTGTAGATGTCAAACTCCCCGTTGCGCTCCGCGCAGTAGGCCAGGGTCCTCCCATCCGGCGACCAGCCGTGAAGATAGCTGGGGGCCATGGGGGTGATGAGCCGGGGCACGCCGCCGGAAAGGGGCAGGGTGTACACCCGGGAGCGCCCGTCCTCCCCGGTGCCGTGGCTGATGCCCACCCGGGTCCCGTCCGGGGAGAGCACATGGTCGTTGTTGCAGCAGTCCGCAAAACCGGTGTCCACCGCTTCGCTCTCCAAGGTGTCCAGGTGGAATTTCCACAGCCGCCCCCCGGCGTTGTACAGCAGGGCGTCCCCGCCAGGGAGCCAGTTGGGGGCTTCAATCAGGTGGTGGAACTCTTTGAGCACCTGCCGCTGCCCTGTGGCCGCGTCCACGGTCTCCAAAAGGGAGATGGCGTCCCGCTCCTGAAAGGGCTGTTTTTCCGTTCGCACTTCCATGATAAATTCCTCCCAAATAGATTTTAGCGCAGGGCCCCGGGCCGTATTCCCCAAGTTAGTTTTCGGGCCGATCCCCCACCATGTTTTTGGCCCAGATGCCGGAGACCAGCATCACCGTGCCAATTCCCGCCTTGAGGATATCCGCCGCCGACACGAAGAAAAAGACCCATACCACCGAAAGGCCGGTGAACTGGCACAGGCAGAAGGCAATGGGCAGGCACACCACCCAAGTGAACACGCAGTCGAACAGAAAGGTGATGAAGGTCTTCCCGCCGGAACGGATGGTGAAATAGGTGCCCTGGGTGTAGGCGGACAGGGGTAAAAACGAACCGGAGACCATCAGCAGATGGGTGGCGGTCTGGCGCACCGAGGGTTCGGTGTTGTAGATGTAAGGGATAAAGGGGGACACCGCCACAATAAGCCCGCCGATCACCGCGTTGACACACACGCTGAAAAACAGCAGCTTGCGCACGGTGTCCTTGGCGCCCGGAATGTCATTGGCCCCCAGCAGCTGGCCGGAGAGGATGCCGATGGCGTTGCCCATGGCCGCCATGACAATGGCGAACAAGTTCCACACCGTGGAGTTGATGTTAGTGGCCGCCACAGCCTCCAGCCCCCGGAAGGAGTAGCACATGTTCACCGCCGCCGTGCCAATGGACCACAGGGTCTCGTTGAGCAGCAGGGGCGTGCCGGTGACGGCAATCTGTTTGACCAGGGACAGGGGCACGCGGAAGTCCCGGAACAGCCCCTGCAGGAAGGGGAACTGCTTCCGGTGGCGCCAGGTGCGCAGCAGCAGATATCCCATTTCCGCCCAGCGGGCAATGACAGTGGCCAGGGCCGCGCCAGCCACCCCCATTTTGGGAAAGCCGAAGCTGCCGTAAATCAGCAGGTAGTTGCCGGTCAGGTTGACGCAGATGGCAATGAGGCTGGCCACCATGGGAGAGAAGGTCTCGCCCACGTCCCGCAGGGTGCTGGAAAAGCACTGGTTTATGGCAAAAGGCAGAAGCCCAAAGAGCATGATGGCGATGTACTCCTTGGCATAGCCCAAAGTGGAGGCGATCTCCTCCGGAGAAGAGGACTCCTTGTTCAAATACAGCTGGAACAGCTGCTCCCCAAAGAGAAGAAAGATCAGAATGCCCAGGGCGCACACCACCACGCTGAACACCAGCCGGAAGCGCAGGGTGTAACGCACCCCCTCGTGATCTTTCTTGCCGGCGAACTGCGCCCCAAAGAGGGAGGCGCCGCCCAGCCCGCCGAAAATGGTCAGGTTGAAGATGAAGATGATCTGGTTGACAATGGCCACGCCGGACATGGGGGCTGTGCCCAAACGCCCCACCATCACGTTGTCCAAAAGGTTGACAAACTGGGTGATGCCCTGTTGGACGATCATGGGCACCAGCAGGGCCAGCACCGACGCGTAGAAGGCCCGGCTGCCAATCAGCTTTTTCCGTAAACCGCTCATATGTTTCCCATTTCTCCTTGCTTTCCAAAGGAATACGTGCCTTAGCCCAAAAGCTCTCCCAGGCTTTGGGCCAGGTCCTCCGGCGGGGTCAGAGCCTGGATCAGCTCCTCATAGTCCCGCAGGTAGAAGTCAGAGAGCCGGGCAATGCCCTCCCGGGTTTCCAGCCGGCCCTCTCCGTTCCCCGAAATGCCGTCCTCCACCGCCACCACGGGGAAACCGGCGGCCTTGGCGGTGCGGATGGCGTAGGCGGAATCCTCGAAGACCACGCTCTCTTCCGGGGCCGCGCCAAAGCCTTCCGCGCAGCGAAGGTACACATCCGGGTGCTCCTTGCTTTTCCCCACTTCTGTGCAGGTGGCGAACTCCTCCACCAGGGGCAGCATCCCCAGGCGGCGCAGGGCAGCCAGCACACCCTCCCGGTTGGAGGCGGTGGCCACCGCAATGTGGATGTGGTTTTCCTGCAGCAGCCGCAGGAACTCCCCCGCATGGGGTTTTTCCGGCACCCGGGTGCGATAGCCTTCCAGCGCGCATTGGGAAAGCTCCTGGGCAATTTCCTCCACGGTGCCTGCAACCCCCAGGCCCTGGTAATATGCCGCGCACTGCTCCAGGCTCAGCCGGTTCAGGGTGCGGTGCAGCCCCTCTGGGGCATGAATTCCTTTTCGCTGGGCGTATTCGTAAGTGATGTCCCGCCACATGGGCATGGAGTCCAGCAGGGTGCCATCGGCGTCAAAAATACAGCATCGAATCATGGGTTTGCCTCCTCTTCTGCTTTCTGTCCCAGTATAGCAGAAACCGGGGGGCGGCGCAAGGCGGTGCGGCGCCGGGGATAGAAAAAGCACCGCCCCGGCTGGGGGCGGTGCTGTAGAGGGGGCGCGCTTACCGGGGCTCTGGCGCGGGGGTGGCCTCTTCTCGGGACTCCTCTTTGGATTCCTCTCTTCGGGAGGAATCGGGGTCCAGGGCGGACTCCACGTCCGAGCCCACCCGGCTTCCGGCTTCCTCCAGGCCGCTTTCTATGCGGGAGACGGTTTCCCCGGCGCCGCTCTCTACCCGGGAGGCGGTGTCCGACACGTCGCTGGCGGCCTTTTCCATGCAGCCCGCCAGGGAAAGGGCCAGACCGGCACAGAGGGCAAAGGCGCAGATCTTATTTCGCAGCATGACACAATCTCCTTTCCTGTAATTTGGCTTCCGTCCCAAAGTCTGGGAGGATGCGTCTTCTAGTGTTTCCAGCGAAGAGAGGGATATGCGCGGAAAGGGCGGAACCGCGCATCTCCTCCAGCCTCAAACCCGCGGACACAGGGCCGGCGTTTTCCGCCTGAGGGAGTAAGCGAAGGGCGCGACTCCGCGGCATGCGTCCAGGCGCAGCGAAACAGCAGAATCCGCGCATCTCCTCCAGCCTCAAACCCGCGGACACAGGGCCGGCGTTTTCCAGCTAGGGGAGTAAGCGAAGCGCACGGTCCCGCGACATGCGTCCAGGCGCAGCTTGGCAGCTTGGTTGAAAAAGTTTTTTGAAAATGATAGAATACCTTAAGGAAGTTGTAAGGGAGGAAACGTATTATGATAGTTACAGTGACACTGAACCCGGCACTGGACCATTTCATCTTTTTGGAGAGCTTTGAGCGGGGCGTGATCCAGCGCTTTTCCCAGGATGTCTTTGCCCCCGGAGGCAAGGGGGTAAACGTCTCTTTGCTGCTGTCCTCCCTGGGGGTGGAGAACCGGGCCCTGGGCCTGGCCGGAGGCTTTACCGGACGGGAGCTCTGCCGCCTGCTGGAAGAGGCCGGCTGCCAAACGGATTTCGTCCAGCTGCCCCAGGGGAATACCCGGGTGAATGTGAAGCTGCGCTGTGCGGACGGGGAGGAGACCGCCTTTAACGGCGCCGGCCCCGCCATTCCGGAGCAGGCGGTGGAAGAGCTGCTGGAAAGGCTCTCCCGTTTGCAGGAAGGGGACGCCCTGGTGCTTTCCGGCGTGCTGCCCGCCGCCCTGCCGGAAACGGCCTTCCCCCGGGTCTTAGAAGCCGCCCGGCAGAGAAAGGCCCGGCTGGTGGTGGACATGGAGGGGGACCCGCTGCTGGCGGCCCTGCCTTACCGGCCCTTCCTCATCAAGCCCAACGAGGAGGAGCTGGCCCAGATCTTCGGCATTGCGGGCAGCCTGAACGTGCAGGAAGTGAAGGAGTACGCCCGGGAGCTTCAGCGCATGGGGGCGCGGAACGTGGTGGTCTCCCTGGGGGCCAAGGGCGCCCTGCTTCTGGAGGAGAACGGGCAAGCGCTGTTCTGCCGCAGCGTCCGCGGGGAGGCGGTCTCCACCGTGGGGGCGGGGGACTCCCTGGTTGCGGGCTTCCTCTATGGGTACGAGCTTCACGGCAGCGCCCTGGGCGGGCTGAAGTGGGGCGTGGCCGCAGGGGCGGCCACGGCCTTCTGTGAGGGCATTGCCACGGGGGATCAGGTCAAGGCGGTTTTCCCCCGGGTGGGAGAGCCCCATCCTGTGTAAGGACCCGGGGGAAAGGGCTTTTCTCTGAAATGTGGGAAAAGCGCCGCGGGGCCTAGAATTCAGTTGACACCGCCCTCTGTTTCACAGTACAATGGTAACAATATAAATGCTTCCCACTGCGAGAGGATTGTGATTTGCAGCGGGAGTTTTGCCGGAACATGGAGGCAGCCCTGATGGATAAACGAGAAAACCAACCCCTGCAGGAGGAGCTCCGCTCCTCCCAGGTATATAGAACACTGAAAAGTTCAGGCATTCCCATGGCAGGAAAGCTTGCCGAGGGCCTGGGCAAAGCGGCGCAAGGCTTGGACCAGGCGCTGAACTTGGGCAAGAATGGAGGCCCGGGGCCCGGCGGCCACCCCTATCAGGCGCCCCCGCCACAGGGGGTGGGCCAAGCGCCCCAGCCGGGACCCAGGGCTGGGCAGACGCAGCAGACGCGGCAGGCGGGGCATCAGGCGCCGCCCCAGGGAAGCGCTCCACCCCAGAATGGGGCAAAGCAGGCCAATGGCTATTACCGCTATACCTATACCCAGGGCAAGCCCGTCGCGCCGCCCCCCTCCCAGCAGGCAAAGGCCCAGAGGGCTGCGGCGGCGCAAAGGGCGGCAGCCGCGCAGCATGCGGCGGCCAACCAAGCCGCTGCCGCCCAGCGGGCGGCGGCAAACCGGGCGCGGCAGGCTCCCTGGCAGGGGGCGCCTGTCCCCCCGGGTGCTGGGCAGCCGCCTATGAAAATGGTGCGTAAGGGGAGCCCCGCCAAGTTTTATATCACAGGCGGCGTGGCCCTGTTCTACGCCTTGAGTTTCCCATTGTACGAGCCCTACCACTTCATCGTTTTTGCTGTGGTGCTGGTATTGGTGTTCCTGGCATCGGGGGCACTGTTCAAGGGGAAGAAGATGTTCGTGCCGGTGGAGCCGGAGAAGCCCAAGGAAGAGCCGAAAAAGGAGCCGGAAAAACCGGAGAAATCCCACACAGGGGACCCGGAGGTGGACAAGATCATCGACGAGGGCCGGGAGTATTTGAAAAAGCTTCGTGCCGCGGATGACGCCATTCCCGACGAGACCCTTTCCGAGGACATCACCCGCATGGAGCGGGCTTCCGCCGATATTTTCCGCTATATTGCCGACCATCCGGAGAAGGCGCAGCAGATCCGGAAATTTATGAACTATTACCTGCCCACCACCATGAAGCTTTTGAACAGCTACCAGCGGCTCTCCGCCCAGAACGTGAAGGGTGAGAACATCACCTCCACCCTGTTTAACATCGCGGGGATGATGCACACGGTGGCGGATGCCTTTGAAAAGCAGCTGGACTCCCTCTATGCGGAAGAGGCCATGGATATTTCCGCGGATATCACCGTGTTTGAGACCCTCTTAAAGCAGGAGGGATTTGTGGAGGAAGAAAAGCAGGAGGAGGCCAAAAAATAAACCGCAGAACGGTGAAAGGCGGGGGTTCGGCGCCTGGCCTTTCCGCCAGCAGCCCCCGTCATTTTCAAAGAAATTCCAGAAACGCCCGAGCGGCGGTTTCCATTATGAGAAGCAAGGAATGATCAAGGAGGTTAGAAACATGCCCGACGATATCAAATTGACCTTGGAAAACGAGGCCCCCAAAATGCCCACCCTCACCCTGGAGGGAGTGGAAACCCCCTCTCTGACCCTGACCCCCGAAGAGGCGCCCGCGCCCCAAAAGCCCAAAGAGGATGAGATTTCCTCTCTGGACGAGAGCGCCCTTACCCCCGAGGAGCGCCAGGTGGTGGAGGACTTTGCGGAGAAAATCGACATCTCCAACAGCACTTTGGTACTGCAGTACGGTTCTGCCGCCCAGAAGAAGATTGCCTCTTTCTCCGACAACACCCTGAACAATGTGCGCACCAAGGATTTGGGCGAGGTGGGGGATCAGATTTCCCAGCTGGTGGTGGAGCTGAAGGGCTTTGATATCCAGGAGGAGGAAAAGAAGGGGATCTTTGGCTTCTTTAAAAATACGGGCAACAAGATCACCGCCATGAAGGCCCGGTACGACAGCGCCGAGCACAATGTGAACAAGATCGCCGCGGCCCTGGAGTCCCACCAGGTGCAGCTGATGAAGGACATTGTCATGCTGGATAAGCTCTACGAGATGAACCTGGGCTACCACAAGGAGCTTTCCATGTACATCATCGCCGGGAAAAAGAAGCTCCAAAAGGAGCGGGCCACCACCCTGGTGGAGCTGGAGAACAAGGCCAAGCAGTCCGGCTTGGCGGAGGACGCCCAGGCCGCCAACGACTATGCCCAGCAGTGCGACAACTTTGAGAAAAAGCTCCACGACCTGGAGCTGACCCGCATGGTCAGCGTGCAGATGAGCCCTCAAATCCGCCTGGTGCAGAACAACGACAAGCTGATGAGCGACAAGATCCAGTCCACCCTGGTGAACACCATCCCCCTGTGGAAGAGCCAGATGGTGCTGGCGTTGGGCCTGGCCCACTCAGAGCAGGCGGTGAAGGCCCAGCGGGAGGTCAGCGACATGACCAACGAGCTGCTGCGCAAGAACGCCGAGCGCCTGAAGATGAGCACCATCGAGACCGCCAGGGAGTCCGAGCGGGGCGTGGTGGACATGGAGACCCTGCGCCAGACCAACCAGTCCCTTATCCAGACTCTGGACGAGGTGGTGAAGATTCAGGACGAGGGCCGGGCCAAGCGCCGCGCCGCCGAGGCCGAGATCGGCCGTTTGGAGGGCGAGCTGAAGCAGAAGCTGCTGGATATCCACACCTGAGCACAGGTTTTGCCCCGGCCCGAACAAGGGGCCGGGGAACCTTCTACTCCTAGAAAGGGAGGCTTGTGAAATTGAAAAAGAGCAGCATTGTGGGGGCCTGCGTCATGGCGGGGCTCATCCTTCTTTCCATCCCCGTAGGGGTGCACACCTCGCTGACGGACCTGCGGGACGAGGCGGAAGGCTCCTATTATTACGACCAGACCGGCTACGCCATCTATCAGGGGCTGGAGGCTCGGGAGGCCACCGGCAACAACCTGATCACCGTGGCGGAACGCTATACCAGCCAGAACCCAGAGCTGACCGGCTTGATTGGGGAGCTGGAGTACGCCATCTCCTTGACCCAGAACAGCTACAGCGATTTTTCCGACGAGGCCCAGGCCAACCAGTTGATGGGAGACGCCGCCCAGAACCTGTATGAGGAGCTGAAGCAGACAGAGCTCTCGGAATCGGATGAAAAATACCCGGATCAGCTCATTGCCGAGATGGAGTCTGAGCAGGACAAGATCAACCGCTCCAGCTACAACGACGACGCCCGGGAGTTTAACGCCAGGCTGGAAAAGTTCCCGGTAAACCTGCTGCGCTTTGTGGCGGGGGTGGAGCCTTTGGCCACCTATGATCTGGACGAATAAAGGAAAGGAGGCGTCCGCCGTGACACTCGCAAAGCGCGTCCCGAAAAAAGCCTTGGCCTTGGCGCTGGCCCTGTGCCTGGCCTGGGGCCTGGCGCTGCCCGCCCTGGCTATTGTGGTGCCGGAGCGCCCGGAGAACCAGTATGTGCTGGATGAGGCCGGGGTGCTCTCAGAGGAGACGGAACAGGAGATCATCACCCAGAACCAGAGCCTCTTCGAGGAGACCGGCGCCCAGATCGCGGTGGCGGCGGTGGACTTCCTGGGCGGGGAGGACATTGAGGACTACGCCAACTACATGTTCAACTACTGGGGCGTGGGCGACTACGAGCGGAACAACGGCCTGCTGCTGGTGCTGGCCATTGGCGAGGACAACTATTATGCCACCTCTGGCTACGGCATCGAGGACTATTTCGATGGGGCCAAGCTGCAAAGCATGCTGGATGAGTACTTGGAGCCGGACTTCGCGGTTCAGGAGTACGACGCCGGGGTGAAAAAGTTCTTTGAGGCCGCCCTTTCTGAGATGGAAGGCTATTACGCCGGCTACACAGAGCCCGCCTCCCTTGTGGAGGACCCCAGCTATGACAGCTACGAGGAGCCCAGCTTTGCCTACGATGTGGGGCGCTCTGTGGGCCAGTTCTTCGGAAGGGCGCTGCAGATCATCGTGATCCTGGGAGTGGTGCTGGTGATTTCCTTGGTGCTGCGGGCCATGCGCAACGGCGGCGGCCGGGGAGGCCCCCGTTCCGGCGGCGGAGGCGGCGGTTTCTGGACCGGCATGTTCCTGGGCAATATGATGGGCAGCTCCCGCAGAAGGGGCGGCTGGCGTCCGCCCCCGCCTCCTCCGGGAGGGTTCGGTCCCCGTCCCCCCAGGGGCGGTGGCTTTGGAGGCGGCTTCCACAGCGGGGGCCGCTCCGGCGGATTCGGCGGCTCCCGCGGCGGAGGGGGCGGTTTCCGCAGCGGCGGCGGCAGCCGCGGCGGCGGAGCTGGACGCCGTTGAGCACAGGAAAAAGGCTCTTCCGTGGGAAGGGCCTTTTTTAGACAAAAAATGCCCGGCCTGTTTGCGGGCCGGGCAGGATGGGAGAGCTATGAAACGCTATTTTCTCTTTGACCTGGACGGCACCATCGCGGACAATGGGGAGGGCATCCTCAAATCCGCCCAGTACGCATTGGACGCGTTCGGTATCCACAAAGAGCCGGAGGAGCGCCTGCGCCGGTTTGTGGGGCCGCCCCTGCATCAGTCCTTTATGGAATTCTATGGGTTCTCACAGGAACAAGCCTTTGCCGCGGTAGAGAAGTACCGGGAGCGCTACCGGGTGAAGGGCGTGTATGAGAACCAGCTCTACCCCGGCGTGCGGGCCCTGGTGGAAGGGCTCTCCCGCCGGGCCAAGGTGTGCCTGGCCACCTCTAAGCCGGAGGTGTTCGCCCGGAAAATCTTGGAGATGCAGCATGTGCTGCCCTGTTTTGACGTGGTGGTAGGCGCGGAGCTGGACGGCTCCCGCACGGACAAGGCGGAGGTCATCCAGGCGGTGCTGAAAGCCCTGGGAGATCCGCCCAAAGAGCAGGTGGTCATGGTGGGCGACCGGAAGCATGATATCCTGGGGGCCAAAGCCCTAAGCCTGCAATCCATCGGCGTGGAGTACGGTTTTGCCCCGCCGGGGGAGCTGGAGGAGGCCGGGGCGGACTGGACTGTCCCCACAGTGGAGGGCTTGCAAACGCTGTGCCTGTCCCTTTGCGGGGCGGACAACGGATAAGGAGGGAAGGCAAATGGAAAAGAAAGTGTTGGTTGTGGTGGATATGCAGAACGACTTCATCACAGGCGCCCTGGGCACCCCAGAGGCCCAGGCCATTGTGCCCCGGGTGGTGGAGAAGATCCGGGGATTTGATGGGACAGTGCTCTTTACCCAGGACACCCACGGGAAGGATTACCTCCAGACCCAGGAGGGGAAAAACCTGCCGGTGGAACACTGCCTGCGCGGCACCTGGGGCTGGCAGCTGGAGCCCCGGGTGGAGGCGGCGCGGAAGAGCGTACCCATCGAAAAGCCCACCTTTGGCAGCAAGGGCCTGGCGGAGGTGCTGAAAGCACGGCACACCTACGAGGGGCCCCTGGAGGAGATTCAGCTCATCGGGCTTTGCACAGATATCTGCGTCATCTCCAACGCGCTGCTGCTGAAAGCGTTTTTGCCAGAGGTGAAGATCTCGGTGGACGCCAGCTGCTGTGCCGGGGTTACGCCGGAGAGCCACGAAAACGCCCTGAAAGCCATGGCTGCCTGCCAGGTGGAGATCCTATGAAGCGCCTGGTCCTGATTGGCGGGCCCATGGCTGTGGGGAAGACCGCCGTCTGCCGGGAGCTGAAACACCTCGCCGCCCCCTGCGCCTTTTTGGACGGGGACTGGTGCTGGGATATGGAGCCTTTCCAGGTGACGGCGGAGACCAAGGCCATGGCGCAGGAGAACATCGCGTTCTTGCTGGGACAGTTCCTCCGCTGCCCCGCCTATGAAACCGTGATCTTCTGTTGGGTGATGCACCAGCAGGAGATCCTCGACGGGTTGCTGGCCCGCCTGCCCCTAGAGGGCGTGGAGGTGTTCTCCCTGTCCCTGCTGGCCAAGCCGGAAACCCTGCGGGAGCACATCCGCGGGGATGTGGAGCGGGGCCTGCGCACTTGGGATGTGCTGGACCGCAGCTTGGAGCGGCTTTCCCACTATGGGGAGCTGAACACCCACAAGCTGTGGGTGGACGGCCTGACTGCCAGGGAGGTGGCGCAGCAGATCGCCGCCCTTTTGGAGAAACAGAAAAAGGACCTGCCTTGAAGCAGGTCCTTTTCTTGTTGGCAGGGTTATTCTCCCGAGGTGAACTCCTGAGAGACGATGACGTTGCCCTGGCTGTCCTTGTAAGTGACTACCACCACGGGGTTTTCCACATCCACAGCGGCTTTCAGGGTCTGGGCCACCAGCTCGAACGTGGAGGCCTGCTCCTGCAAAGCGGCGGACAGGGCGTCGGCGATGCCCTCGGTGTTGATGTCGGGGCCGTAAGTAAATTCGTAGATCAGTTTGTTGCCCTCCGCCAGAACATCCACTCCCAGCTCTTCGGTCTGCATCGCCTCCAGCTGGGTTTGTACGATATCGGAGTTGACGAACTCCTCAATGGAGGAATACATGCCGGTAACTTCGCCGGCGGCCTCCTCTTCGGCAGACGCAACAGCTTCCGCTTCGGATTGAGCGGCCGAGCCAGCTTCTTCCTCAGCCTCCAGGGCGCTCTGCTCTGCCTGGCTTTCGCTGGATTCGCTCTGGCTCTCTTCCACAGTGCTGCTGGCGCTGCTCTCCGAGGGGGCAGAGCTTTCCCCGCCGCCGGAGCAAGCGCTTAAAGACAGCAGGCACACAAGGGCCAGCATGGCGGCAAACAGTTGGACAAACTTCTTTTTCATAATCGGTCACGCAGCCTTTCCGCGTAAATTGCCCGGACTTCCTCGTCCCGGGCTGCTTTCAGTATAGAGGGCGGGAGGGATTGTGTCAAGAGAAATGAGTGCATTTGATGTAAAATTTATTTTATTCCCGCGTATTATGCGATTTTTTAGGGCGATTTATATAAAAATGCCTCGTTTGGCCCTTGCAACAACTTGTTACAAGGCGTATAATCAAAAGTAGTTTGATCCCGGGGAAGGACAGCCGGGGATTTATTTTTGTTCACAGAAGGAGAGATGCCGCGTGGAACGCTTTACCGCCACCCACTGCCCCCATGGGGTGACCATGATTACGGATTTGTCCGGGGTGCACTGCTTTTTAGTGGAGGGCCGGGAAAAGGCCCTGCTCATCGACGCCATGACCGGCCTGCGGGGCCTGAAGGACTTTGTGGCAACCCTGACGGACCTGCCCGTAGAAGTGGCCGCCACCCACGGCCACATGGACCATGTGGGAGGGGTGTTTGAATTTGGCGGCTGCTATATCCACCCTCTGGACATGCCCATGCTGGCGGAGGAGTCCCTGCCCGCCCGGGTCAGCTATGTAAAGGGCCAGCTGGAACAGATGGGGGCTTCTGCCTTCCCCCAGGAGGGAGACTTTGTCCCAGACAGCTCTGTAACGTGCCGTCCCGTTAGGGCCGGGGACAAGCTGGACCTGGGCGGCCGCGCCTTGGAGGTTCTGGAGGTGCCGGGCCACACCCAGGGCTCCGTGTGCTATCTGGACCCGGAGAGCGGGGACTTCTTCGCGGGGGACGCCTGCAACAACAACACCCTGGTGATGATGGATGCCTCCGCCACCATTGGGGAGTACCTGTCCGCCCTGGGGGCGCTGAAGCAGCGCCAGGGGGAAATAGAAAATTTCTATATCTTCCACGGGGAGACCCCTGTGGCCAAGACCTGCATCGACGACAACATCCAGTGCTGCGAGGACATCCTGGCGGGCACGGATGACCATATCCCCGTGGAGTTTTTGGGGCGGACGGGCTATTTGGCCAAGGAACGGGTGCCGGGGGCCTTCCAGCGGAAGGACGGGCGCTTCGGCAACATCATGTACACCCAGGAAAAGGTGAAATAACACAGCCTGCTGAAACGGCAGGGGGAAAGAAAAGAGGGACACGCAGCCATTGGCTTGCGTGTCCCTCTTCTGTTTCAAAGCGGGGCCGCTTTGAAAGGAATGTCAGTGCAGCATGGTGACTTCTTCCTCGTGCAGGTCCTTGGGGTTCACCGCCACGGGGAGATAGGCCTCATACAGCTTGTCGTCAAAATTGTGGACCAGCTTGCATTCCCTGTCCAAAAGCATGGTGGGCAGGTCGCCGGGCACACAGGGGTCCCACTGGGGCAGGCCGGGTGCGGTGGGCACGCCGGTGCGGGCAAAGTTCACGAACAGGCTGGACATGGTCTCCTCCAACTGGTCAGAGACGCCGGGTATGTTGCACACAGGCACCTTGTCCGTGTTGTGGAACACGAAGGGGATGTCCGCGCAGTGCCAGGCCGGGGTGCCGTCGTCGATGGGGAAATCGAAAGTGAACAGATAGTTGTAAGTGGCGGACTGGGCGTGCTCTGCCTTCTTGCGGCAGAAGTCCTTGGTGGCCACCCGGGAGAAGGTATCCAGCAGCACCAGGTCGGTGATGGGCCGCCCGGGGTAGCACTCCTCAAACAGGGGCACCAGCTCTTCGGTCTTGTCCCCCAGGAACTTTCGCAGGTAGGTCAGCTGGTCCTCCCGGCTGCGGGTGCGCCGGTCCGGCAGGCCGGGGCCAAAGGTGCACATCTCTCCGATGACGGTGCCCACCAGCACGGGGATCGTTCTGGCGTGGGGGGTGAAGCCCACCAGGCGGGGATCGCCGGGGTAGTACTCGTTGGGGATGGGCACGCAGCCCACATAGCCGCCCTTTTCCTGAATGGCGGGAGAGACCTTCTTATAGGCCTCTGCCAACGCCTCATAGGGCAGGGTTTCCAGCTGCTCTATGTCCTCTTCCGCCAGGCCCAGCTCTTGCAGCATGGCCTGGACCAGGGGGCGGCTGTCGGGTTTTTCCGGGCACAGGGTGCCGTTGTACACGCCGCTCATAATGATGCCCTTTTGGAACAGGCCGTTGGCCGCCGGGGTCTGCATGAGAGAAGAGACCTTCCCGCCGCCGCCGGACTGGCCGAAGATGGTGACGTTCTCCGGGTCGCCGCCGAACTGGGCAATGTTGTCGTGCACCCACTGGAGGGAAGCCACCAGGTCCGCGTTTCCGGCATTGCCGGAGTTCCAGTACTTCTCCCCATAGGGGGAGAGGTCCAGGTAGCCCAGAATGTTCAAGCGGTGGTTCACGGTGACCACCACCACGTCCCCAAAGCGGGAAAGGTTTTCCCCGTCATAGGCCACATGCTCAATGGAGGAGCCGTCCCGGAAGCCGCCGCCGTGGAGCCAGACCATCACCGGGCGCTTGGCCTGTGGGTCCAGGGACTGGGTCCACACGTTCAGATACTGGCAGTTCTCGTCCTTGGGCCAATAGCGGTGGGGGATCTTCACTTCACCAGAAGCGGTTTCCCGGTTCAGGATGGGGCTGACATAACCGTAGGAAAGGGCGTCCCGAATCCCCTCCCAAGGGGCAACGGGCTGGGGCATCTGGAACCGTTTGGCGTCCGCGTACTTAATGCCATGGAAGGTATAGGTGCCGTCCACCACAAACCCGCGCAGCTTCCCGGCGTTTGTCTGCACCACAGGGCTGGTGGCAGAGCAGATGAATTCTTTTGCCATAATACATACTCCTTCATTCAAAAGATTTTGGATATATTATAGCATAGTAATCCGGCGCTTTCCAGAAGGTTTTTGTAAAAAACTTCAAAAACTGACAGGGCGCTCATTAAGAGAGGAAGAGCTCCTGCTTTGCGTCTTCCATTCCCGGGCAGGAGAGAGTGAGGACCGCCTTGCCCGGTGTGTGCCCTGCCCGCAGGATTGCCATAGCCCGGCCGTCAAAGCTGGTGATCTTCCCACTTTCGTAGTTCTCATCGGTGAGGGGGTTGGCGGAGGCAAAGCTCAGCAGGCTGGCAGCCCCCTCCACCCGGGCGCTGAGGGGAAGCCGCACCCCCGGCACCCGCCGGCCTTGGGCGTCCTGAAACTCCACCAGGACAAACAGCAGAGACTCCCCGTCGGCCCGGGCTTCTGTGCTCTCCGGCCGCAGGACCAGGCGCACTGGTTCCCCGGCAGTCTCCAGCCGGTCCCGGGAGAGCTCCGTCCCGTTCCGGTAGCTCACTGCCTCCAGCACGCCGGGCTGATAGGTGGTCTTAAACCGGGCGGTGAAGCGTTCTACGGGTTCCGTGCCCAGGGACTTTCCATTCAGGAACAGCTCCACCCGGTCCCCGGGGGAGTAGACGTCGATCTGAATGGGATGGCCCTCAAAGCCGGGGCAGGTCCAGCTGTTCCACACCTGGGGCCAGGCCCACCGGCTGAGCAGCTCTTTTTTGCCATAGGTCTCCGGGTCCCGCACAGCCAGATAGGTCTCTGTGCCGCCCCACACAATTTTCCGGTAGGCCAGCTGGGGACGGGGCTGGTTCAGGATGTCCCAGTCGGCGTCATAGGCCAGCTTCCAGGGGTAGGGCCGGCTGTTGTGGTCGGCCAGCTCCTCCTCTGGGGTGGAGGGGTCCACATAGACAGCGGCGCCGATGCCCGCCTCGCCGATGTAGTCGGCAGAGGTCCAGGTGAAGTCCCCGATGACGTAGGGGCACTGCTCCACCAGCTCCCACACCCGGCCAATGGCCATGGGGAAGGACTCCGTCCCGCAGATGACCCGGTCAGGGAAGAGCGCGTGGTCGGAAAGGTACCGGTCCTCCATGTAGTTATAGCCCACAATGTCCACGGGAGAGGCCATGCTCTCGGTGCGGTCCGCCCAGATTTCGTTGGTGTAGCTGGATTCTCCGTTCTGTCCCAGCGGTTCCCCTGCCCGGCGCTGCAGTTCTTGGGCGTCCTGGTCATCCAGGCCGTTCCACAGGGTACACAGGGCCAGCAGCACCGGCCGGGTGCTGTCCAGAGAGCGGACTTTCTCTGCCAGCCGCTGGGAGACCAGATATCCGTCTCCCGTGCCGGCCCGCTCGAAGACCTCATTGCCAATGGACCAGAGAATGACGCTGGGGTGGTTTCTGTCCCGCAGCACAAAGGCTTCTACATCCCGCTCCCACCACTCGTCGAAGAACTGGTGGTAGCCGTGGGGCGTTTTGCCGACGTGCCAGCCGTCAAAGGCTTCGTCGATGACGAAGAGGCCATACTCGTCGCACAGGTCCAAAAACCGCTGGGAGGGCGGGTTGTGGGCCAGCCGCAGGGCGTTGTAGCCGGCCTCTTTGTGGGCCTTCAGCACCCGGCGGGTCTGGCAGTCGAAGTCCGCCGCACCCAAGGGGCTGGTGACATGATGGATGCAGCCGCCCTTGAGCTTCACGGTTTTGCCGTTGACCCGCAGGCCATGGACCGCGTCCACCGCCACGGTGCGGATGCCGAAGCGGGTGGAGGCACGGTCCACCGGGGCCGCATTGCCCGGGGAGGTGAGGGCGGCTTCCGCGGCGTACAGGGCGGGGGTGTCCACATCCCACAACTGGGGGCTTTGCACCACCAACCGCAGCCGGGCGGGGGCAGTCTCGCCCGGCTCCACCCAAACCGAAGTACGGCCCTGGGCCGCCTCCCCGCCGGGAGCTGTCAGCGTAAGGTCCACATGGCCGTGGAAGGGCAGGGCGCCGTCGTTGACCACCCGCACCTCCACGGAAATGGTGGCGGTGTCCCTGTCGATGCTCTCTGTTTTTATGAAAATGCCCCGGTGCTGGATGCGGCACAACGGCCCGTGCAGCAGCTTTACCTCCCGGTAGAGGCCCGCCCCCGAGTACCACCGGCAGTTGGGGGTCTGGGTGTTGTCCACGGCCACCTCCAGGCGGTTGGGCTCTCCAAAGCGCACCCGGCGGGTCAAGTCCACCACAAAGGGCGTGTAGCCGTAGGGGTGGAAGCCCAGACGGCTGCCGTTGAGAGAGACCGTGGTGTTCCCATACACGCCGTCGAACTCCACAAAGACTTTCTCCCCCTCCCACTCCTGGGGGATGTCCAAGGTTTTCTCATAGGTGCCCGCGCAGCCGGGGAAAAACCCAGAGGCTGCGTTGGCCTCCCTGCTTTGAGGCAGCCCTACCTGCATGTCGTGAGGCAGGTCTACAACAGTCCTTTCCGGCGTGGAGAACCGGTCTGGAACACCCCGGTAAAAGCTCCATCCGGCCATAATGCGCTGTTCCTGCATGATGACTCCTCCAATCCATGTTCTCCCAGTGTCCCTGGGATATTTGTCTATACAACTATTATAGCATTTCCTGCCCCCTTTGTAAAGGAAGAGTCCCTTTGGCTTCGCTCCCCACCGCGCCGCCGCTGGGCAGGAAGACGGCAAAATGGAGCAAACAAAGGGACTCATTGGACAAAAAATGTTAAATAATCATAAATGCCGCCATTTTGTTTTTCAAGCTCCTTCCTTATAATAAGCCGCATAGAAGAGGCCGGATACCCAAAAACCCGGACTTTGTTTGGGACGGCGAGGAGAAAGGATGATGAAGTTTATGTCAGTGAAATCAGTGGGAAAAGAGAGGGTGCCCTGGTCGACCCGGGCCATCCACACCTGCAGAGGCATTCGGCGGAACTGGGGGCTGTACCTGCTTCTGCTCCCCGCGGTTGTGCTGCTGTTCTGCTTTAACTATCTGCCCATGTACGGTGTGCAGATTGCGTTTAAAGATTTTACGCCTTCCAACGGCATTGAAGGGAGCCCCTGGGTGGGGTTTGCCAATTTCCAAACCTTCTTCAACTCCTTTCAGTCTAAAAACCTGATTTGGAATACCATCACGCTGAGCCTGTACAGCCTGATCGCAGGCTTCCCGTTCCCCATCTTCCTGGCGCTGATGATGAACCAGATCCGGGTAAAGCGTTTTAAACAGACACTGCAGGTGGTCACCTATCTGCCGCACTTCATTTCCACAGTGGTTATGGTGGGCATCATGCTGATCCTGCTCTCTCCCAGCAACGGGATCTACGGCAACTTGGCCCACGCGCTGGGGGTCCAGAGCCCGCCCAACATCATGGGGCAGGCAAGCGCTTTCCAGCACATCTATGTGTGGAGCGACGTTTGGCAGCACGCCGGATGGGACAGCATTATCTATATTGCGGCCTTGGCTGCCATTGACCCAACACTGTATGAGGCGGCCACCGTGGACGGCGCCAGCAAGTTCCAGCGTTTGATTTACATAGACCTGCCCTTCCTGATTCCCACCGCTGTCATCCTTCTGATTATGCGGGCTGGAAACATTATGAACCTGGGATTTGAGAAAGTGTATCTGATGCAAAATCCCTTGAACACCTCTATCAGCGAAGTCATTTCCACCTATGTGTACAAAATCGGCATGATCAGCAACCAATACAGCTTGTCCGCTGCGGTGAACCTGTTCAATACCATCATCAACTTTGTGCTGCTGGTGCTGGTCAACGGGGTCTCCAAAAAGCTGGGCGACACCAGCCTGTGGTAAAAGCGTGCGGATGCAGAGAATTTTTGGTGAGAGAGGCGAATCTGTTCTATGACACAAGCAAAGAAAGCAAAGAAACAGGCCAGCGGCAAGGATATTGCCTTTAATATCTTCTTGTACGCCCTGTGCATATTGATCCTGATTATCATTGCGTACCCGCTGTACTTTATCATCATCGCGTCCTTCAGCAATCCCTCAGAGGTTGCCAACGGAAATGTGTGGTTCTGGCCCAGCCAGTTTACCGTAGACGGCTATAAAGAGCTGTTCCGCCACGGAGATATCTGGATGGGCTATTGGAACACCATCCTCTACACTTTGGTGGGCACCCTCATCGGCCTGGTGGTCAATATCTCCGCAGCCTATTCCCTGTCCCGAAAGGACCTGGTGGGGCGCAAGCTGATTACATTTTTCTTCATTTTCACCATGTTCTTTAACGGCGGATTGATCCCCACCTATTTTACCATTCGGGATTTCCACCTGTACGACACCTTCTGGGTCATGGTGCTGCCCTTCTCCGTGGTGGTGTACAACATCATTGTGGCACGGACCTTTTTCGACAGCAGCCTGCCCAAGGAGCTTTTGGACGCCGCCCAGATTGACGGATGCGGGAACCTGCGGTTTTTCTTCTCCATCGCCCTTCCCCTTTCCAAGGCGGTCATCGCCGTCATTGCGCTGTATATTGCAGTGGCCCAGTGGAACTCCTATTTCAACGCCCTGGTCTACATCCGCAGCGAGAACTTAAAACCGCTGCAGCTTGTGGTGCGAAATATCTTAATTACCAACCAGTCCCTGGTGGGCGCCGGCGACGGACTGGCCGCCCAAGAGGCTATGCGGCTCGCCAACCTGATGAAGTATGCCGTTATCATCATCACAACCGTACCCATTATGTGCGTGTATCCCTTTGTGCAGAAGTATTTCAGCCAGGGCGTGATGATCGGCGCCATCAAGGGATGAGTCCCTTCCCTATGTGACACTGCCGCTGCCACATGCGCTGCGGTTGAAAAGTCAAAATATCCAATTGCAAGGAGATGTAAACATGAGGAACAAATGGACAAGAGTGGGCAAGGCCCTGCTCTGCCTGACCCTGGCGGCTTCCATGCTGGCAGGCTGCGGCGGAGGCGGCGGAAGCAGCAGCTCCAGCGGGGCTGCGGAAAGCTCTGGAAGCGGAGAGGCCTCCACCTCCAGCGCGGCGTCCACTCCGGACGAAAACTTCAATGAGACCGGCCTTCCCATCGTCAACGAGCAGGTAGAGCTGACCTTCCTGTATGTGAAGGGCGCCAACATGGCGGACTTTGAGGAAAACGCCATGTTCCAGCAGATGGAAAAGGACACCAACGTCAAGATCAACTGGCAGTATGCCGGTGACGCGGACTGGTCTGAGCAGAAGTCCCTGCTGCTGGCCAGCGGGGACCTGCCGGACGTTTTCTTCGGCAGCAACTCTTTGAAGGACATGGACATCGCCACCAACCTGGAGCTGTTCATCCCGCTGGAGGACTATGTGGAGAAGTACTGCCCCAATATCCAGGCGGCTTGGGAGGCAGAGCCCACCATGGAGAAGATGGTCACCAACCCGGATGGCCATATCTACACTCTGCCCGGTAAAAAGCCCCTGCGTCCCAAGGGCTGTGACACCCCCTTCATCAACCAGAAGTGGCTGGACAACCTGGGCCTGGAGATGCCCACCACCGTGGACGAGTGGTATGAGGTGCTGAAGGCCTTTAAGGAGAAAGACCCCAACGGCAATGGCGTCGCCGATGAAATCCCGCTGACGGGCAGCGCCAAGACCAGCCTGTTCGACTGGATCCGTTACATCAACCCCTGGGGTATTACCGACAGCCTGGAGGAGAACTATCTGGCGTTGGACCAGGAGACCGAAAAGCCGGTCTTTATCCCCGCAGACGAGCGCTATAAAGAGGCTGTGGCCTTCTTCCACAAGCTGTACGAAGAGGGGATCATGGACCCCGAGTTCATCACCCAGGACGGCTCTATGTCTGACGCGAAGATGAAGAACGAAGAGGTTGCCCTGGTGGGCACCGGCATCACTTGGGAAGTTACCTCTGGCACCCAGCCGCACCAGGATGAGTACGTCCCCATGCCTCCTCTGGCAGGCCCCAACGGGGACCGCTACATCCGCGGCAATGACCAGACCATCACCTATTCCCGCAACGAGTTCACCATTACCACTGCCTGCGAGCATCCTGAGGTAGCGATGCGCTGGGCTGACTGCTTCGCCACCGACGACATCTCGGTCCAGTCCTACTGGGGCCCCTATGGCGTGGTGCTGGAGAAGCAGGATGACGGCACCATCACCTTCCTGGATCCGCCCGAAGGCAAGACTGGCGACCAGTGGTACTGGGAGATCTCTCCCCGCGACCACGGCCCCAAATATGTGAGCCCCGAGTTTGAGGAGAAGATCATCCTCCCCGAGGACAGCGGCGACGGCGCGAAGCTGAAGGAAGACGAGATCATGAAGGAGTTCGTGGCCAAGCCCTATCCCTTGGTGAACTACACCAGCGAGCAGGCCGAGGAGATCTCCTCTCTGACAGTGGATATCTACAAGTATGTCAACGAGTCTTGGGCCAACTGGATTGTCAACGGCGGCATTGAGGAGCAGTGGGACGCCTATGTGGACCAGCTGAACCAGATGGGCCTGGAGCGCCTGATGGAGATTTATCAGGAGGCTCTGGACGTATACAATAACGCAGGCTGATAAACGCTATTCGTTTCGCTTAAAAGTAGTTTGTGCGGGGCCTGGAGGCTGATCCGGCTTCCAGGCCCTGCCTTTACTTTCTGGGCGCCTGGAGAGCGTTGCCTGGCAAGACCGCAGAATTTTAGGAGGAGTTTTGTACAATGGAGAGAAAGGTTTTTCGTGTGGGCAGTGTGGGCATTGGCGGGATCTCCCGCGGAGTGCACCTGCCCGGAATTGCCAAAAGCCCAGATTTGGAGCTGGTGGCCGTGTGCGATCTCAAGCCGGAGCGGATGGCCTATGCCCGTGAGGCCTATGGGATTGCGGAGGATCACTGTTTTGCGGATTATCACGATCTGGTCAACTGCCCGGATGTGGATGTGGTGGACATCTCCACCTCTAACAACGCCCATTTTGAGGTGGCAAAGGCCGCCATTGAGGCGGGAAAGCCCTATTGCCTGGAGAAACCAGTTACCCTTACCGCGGAGGAGGCCGATATCCTGGCCAAGATGACAGCGGAGCGGGGCCTGCCCAGCATGGTCTGCTTCTCTTACCGGTTTAAGGCTGCGGCCCGTTACGCCAAGGAGCTGGTAGAAAAGGGGCTGCTGGGGGAGATTTACCACGTTTACATGCAGTACCTGCAGGCGGGCGGCGGCCCTTCTTACGATCTGCCCCGCTCTTGGCGGTATCAAAAGTCCCTGACGGGGACCGGCGCCCTGGGCGACCTGGGCTGCCATGCCCTGGATTTGGTGAGCTTTGTCACCGGGAAGGGCTACTGCAAGGCAGTGGGCCATGCCGATACCTTTGTGCACCAGCGCCGTTTGGAAGAGGGCGAAGGCATGGGCGAGGTGGATGTGGACGATTTCTGCCATTACCTGATGGAGATGGATGGCAAGACTTCCGCGAATTTCTCCGTTACCCGGTTTGCCTATGGCCGCGGCAACTATCAGCGCATGGAGATCTATGGCAGCAAGGGGGCTCTGGTTTACAGCCTGGATGTGACCCCTGGGGTGGATGAGCTGGAAGTCTGTATTGGTTCCCCCTATGACCGGGTGGGCGCCTTTACAAAGCTGCCGGTGCCGGACCGCTTCCGCACGGACCAGATGCAGTCCTTCGCGGATATTCTCAACGGCCGCGGCGATGGGATGGCCGCCACCATTGAGGAGGGGCGCCGTATCCAGCATGCGCTGGACGTGATCATCCGTTCGGCGGAAGAGGAAAAATGGCTGCCCTGCCGCTGAGCGGGCAGCAGGTTTCGGAGAGGAGTTTTGAATAGATGGCAATTCGTGTTACAGTTTGGAATGAGTACCTGCACGAGGTGCAGTTCCCGGAAGTGGCAGAGGTGTACCCCAAGGGCATCCACGGGTGCATCGCGGACTTTTTGAAGGACGCGGGCATGGAGGTGCGCACCGCCACCCTGAAGGAGCCGGAACACGGCCTGACCCAGGAAGTGCTGGACAACACCGACGTGCTGATCTGGTGGGGGCACATGGCCCACCATGAGGTGGCAGACGAAATTGTGGACCGGGTATATAAGCGGGTTTTAGAGGGTATGGGGCTCATTGTCCTGCATTCCGGACACGCGTCGAAAATTTTCCAAAAGCTGTGCGGTACGGACACATGGAAGCTGAAATGGCGGGAAGATGGGGAGAAGGAGATCCTGTGGGTAGTGGACCCCAGCCATCCCATCGCCGATGGCCTGGATGAGAAGATCATCATTCCCCACGAGGAGATGTACGGCGAGCGGTTTGACATTCCCCAGCCGGACGAGCAGGTGTTCATCAGCTGGTTCGAGGGCGGAGAAGTGTTCCGCAGCGGGTGCTGTTGGCACCGGGGCAAGGGAAAGATCTTCTATTTCCGCCCCGGCCACGAGGTGTTCCCCATCTACCACCAGCCGGAGATCCAGCATGTGATCATCAACGCGGTGAAGTGGGCCGCGCCCATTCGCTTCCCCAATACGACCTTTGGCAATCCCCCGCCGGTTGTGCCTGTGCAGGGGAAAATGGAGCACAGTGTGCAGGGGCTCCATGAGCAGAAAAGCATCACTTGAGAAAGAGTCCCGTGAAGCGGGCCCCTGTGGCTGGCGGCATCCGTCCCGCAGGGGCCCTTTTCAGGAACGCAAGGAGGTATTATTTTGAAGCTTCAGGCAATTTTGCATATTCCCAAAAGCAGCGCCTATGCCTACCCGCTGGCGCCCAAAAAATTCCATGTGCGGCTGCGCACCGCCAAAGATGATGTGGAGCAGGCATGGCTGGTGATTGGAAACCAGTACCTGTGGAAGACCCGAGAGCGCTTTCCCATGGAAAAGACAGGGTCCGACGCGCTGTTCGACTATTTTGAAGCCACATACTGCTGTGAGGACACCCGCTTGGGCTACTATTTTGAGATTTCCAGCGGGGAGGAGTGCCTGGTCTACGCAGAGAGCGGTTTCCACAATCCCCATACGGTCAATATTGATGGGGAGCGCACGGAGTTCCTCCATTTCCAGTTCCCCTATATCCACGCGCAGGAGGTGCACCAGCCCCCTGAATGGGTGCGCAGCGCGGCTTTCTACCAGATTTTCCCCGAGCGCTTTTGGAACGGAGACCCCGCCCTTTCCCCGGAAGGGACAGAGCCCTGGGGAACGCCGCCTACCCGCTCCAACTTTTTGGGCGGCGATTTGAAGGGTGTGGTTCAGAAGCTGGACCACCTGACAGAGTTGGGGGCGAACGCCATTTACCTGACCCCCATTTTCGAGGCCTCTTCCAACCATAAGTACGACACCATCGACTACACCCGCATTGACCCCCATTTTGGGGACGAGTCCACCCTGGTGGAGCTGGTGCAGCAGGCCCACCGGCGGGGAATCCGCATTATGCTGGACGGCGTATTCAACCACTGCGGCTTCTATTTCCGGCAGTTCCAGGATGTGCTGCGCCATGGAGAAGCCTCTCCCTATAAGGACTGGTTCCACATCCATTCCTTCCCTGTTACGCTGGATCCCCCCAATTTTGACGGGTTTGGCATAGGGCCCGGCATGCCCAAGCTGAACACCCAAAACCCAGAGGTCAAGGAGTATCTTCTGGGGGCTGTGGCAAAGTGGACCCGCACGGGTATCGACGGCTGGCGGCTGGATGTGTCCGATGAAGTGGATAGTGACTTTTGGAGGGAATTCCGCAGGACGGTCAAGGACATCAATCCAGAGGCCGTCATCATCGGAGAGAACTGGTGGGACGCGGAGCCCTGGCTGCGGGGAGACCAGTTTGACGGAGTGATGAACTATGAGGTCCAGCGGGCTTGCGTGCTGTATTTTGCCCAGCGGAAGATCCATCCCCAGGAGCTGCAGGAGCGCCTGACGCGCGCCTGGATGCGCAATACGGATCAGGCCAACTTCTCCATGCTGAACCTTTTGGACAGCCACGACACGCCCCGGTTCCTCACCGAGTGCGGGGGAGATATAAACAGGCTGATCGCGGCGGCGGTCTTCCAATACTCCTATCCCGGGATGCCCTGCACCTACTATGGCACAGAGATTGGCATGACAGGGACAATGGACCCGGGCTGCCGCGCCGCCTTCGACTGGGACCAGGAGCATTGGGACCAGCCCCTGTTCCAGATGTATCAAAAACTGATCCGGGCCCGTCTCCAGTCGGAGGCGCTGCAAAAGGGCACGCTCCGGTTCTGCTCCCAAGGTGAGGTATTCGCCATGAAGCGGGCAACGGAGACAGAGACGGTCCTCACGGTCATCAACCAGACAGACGCCCCCCAGACCTATACACTGCCTTGGCAGGGCAGAGGAACGGACCTTTTGGAAGGGGAGGTCTATGAATCCACGGGGGGAAGCCTTTCCATCCCGCTGGCCCCCGGCGCCGCCGCGCTGGTTCGCTTAGAGCCCACCGCGTGAGGGGGTTCCTCCCAATAGGGAATGGCAAAAGCCGCGCTCTTCAACGCTTGGTTGAAGGCGCGGCTTTGCTTCGTTAAATGCCTTCGGAAAGGGCTTCGCCTTCCGGCGGCTGAAATTCCAGCTGTGGTTCCTCCAAAAGATCCAGGGCCTTTTGATAGCGGGTCTGTTTCCAGTCCAGCAGCAGGCGGTACTCCCCGCTTTGCAATGCTTGTACGATTTGGTTGTATTCCGGTTCCACCTCCTCAGGGGAGCAGTCCTCTACCAGGCGCACCACTTGCGTTTGGCAATAGGCGGTTTTCCGTTCTGCCACAGCGGCCAAGCGTGTGTTGGAGTAGTGGGAGAACAAAATCTCATAGTGGGTGATGGGCACAACATAGGGTTCCTCCGGTGAGGCGGGCTGCGGCTTGGGCTGTTGGTCAAGCAAGGTTTCCAGCCCTGCCGCCCGGAGGGCCTCTTCCTGCTGGAGGGAAAGCTCCATATTTTGGAGATAGAAGCCTGCCAGCAGCCGGGCCTGGGCCTGGGGATGAGGGCTGTCCTTCAGAAACAGGGTGGAGGGGTATTGCTCGTCAAAGTTGTTGGCAAAGGCGGGCTCCCGGCCGGAATCGGAGCGAATGGGGGAGATGGCTTCATACTGCTTTAAGATGGGGTGGTTTTCCGGCAGCTGGGCCAGCAGGCGTCCCAGCCCGGAAGAGGAGGCCAGGAAAAGCTCCCCCTCCTCCAGCTGGGAAAGCAGGGTATCCTCGCTGAGGGTAAACACATCCGGGGAAAGCAGGCGCTCCCGGTAAAGGGTGTTCATGTATTCCAGTGCCTCCAGGGTGGCTGGATGGAAGAAAGGGTCCTCCCATTCGCCGCCGGAGACCGGGGAGGCGCCGAACATTTGCTGCAGGCTGGAAAGCTCCAAATAGCAGGGCGTCAGCTCGGGAGAGGTTTTTCGGATGGTTTTCAGCTGCTCTAAAACGCTTTCTTTTTTCTCAAAGTCCCTGCGTTCCCAGTGGAATTTTTCCAGCAGATCGCGCCGCGCGATCAGGACAGTGTCCGCCTGTTTGGGTTCCTCTGGGGAGAGGACGGTGTCCGTATGGGGATACGCATAGACTTTCCCCAGCAAATTGCCGCACCACAGGACAAAATCTTTTGGCAGGGAGAAGCCCGGCACCTGCTGATCCAGCAGGTCCTGCAGCGGCCAGAACTCCCCGCCGGTCTCCAGCCGCTTAAAGCTGGAGTCCGTGTACCAGCAGGTCACCAGGTCCACGGGCAGCCCGGCCGTGTTCATGTTTAGAAATTTTTCCATGGTGCAGAAGGTGAGCTCAACAGGCATGCCAGCCAGCTGGGCGCACTCCTCCTGGGTGGGGAAGAGCGCCTGGTAAGAGGGGCTGCCCTCTCCATTGGGGGTGACAAACACCCACTGCAAAGCGGGCTCTGGTTCTGTGGGAAGGGGCTTGAAAGGGACGCTGCGGGAGTGAACAAAGGTAAACGCGGTTAAAACCAAAAGGCCCGCAATTCCCGCGGCGGCAAAGCAGGTTCTGCGCCTGCGGCGCAGCCAAAGGGAGAGCTTGTGGAAATGGTTCATGGATCCCACCTCTTGTTTTTTTATCACAGCAATTGGAAAACCACAAAAATCTTATAGGAAACCGCTATAGTTTTTGATACACTAAATCATAAGCGAAAATCAGAGAAAAGTCTAGTGGAATCCTTCAAAACTGTAAAATTGCAAGGTGCTATCCCAGCGTTGACGAAGGGGGGAATGCGTATGAAACGCTGGTGGGATGGGCTGAAAATCTCCCACAAGATTGTTTGGGCCTTCTTGGGTTTGATCGCGTTTCCCTTTTCCCTTTTGCTGCTGTGGAATTTTGGCTCCTTTGCCGTCCAGTATGAACAGCAGCTTTCTCAAAGCGGCCAGTATATGCTGGGGATGGTGGTGCAGGATGTGAATGAAAAGCTGGACCATGTGGAGATGCTGGTGCACGCGCTTTCCTCCAACCGAAGGCTGATCTCTTTTCTTTCCCACGATTATACCGGGGCTGCTTCCTACGAGGAGTACACCCAAACGGTGCTCCCCCTGCTGCAGGGGGCGGGGAATACGGTGTCCCCGCCTATCGACCGGATTTTCCTTCTAACGGACAACACCAGCATTCCCGAGGGGTACAGCACGGTGTGTCATATGGACTCTGCGCCAGAGCACCTCCTTTCAGAAATCCAGGAAGATGTCCGAGAGGACCTCTGGTATGTAAAAGCGCAGGACGGGGAGCAGGTGTTGTATTACCTGTGCCCCATTATAGCGGATTCCCGCAAAAGCGAGGGCTTCCTGCTGGTGAAAATGCGGGGCGAAAAGCTGTTTTCAGAGATTGGCAAGCCCCAAGAAGGGGGCACGGCCCTGTTTTTGCTGGATGAGGAAAACCGGCCGCAGTTTGCAAATGTTGAGACAGAGCCAGGCTTTTTGTTCCCCAAAAGCCAGGTCCCCCGCGGGCCGGTGCGGTATTTTTCCGCCCCTCTGGACCGGCTTCCCCTGCAGGTGGGGGTGGCCCTTTCCGCGGGCGAGCATGGAATCCTGCAGAAAAATTCCCTGGTTACACTGGCGTTTATGGGAATCCTTTCCTTCCTGTTTTTGTCCCTGTTCTATTCGCTGGTTCGCTCCATCATAGCCCGGCTGCGCCGGTATGGGTACGATATGGAGCGCATTGCCGGGGACAACTTCCACGGGGCGCTGGCGGTTGACCGCAGGGATGAGATTGGCACGATTGGAGAACAGTTCAACCGGGTTTTGAACAGGATGCGCGTGCTGATGCGGGAAAATATCCAAAAGGAGACCGCTTATAAGGACGCCCAGCTGAAGGCCCTTCTCCTGCAGATCAATCCCCACTTCATCTACAACACCCTGGACATGTTCGCGGGAAAGCTTACACTGGACGGGGAATATGAGGTGGCGGACACCATGTGCGACTTTGCCCAGATGATCCGCTACAACACCACGGCCTCCAGCACCATGCTGCCTTTGCGGGAGGAGCTGAACCATGTGAGAAATTATGTGAGCCTGCAAAGGTGCCGCTATGGGAACAGCGTGGTGCTGCGGGTCCATGCGGCGGAGGCGCTTTTAAACCTGCCCATTCCCCGGTTTTTGCTCCAGCCCATTGTGGAAAATTCCTTTGAGCACGGCTTCGCCGGCAAGGCGCCGGACGCGGAGCGCCTCATTGTGGTCAGCGCCCGGAAAATGGGGAAGAGGCTGATTTTGCGGGTGCGTGACAACGGCCAGGGGATGGAGCCAGGGCAGGTGGAAGCCATGAACCGGAAGTTTGCCCAGCCCTATGACGCGCTGGCCCTGCACCATGAGAAGGAGCACGGGATTGGGCTGGAGAACATCAACGACCGGCTGCGCATATTTTCCCGCTCAGATGACAGGTTGGTGCTGCGAAGCAGAAGGGGGCGGTATACCAGCATGTTTATTTTATTGGGCCAGCAAGAGTGAGAGCCGGTGCGGAAGCCCTGTGCCTTTGGGTGGATTCTTCAAAGCAAATAAGCCAGAAGAGGGCTAGCCCTCTTCTGCCGTTGAGAAACTCAACGGCAGAAGGCGGAGCTGTTTGTGATGCGGGGGTCTCCCGCGGGGACAGGCGGGGTGAAATGAAAGGATTGCCAGGAGGAAAAAGGAGGAAGAGAAGATGCTTTCCATTCTAATTGTGGACGATGACCCTCTTTTGTGCGCAGCTATGCAGCGCAAGATCCAGATTGTGGATCAGGGGAACGGGCTGGGTGTCCAAGAGGTGGCGGCGGCCCATTCGGTGCAGGAGGCCTGGGACCTTCTGCGCAGCCGGCCCATCAATGTGCTGATCAGCGATATCCAAATGCCCTACCGTTCGGGGCTGGACTTGGTGCGGGAGGTGAGCCGTTCCCGCCCGGAAATTCAGCTGGTGGTGTTAAGTGGCTATGACGACTATGAGTATATGCGGGGCGCTTTGCGCTGCGGTGTGGTGGATTATCTGCTGAAGCCGGTAAAGCTGGTGCAGATCCAAGAGGTGCTGCTAAAATGTGCGGAAAACCTTCGCTGCCAAGAGGAGAGCTCCCCGCGGCAGCAGCCCCAGACGGCCTTGGGGGAATGGGCAAAGGGGCTGCTTGAGGGGAGAAAAGAGGAGCCGCCCTGCGCCTTTCCCCATCCGGTCTTTTGGGTGGCCTGGAGCTTTGGAACAGGGGAGGACCAGGGCCCGCAGGTGCTGCGCGGCTTTTGCGAAGAGAACCAGCCGGCGGGCGTTGCGCTTTACCCCATAGAAACCGCAAACGGAGAGGGCCTCCTGTTTTTGAATACGGAAAGCCGCAGGCAGGCGCCGGTCAAGGCGTGTTTAGAGGCCTGCCGGGCGTACAGCGCTTCTCGGGGGGTGGACATCCGTTTTGCGGTCAGCTGCCCCTTCACGTCTCTGGAGGAATATCCAACTTTTTATAAGGAGGCCCGGTACACCATGGCTTACCGGCTGTTGGAGGATTTTTCCATTCGCTTCGCCTCTCCCCAATGGTCCGCAGAAAGAAGCCGTCTGCCCCGGTATCAGTCCAGGATTCATTCCGCCTTTCAAAGCCGGAATTTTTCAGGAATCTCGGAATGGCTGCAGAGGATCTTCTGTCCCGACTTTTTTCAAGAGGAGCCCTTTCCCGAAGAGATCCGCAGCTTTTACACCTATTGGGTCTCCCAGGTTCAAGAGATGGCGTCGGGCTTTCACATGGAGCTGGAGCCCTTCCCGCACTTCAGCCGGTTTGGCAGTTTAGAGGCCATGCGGGAATATTTGGACGGCGTTCTGAAGCAGGTGGAGGCCGCAAGCCGCGTCTCCACGGATAAGTACGCCTATATTCTGTCCACGGCCACGGAATATGTGGAGAAAAACTTTAACCGGGAAATCAGCATGAATGAGGTGGCGGAAAAGGTCTCGGTCAGCTATACCTATTTTAGCCGCCTGTTTAAGGAACAGATGCATCAAAGCTTTTCCGAGTACGTTGTGTCGGTGCGGATGCGGGAGGCCAAGCGTTTGATTCAGGAGGACCCTTCTATCAAGATGAAGGATGTGGCGGCCCTGGTGGGCTATGAAAGCGTGTACGCCTTTTCCCGCGCGTTTAAACAGTATTTTCACGTTTCCCCTAAGCAGGCACGGGCGTAAGGGGACGGGGTTTCCCGCGAAAAATCTCAAAACAAAAAGCATCGGGCGGAATGTCCGATGCTTTTTGCTGCTTGCAAGGGGTTGAAAACCAACCCTCGTTGTAAAAGGGGCGGAGAGAGGCAGTCAGTCCTCCAGCCGGAAAGCCCTCCTCACAGTGTAATGCGGATCTGCTCCTCGCCCTTCAAGGGGAAGAAGGTGCAGTCGTTGCCGAAGGTGCGCTCGGGGAGGAGGATGAGGACGTTGACCTCTGGGGAGTCCACCACGAACTGGCGGCCGTGGA